>JALCPO010000055.1 GCA_022650455.1 Oscillospiraceae bacterium
CGGCCATCACTGGATCGCCAGGAAGGTGCCGGATGATGTTTATGTCGTGATGCCGAATCAGCTGGGACTTGACCGGTTTGATCTGGAAGAGGCGCTGACCGAAAAGAAAAATTATATGTGCTCGGCCGATCTGAAGGAGTTTATTGAGGAGAACCATTTGAATCTATCGCGGAATGGAGACCTCAATCCGAGAGACGCTTTTGGAAGCCACGAGGATGCGGATCATGTTTACAATACGCCGCGCGCCTGGTTCATGCTGCGGTATTTTAACCCCCGCACCAAAGTATGGGACGGCCCGAATGCGGATTTCACGCCGCGTTCCGATGACCTGCCCTGGTGCATGATGCCGGAAAAAAAGATCACGCCGGAGGATGTAAAATACGCGCTGTCCTCCCATTATCAGGGAACGCCGTACGATCCCTATGAAAGCCATGGCGATCCGGCCATGAAAGGCATCTTCCGCCCGATCGGCGTCAACCGCAACGACTTTATGGCTTTGATCCAGATGCGCCCGGACGTCCCGGCGGAGTTCCGCGTGGTGGAGTGGATCGCCTTTGGATCCAACGCCTTCAATGCGGCGGCACCTTTTTATGCCAATGTATCCGCAACACCGGACTATCTTGCCAATACGACAAAGGAAGTTTCAACCGATAATTTCTACTGGTCCAGCCGCATGATCGCCGCTATGGCAGACGCGTCTTACAGGAAATCAATATTTCATATTGAGCGGTATCGGCTTGCTGTGCAGTCCAAAGGACATGCGCTGATCAACCGATACGATGAGAAGCTCCGGCGGGAAGCGGATCCTTCAAAACGAGTTGCCCTTCGGGAACGGGCCAATCAGGAAATCGCGGACATGCTGAAGCATGAGACCGCCGATACGCTCGACAAGGTTCTCTTTGAACTGAGCGGCCAGATGAAGAACGCCTATTCCAGATCGGACACTTAATTCTATAATTTCTATAATAAATTAATAAATTTTCCGCAATATTCTATCGTTAGGGAAAAGCCCAACGAATCGGAAAAGAGATTTAAAATGGAAGCCATGTTTATTTTAATAGGAGCGGCAGTATTTATCTTCGGCGCGGTAATCTGGAGCTTTGTCAGCTTTCACAAGAATTTAAAAGGCGGAAAGGGCCTGATCGATGACGCCGCGCCAGAGAATGAAACCTATGCCACCATACTTGGGAAAAAGGTAATGATGGAAAAAACGGGAACTTCTAAAATGCCAAGCCATCGCGTTTCTCATCTCGTGAAGTTCCGCTTTGACAATGGCACAGAAATCACGATGAGCGTGCCAAAAGAGATTTTTGATGATCTCCCTGTCGGCTCGCGCGACCTTCTGGTCACCCAAAATGAAAATTTTGTGGATTTCGGATGCCGATTGGGAAAACCGCTGGATCAGTAACAGAAGGCAAGCCCTTTCTTTGGCGGCATTGAACGGTGCGAAACTCCGCCGTCAAAATCACTCTTCGACGGCACTCAAGATGCGTCATAATGGCAGAAGCATCGTCTTGCTTTCATCTGAAATCAATACACGGCCGCTTTCCGCTCCAGCCGCTCCCTGAGCGCCGAGGGGTCGGTCATCGGCGGCAGGCAGGCGCCGCCGATGCACAGATAGGCGGCTGCTCGTCCGTTGATCGCCTCGTCATCCTGCGTAAAAAGGGCAAGCTCCGCCATTTTCTCATAGCCCGCGCCGCAGACGGCCGTCACATGAAAAGGAGCAAAGCGCGGAAGCGCGAGGAGCATTTTTTCAACTCCCTCGCCGTTTGCGATGACGAGCTCGCTGCCGCCGGCCTTTGCATGCTCGAACGCGCAAAGCAGCCCGCAGTATGCGGCGGGGTATCTGCCAACGCCATCCGCCGCGCTGTCGAAAACAGCCGCCGCGCGGGTCTCAAATCCCGGGTCGCCCGTAAGGCGGGAAAGCCTGATAAGGTTCTGCGCCATCACCGAGTTGGCCGAAGGAAGCGCGCCGTCATAATATTCCTTCTGCCGAAGGGGCAGGTCGCCCATATCGCTTCCGCTGAGGTAATAGCCGCCCTGCGCCCGATCCCAGAAAAGGCGGCCGGCGCTGTCGGTGAGCCGGAGCGCCTGTTCGAGCCAGCACGGCTCAAAAGTGGCCTCGTACAGCTCGATCAGCCCCCAGATGAGGAAGGCGTAATCACCGCAGCCCGCGGGGACGCCCGCTTCGCCCGCACGCCACCGGGCAAGCAGCCTTTCGCCGGAAAACAGGTTTTGAAGGATGAAGTCGGCGCACTTTCTCGCGTGCCCGATATAGGTCTTCTCTTTGAAAATACGCCCCGCGCAGGCAAGCGCCGCTATCATCAGGCCGTTGTTCGCGGTGAGCACCTTGTCGTCGCGGAACGGCCGGGGCCGCCTGTCTCTATATTCGAGCAGACGCCGATTTGCAGACGCCGTAAAGTTTCTATCCTCATCCGAAGAAAGCGCCTGTTTCAGCAGGTTGGGGATGCTCCTGCCCTCGAAATTCCCGTGCGCCGCCACGCCATAGAGGGCGCAGTATCGTGTGCCGTCGGCGCTGCCGAGGGCTTCACCCACATCCCGCGGACTCCAGAGGTAATACCTGCCCTCTCCTCCCCCGCTGTCGGCGTCCAGGGCGGTATAGAAACCGCCCCGGATGTCGTGCAGGTCGCGCAGAACAAATTCAGCCGTCTCGCGGACCGTGCGCTCAAAGCTTTTTTCAAGGAGCGCGCCCGCCTCGGAATAGGCATAAATATGCAGCGCGTTGTCATAGAGCATCTTTTCAAAGTGGGGCACGAGCCAGCGCCCGTCGGTCGAGTAGCGGAAAAAGCCCCCGCCGACAGCATCGTAGATACCGCCGCGCCGCATGCGCTCAAGGGTTATTCGCACCATGTCAAAGGCCCCGGCCTCGTTTTTTGCAAGGCCGTACCGCATAAGGAAAAGGAGAGTGGGGAGCGACGGGAATTTTGGCGCGCCGCCGAAGCCTCCGTTAACGCCGTCGAAGCTGCGGCATAATTCGGCGTAGGCCTCATCGTCGGCTTTTTCCGGAAAGGCGCCCCTCTTTTCTCCCGCCGAAACGTGTCCGAGAAGCCCCGCCGCGGCCGCGCTCACCTCATCCCGCTTGTCGCGCCACATATCGGCGATCCGCCTGAGCAGCGTGAGAAAGCCCGCGCGGCCGTAGGCATCATCCTTCGGAAAGTAGGTACCCGCGAAAAACGGTTTTCTATCCGGCGTCAGGAAACAGCTCAGCGGCCAGCCGCCCGAACCGTTCAAAGCCATGCAGGCGTTCATGTAGAAGCTGTCCACATCCGGCCGCTCTTCCCGGTCGGCCTTGATGCTGATAAAATTTTTGTTGAGTTCCTCCGCCACCCGCTCGTCTTCAAAGGATTCGTATTCCATCACATGGCACCAGTGGCAGGTAGAATAGCCGATGGATAAAAACACGGGCTTGTCTTCCGTTTTGGCTCTTTCAAAGGCATCGTCACCCCATGGATACCAGTCTACGGGATTGTGGGCGTGCTGGAGAAGATATGGGGATTTCTCGTAGATCAGTCTGTTTTCATGCTTCGGCTTTTCATTCTTTGGTACGCTCATGGTCCGTTTCCCCCCCCCTAAAATATCAGTTACCAATAGTATGTTTCGGAAACTGGCTTTTTATCGGGTTTCGTATTATATGGAAACTATACCATAAACTGATCTGCGTTTTCTGAATCATCCGGATTGTTTCGGAAAACAGAAGGAGGATAAGAACTTGTCGATACAATCTTTCGGCTTTTCCGCAAAACAGATTTTCTGGAGCAATATTCTATTGATCTTTTGCTGTGCGTTTTATCTGGCCTGGTGGCTGCTGGCATTCAAGCCCTCCGGAGCGATCCGGGGCATGAAAACGGGATGGCTTCTGATTCCGGCCTTCGCCGCGGGCTTGGCCGCAGTCATCCTGGCGGTAAAAGGAATCCACTCCGCATCCATCAAGGCCGCGCTTTTTCCAAACGGGCTGCTTTTGTGGGGCGGCATCGCCGCCTACCTCATCCTGCTTGCCGTTACGGTCCTGCTTTTCAAGCGGCAGGTGACAACGGAGCTTTTTCTCATCGTCGGTTGGGCCATGCTGGCTCTGTCCGAGATCAACGCACTGTATGGATTGGGGCGATTCTCTCATAGGCCGGCGGTCGTCTTCGCCGTCGTGATCGGGGTTGCCGCGTTGATCAGCCTTGTCTGTTATGTGCTGTACTACAAGCTCGGAGACCGCGCCGGGTATTTCGACGGCATGATCCCGCTTTTGGCGGTGGCGCTGGTCACGGCCGGCATCTCCATCGCCATGGCAGCCTAAGAAAAGACAAATCTTTGATCGGGAAAAGCGACGTTCCATGCGAACGGGCTGATGAAGGGCATCGGCCGCCGCAACGCCGCGTCCGCATGACACGTTTCGCGGCGACCCCCTCCGAAAAATCATTTTTTCACAATCCAGCCTCTGCTGCGTTCCACAGCCCGACGCCATCCGTCGAGCAGGGCCTCCTTTTTTGCCGGCTCAAGTTTCGGTTCGAAGGTCCAGTCGCACTTCCAAAGCGCCTTGATCTCATCGGTATCCTTCCATACCCCGGTCGCGAGTCCTGCGAGATAGGCCGCACCGAGCGCGGTTGTCTCCCGGATCATCGGCCGGCGGATCCTGCTGCCCAGAATATCCGCCTGGAACTGCATCAGAAACCGGTCGCGGCTTGCGCCGCCGTCGGCTCTCAGTTCCGAAAGGGCAAGACCCGTATCCTTCTCCATCGCCCGAACCAGGTCAAAGGTCTGGTATGCGATGGATTCCTCCGCCGCCCGGATAATATGGTATCTTTTGGTCCCCCGGGTAAGCCCCATGATACAGCCGCGCGCATACATGTCCCAGTACGGCGCGCCGAGGCCGGTGAACGCCGGAACGAAATAGACTCCTCCCGTATCCGGGACCTTCTGCGCATAATATTCGGCATCGCTGCTTTCCATAATCATCCGCATCTCATCGCGCAGCCATTGGATGACCGCGCCCCCGACGAACACGCTGCCCTCGAGCGCGTACTGGATGGAGCCGCCCCGTCCGATGGCGATGGTCGTCAGCAGACCGTTTTTGCTTTTGCAGGGGGCGTCCCCCGTATTCATCAGCAGAAAGCATCCGGTGCCGTAGGTGCTCTTGGCCTCTCCCTTACCGAAGCAGCACTGCCCGAACAGGGCAGCCTGCTGGTCACCCGCGTCGCCGGCGATGGGAATTCGTGTTCCCTGCAGAGTGGCATAGCCGTAGATTTCGCTCGAGGAGCGGACTTCCGGAAGCATCCCGCGCGGGATATCCAGTGCATCCAGAAGCGTGTCGTCCCAACGGAGCTTATGAATATCATACAGCATCGTGCGGGAAGCGTTCGTGTAATCGGTCACGTGGGCCGCCCCTCCCGTCAGCTTCCAGATCAGCCAGGTATCCACCGTGCCGAACAGAATTTCACCGCGCCGCGCGCGCGCTCTCGAGCCCGGAACATGGTCGAGAATCCATTTGATCTTCGTGGCCGAAAAATAAGCGTCGGGAATCAGGCCGGTGCTTTTCTCAATGTGATCCGTCAGCCCCTGTTCCTTCAGACCGTCGACGATCTCCGCGGTGCGGCGGCACTGCCACACAATGGCGTTATAGATCGGCAGGCCCGTGGCGCGGTCCCACAGGATCGTGGTTTCGCGCTGGTTGGTAATGCCGATCGCCGCAATGTCTTCCGCCTTGACGGCGCTGTGAGCGATCACCTCCATCATGACGGCGCTCTGGGAAGAATAGATTTCCATCGGGTCATGTTCCACCCAGCCCTCCCGCGGATAAATCTGGGTAAATTCTTTCTGGCTGATCCCCACGATGTTCTGGTCGCGGTCGAACAGGATCGCACGGGAGCTGGTCGTCCCCTGATCGAGGGAAAGAATATACTTTTTCATCCTTTTCTACCTTCTCTCCAAATTCCTTGTAGCGATGAAATCGGCGCCCGTGCCGCAGACATTTTTCACAACGATCTGTCCGGCGGCAATGGGGGCCTCAAGACAGACCCCGTTGAGTGCCCTTACCGCTTCAAAAACCAGCTTTTTCGGGATTGGGACATTGGTTTTGACCGGGCAGCGGGGATGAAGCGCGCCCTCGACCCGGACCGTGGATGTGACCACGCGGGTGGGGTTGGTCAGCTCCGCCCGGCCGTACTCCGCGCCCCGCGGGCAGGAATTGCCCGTGACGGAAAAGCCGTTTTCTTCATCCACCTTCAGATGGCACCCTCGCGGGCAGACGATGCAGATCAGTTCAGTCATGGGAAACCTCCTTGACGGATATGGTAAGATTGCCGGAACCGCATTTTTCGAGCAGCGCCTTCGGCAGTACGATATGCTCCATTTCCCCGGGCGCGAGGTGGTCGCGTTTAAACTCCGCGATGTCGCCGTCGCCGCAGCGCACGCAAAGCGTGCTCCGCCCGCAGACACGGCTGACCCGAAAAAAAACCTCCGCGCTCTTTTTTACGCCGGACCTGCGGATTCTCTGCGGCACCGTGTAGGCGACGCCGTCGCCGTTTGTCAGCTCCAGGACGTCGCATCCCGGCCTTTCCCCACGGGCGATATATTCCGCGGCGGCGGCCCCCGCGCGCTGGCTTTCCGCCGTAACGAAATCGACGAGGTCATGAACATGGACGACGTTCCCGCAGGCGAAAATCCCCGGAACGCTGGTTTCCATATTTTCACAGACCACGGGTCCGTTCGTTCTCCGGTCAAGCCGGATTCCCGCCTTTTTGCTCAGCTCGTTTTCCGGGATCAGCCCGACGGAAAGCAGCACGGTATCGCAGTTGAAAATCTTTTCGGTGCCGGGAATCGGTTTCCTGCGCGCATCCACCCGGGCGATGGTCACCTGCTCCACGCGCGCGTTTCCCTTGATGTCGACAATCGTATGGGAAAGATAGAGCGGGATGCCGAAATCCTGAAGGCACTGGACGATATTGCGGTTGAGGCCGCCGGAATAGGGCATCAGTTCCACGCAGGCCAGCACCTTCGCCCCCTCGAGCGTCATGCGCCGCGCCATGATAAGGCCGATGTCGCCGGAGCCGAGAATGAGGATGCGGCTGCCGACCATGCGCCCCTCGATATTGACATATCTCTGCGCCGCACCGGCGGTAAAGATGCCGGCCGGGCGGCTGCCGGGGATGGAAATGGCGCCCCGGGCCCGCTCCCGGCAGCCCATGGCCAGGATCACCGCCTTTGCCCGAAGGACCCGGTACCCTTCCGCCGCGCTGACGATATGTACTTCTTTCTCTTCCGTGACATCGAGCACCATGGTGTCGAGCCTGACCTCGACGCCGGTGGATTTCAGCATGCGGATGAACCGCCCCGCATACTCCGGCCCGGTCAGTTCCTCCTGGAAATAGTGGAGGCCGAACCCGTTGTGGATGCACTGGTTGAGAATTCCTCCCAGTTCCCGGTCGCGTTCGACGATGACAATATTTTTGGCTCCGCCTTCCCACGCGCTGCAGGCTGCCGCCAGTCCGGCCGGTCCGCCTCCGATTACGATCAGATCAAGCATCTGCGCTGCCTCCCCTTTTGGTCTCGCCGGACAGGATCCAGCTTCCGTCGTTGTCCTGCGGAATTTCTTCCGGCGCCATATGGTATTCGCGCGCCAGGATGGCGAGGACGCGCGGGCCGCAGAACCCGCCCTGACAGCGCCCCATGCCGCTGCCCGCGCGGCGTTTGACCCCGTCGATGGAGCGGGGCGGGATCGGGCTGTGCAGCGCGTCCAGAATCTCGCCTTCCGTAATGGTTTCGCACCGGCAGATCACTCTGCCGTACGCGGGGTTTTTCCGGATCAGGCGGTTCTTTTCCTCCGCGCTGAGATCCCGAAACCGTATTTTCTTCCGGGTGCCGTCCCAATCGGCCTTCTTCTCCGTTTTCAGTCCCTCGCCCCGCAGCAGTTCCAGCGCATACTCCGCAACGGCGGGAGCGGCGGTAAGTCCCGGCGACTTGATGCCGGCCAGATCCAGAAATCCGGGCGCGGCAGCGCGGATGACGAAATCGTCCCGCTCGCAGGCAGCCCGAAGGCCCGCAAAATTACGGATGTTGTCGCGGAACGAAATTGACGGAACCGAGCGGAGCGCCGCCCGGCGGACGAACTCCATTCCTTGCGCGGTGTTTGAGACATCCCCGCCGTCCTCCACCGCCTGGGCATTCGGACCCGCGATCAGATTGCCGTGCACGGTCGGGGAAACCAGCACGCCCTTTCCGTTTTCGGTCGGGCACTGGAAGATTACGTGAGAAACCCGCGTGCCCTCCGATTTGTCGAGCAGGTAGTATTCCCCGCGGATGGGTCGGATGGTGAAATCCGGCGCCGCGACCATGTTGTGGACCTTGTCGCTGGAAACGCCGGCGGCGTTGATCACAAATCCCGCATCCACGCTGCCGCGGTTTGTGAGAATCCTCCAGCCCCCGTCGATCCGGCCGATGGAAAGCACTTCCGAAGAACGCCGCAGTTCCGTGCCGTTTTTCACGGCGGTCTCCGCGAGGGCGATGCCGTATTCCCACGGGTTCACGATCGCCGCGCCCGGCGCATACAGCGCTCCCGCCACGTCCGGTGCGATTCCCGGCTCCATCGCATGGGCTTCGGAAGCGTCCAGAAGAGAAAGCGCCTTCACTCCGTTGCGTACGCCCCGCCGATACAGGGCCTCGAGCGTCGGCCGTTCCTCTTCACGGAAAGCAAGCACAAGGGAACCGACGCGCCGATACGGAACGTCGAGCCGCGCGCAGAGTTCCTGCGCGAGCTCCGCTCCCCGCACGTTCAGCTTTGCCATGAGAGTGCCGGGCTCGGGGTCGTACCCCGCATGAATGATGGCGCTGTTCGCCTTGGTTGTGGCGTCGCACACATCGTTGCGTTTTTCCAGCACCACCGTACGCAGGCGGTACCGGCTCAGTTCGTACGCGGCCGCGGCCCCGATAATGCCGCAGCCTACAATTGCCACGTCGTACATGATATTCCTCCTTAAAAACCGGCAATAAAAAAAGAGTAAAAGAAAACAGCCCTTGCTGTTTTACCCTTTACTCTCATACTCTTAAAGGCAAAATAACAGAATCAGAATCGGCAAAAACGAATTGGAATCACATAAACCAGACGTTCCGGTTGGTGGACGAAATCGCAACCGCCCCGGCATTCAGCGCAGCCATGATATCCGCCTTATCGCTGATGAGGCCGCCCGCAATAATGGGCTTCCGGATTTCCGCCGCAAGCCTCGCAATAATTTTCGGCATCAGGCCGGGCAAAATTTCCACCAGGTCGGAACCGCTCGCCGGATCCGTCCTGCCGATGATATTCTCCAGCGCCAGGGAATCCAAAACGAAATAGCGCTGCACCGTCAGCAGCCCCCGGGAATGCGCAAAACGGATAAGACCCGATTTTGTGGAAATGATGCCGTCCGCCGCGACGTTCTTGATCAGATACTCCACGGCGGCCTCCCTTGCGGAAAGCCCGTCGAGCAGATCGATATGTACAAAAACGGTCTTGCCCGCTTCCTTCAGGCGGAGGACAATGTCGCGGATTGTGTTGACGCTGCCGTACAGGACAAAAACGACTTTACTTTCACAGGAAAGGCAACGCTCAAGCCCGGCGTCGTCCTTGACCGCCGGGATGACCGGGACGCTTTCGAGGTTTTGCAGCAATTCTTCAGGATTCATCGTGTCATTCCTATTTTCCGCCTTCGAATTCGGGGCTGGTTTCATTGGGGCCAAAATCTGTATGTAATTGATTATACTATACCGCAAACGGCAGCCGATGTTCAAGCTTAATTCAGACAAACCGCAATTTTTCGCGCAGATTTACGCAGTTCTCCTCTCCACAGCCCCTGCAGAAACCATCAGTCCTCTTCGGCTTCCGCCGTAATCGTGCCCGCGTACGCCAAACGGAACCATTTTTGTTTCTCCCGTCATCGTTGCCGCAGTCACATGCCCAGCATGTCGAACGGCTCGAACGACACGACAACCCGATAGTCCGCCCCCGGATTCCGGTATTTGACCTGGACGGATTTGAGTGTCTGGCTGTAATACCATCCCTCGTCGGCTTTATCAAACTTGTTCCGGTAAAGAAAATGAGGCAGTTCCCGTCCGGACAGAAGAACCCGGTAAGGGGCTTTTTCCCTGTGGATCACATCGAGCAGAACCCGCTCGACCGAGGTTTTGTAAGGGCCGCTCCGATGGAACTCGAGCAGGGTCCGCTCGCCCGCACGAACGGCGATCCTGGTCTTTCTGTAATTTCCATCCCGGTATTCCGTGGTCAGGCCGTCGTCCTCATACAGGACGAAGCTTCCGTCCCGGTCCGGCGCGCAGATCAGCCGGATTCCCGTCACCGTCTGGGTGGCCAGGTTATCCATCTGGTTCAGCGCCAGCGGGACGATCCCCCCGCTGCGGATCATCAGGGGAATGCTCTGGAGCGTGACCGGAAGCTCTATGGTCTTTCCGCCCTCGTATTTCTCGCGCGACCAGAAATCATAAAAATCCGCCCCCTTCGGGAGATAAACCTTCCTCGTCTGTGTGCCTTTTTCCACGACGTTCGCCACCAGCAGAGAATCCCCCACCATGAAATCGACTCCGTCGTCGTAGCAGGCCGGGTCCTGCTGAAAGGCGCTGCACATCGGTTCCAGAATGGGCAGGCCGCTTTCATGCGCCCGCTCCATCAGGGAATACAGATACGGAAACAGGCGGTACCGAAACCGTATGGCGTCGCGGATATATTTCGTATATTTCTCGCCGTACATCCACAGCTCGGTCACGGTATTGTCCGTATTGACGGAATGGACGGAAAAACGGGGTTGGAAGATGCCGTTCTGGACCCACCGCACCATCAGTTCCGCTTCCGGAGCGGGTCCGTAAAATCCGCAGACGTCGCACCCCTGATTCGCCACGCCGGACAGGCTCATGCCGAGGATCGTGGCGATATTGTATTTCAGCGACTCCCAGCAGGTCAGGTTGTCGCCCGCCCAGGTCTGCGCGTAGCGCTGAATCCCGCTGTAACCGGAACGGCATACGACGAACGGACGTTCCGTTCCGGATTCTTCCTCGATCGCCTGCCGCGTCGCCCGGCACATGAGGTTCGGCATGACGGACTTCAGTTGTCCGATGGTGCCGCCCTTTCCTTCGAAATCGCAGCGGCAGTCCTGATCGACCATGCCGTCGTATTCGCAGTTGTCGTTCCAGACCGAACAGGTCCCCATGCCAAGCACATGACGTCCGAGCAATTCTTTCCAGAGCGCCCGCGCGCGCGGATTGGTGAAATCCCAGAAAACGCCTTTGCCTCCCCACCAGGCGCCCACCCCAGGCCTGTCTTCCCGGCTGTCCTTTACAAAGACATCTTCCTGTTTCAGCTTTTCCAGATACGGATGGGAAAGCAGGAAGGCCGGCTTGACATTGGGGGAAACGGTGATGCCGCGGGCGTGCATCCGGGTGAAAAAGTCCTTCGGGTCTTTGAATTTCTTCCGGTTCCAGGTAAAGACATAGCGCTTCGGCCCATCCGGAGTCTCCTGCGACGTATAGCCGGAGGAAAGCTGAAAGCCGTCCGTGGGGATCTCCTCTTCCTTCGCCGTATCCACAAAGCCGGTGATCGCGTCGTCGCAGTCCTGCGCAAGTTCCGGGTAATACATGGAAGACCCGAGATACCCCAGCGCATACTTCGGGAGCAGGGCGGATTTTCCCGTCAGGTCCGTGTACCGCTCCACAACCTCGCGGACGGAAGGCCCCGCGATCAAAAACAGGTCGATGTCCCCGCCGTCTGCCCGGTAGCGGCTGTGCGGCTTCCAGTAATTGCTACGCTCTCTCCCGAGATCAAAATCGCACGCATAGGTATTGTGGTAAAAGTACCCGACCGCCTTCCGGGTTGAGCGGTTCAGCTTGATATAGAACGGAATATGCTTATACAGCGGGTCCGTTTCCTTGGGGTCGTATCCCAGCGCATCCCGGGGGTTCATCGAAACCAGTTTCCGGCGTTTGTCCAATTCTCCCCCTTTTTCTCCGAAGCCGTAGAAGCAGTCGTCCGGCGAAATTTCGCTGGTGTGGATCCGCCTGCGGTTGCAGTCCTCCATGTACCCGATATCGGCGATATCGGCATGAAGCCGTGTGCGCCCCGCATCGTACACGCAGATGCGGAACGGGTCCTTCTCCACCTCGACGCAAAGCGCGTTTCCCCGTATCACCGCCTTTTCTTTTCCGTCCGCCAGACTCGCGGGGGCCGGGTGTACGCGGCGGCGCTCCTTCCCGAAAAGGCCGTCCAGACGGTCTTCCCAGGCGGTCATGACAAGGCTGTAGGATTCCTCCTCAAAATTTCCGTCAAACCCGGCCCGGATCCTCACAATGAAATCCGTGAGGAAAAAAATTCGGATTTCCAGCGAATCCGTCCGGACGCGAAACCAGTCCCCGCATTGTTCCACTTTTTCCACTTTCGTGCATAATCTCATCAAAAAACCTCCGCAGTTCCCAGCCCGGCCGCCCGCCGGATAGAAATATCCCTCTGCCCACCCAGTTCTCCGGCCTGGTCTCAGCCAGTATCCTGTTCCGCAGAGGGATGCGATTTACCCGGTCGGCTTTATTTGCTCACTTCTTTGAGCGCTTTGGTGATTTCGCCGTCCATGGTCGTCACATAGTTGTCGACGGTAAGCTTCCCGGCCAGAACGTCGCTCATCTTATCCCTCAGGTCGTTCTGGACCAGCGCCGTAAAGCTGGAATAACCCCACTCGGCGCCCGGCTGCTTGCTGGTGGCGCTCAGCTCGTCGGAGAAAATCCTGAAGAAATCTTTGCCGTAACCATAGTCCAGGCTCTCATTGCCCTTCACCTGGGAAAGGAACAGGTTCTCCTTGCAGTACTGCGCATTGTTTTCCGGTTTGGAAATCCACTCGATAAACTCCGAAGCCTCTTTTTCCTTGCCGGAGCCTTTGAAAGCGGAGAGGTATTTTCCGCCCGGCACGGAAGACCTGACCTTGCCCTTCGGCAGATAGGTAACGCCCCACTCGAAGTTCTTGATCTGATCCTTGTAATTTGCGATCATCCAGCTTCCGGCGAAATGCATGGCGACCTGGCCGGTGCGGAACAGATTGTTCGGGTTCTCGGAGCCGAGCCACACGGAATTGGGAATGATTTTGTCATCGTGAAGCTTTTTGAACAGGGTGACGGCGTTCCTGATTTCCGTCGTATTGAAGTTCGACGTTTTCAGGTCGGTCGAAAGCATGCTGCCGCCCATTTCATAAAACAGGGTGGAAAGGCGCATCGCCGTTTTGTCGAAGACCATGCCGTATTTGCAGCCGCCCTTTGCCATGACGGTCTTCAGGTCCTGTTCCAGCTCATCCCACGTCCAGATCTGGTCGGCCGACTGAGGGACCTTGACGCCGGCTTTGTCGAATGCCGTCTTGTTGTAAATCAGGCCGTTTGCCGTGATGTCCATCGGCGCGCCGAGAATTTTGTCGTCGTATACAAATTTCAGACCCTCGCCGAAATTATTGATGAACGCCTGTTTGTCGGAAACGTACTGGCCGAGGTCCACAAGCTGATTTTCAAAAGGCCCGAGGTTGGTTACTCTGGCCAGAGCGGGGGCCTGGCCGCCGTTGAGCATGTTTTTGATCTTGCTTTCCAGGTCGTTGTACGGCACCGTCACCATGTTGAACTTGATGTTTGGATGGGACTCGGTGTACTGATCCGCCAGCTTTTTGAACGAATCGCCCTCCTTGCCGTCGCTGAACCAGACGACGTCCAGGATCTTCACCGATGAATCGTCCTGCTTGCCGCCGTTCGACGCGGCCGTCCCCCCGGATGAACAGCCCGCGAACAGCGTCACGGCGGACGCCGCCGCCAGGATCAGGGAAAGACACTTTTTCAAAACATTTTTCTTCATACCTTTTCCTCCCTTATTGATTTCTGTATCATACGCAATCTATTCTTGCATCCGCATTCATTTTATCATCACATTTGAACAATAACCGGCATATACAATATGCAAAATTATATATTTTTGCTATCTTTCTTCCGCAAATTTCTTCGGCGTGATGCCGGTCATCTTCTTGAAAGCGGAAATGAAATGGCTGTCGCTGTTGTAGGAAAGCCTGCCCGCCACATCCGTCACGGAGAATCCGTCCTTCAACATGGCCTCGGCGGCAAGCATCTTCTGGTTGGCGATATAATCCAGAAGGGTAAAGCCTGTTTCCTGCTTGAAGTGATGGCTCAGATAATAGCTGCTGATGTAAAATTCTTTCGCAATCTCGTTCACCTCGAGCTTTTCTTCGATATGCTCGGCCACATATTCCTTGATCTGCTCGATGCGGTCGCTCTGGGACGCCAGTTTTTTGAACTCGAGCTCACGCTCCGCATAGACGTTCTTATTGCCTCCTCCCCGGAGGAAGAAGTCGTACTTCTCGTTGACGGCCATGACCAGCTCCAGAATTGCCATAGCCAATTTGGCATTGTAAGCATAGCAGCCTTTGTTGTTCGCAGAGGCCCCGACCGTTTCAAACCGCCCGACGACTTCCTTCAGGGCGTCGCCGTCCAAATGAAGCCGATGAATAAAATTCACCGGCCGGTTCCTGAAAAATCTGGTGAACTCGTACCCCAGCATTTTCTCGCCCGCCAGAAGGACGGATTCTTCAAACATCAGCACGTAGCGGCTGTATTTCTGGCCCGCGGGGCAGGTCGTGCGGTGGTATTCCTTGTTGTTCAGCAAGAACAGGTCCCCCGGCCCGGCCGGGTAGATGCGGTTGCCCACTTCCATGCGGACGTTGTCGCACAGAAACAGGATCATCTCATATTGGTTGTGCAGATGAAAGCCCTTCATCTTCCAGTTCTGAGTGCTTCCATGGTAATAATACAGGGAATCGAATTTTTCGTAAAAAAA
>JALCPO010000056.1 GCA_022650455.1 Oscillospiraceae bacterium
ACCCCAACGAGCTTGCCATGTTTATCAAGGGCGGCGCCAAGGTAAAAGGGGTTTCCCGCGACGACCTGGAACCCACGAAGGAAGTCGACGCCAAATACCGGCACATGCGGTATTATGTTAAAAAAGGTTCCCCGATCAAGTCCTGGGAAGACCTCGCCAATTATAAAACAGGCAAAAAAATCCTCATGAACGGGACGGTCCCCAGCTGCACGACCTTTATTCCGGGAGCTATCTTCGATCGTTTCAAGCTGGACCGCAACCGTCTCCAGTTCGTTACGTTCGACTCCGACCAGCAGGCGCTGCAGGCCGTCGGGCAGGGCAGCATTGACATCGCGCAGGTACATCCGCCGTATTATCATCTGGCGCAGCAATCGGAACTTGTTCAGATCGGTGATTCCTTTGATTCCGGCATGGGTCCCGGGTCGGCCGTTGCCCTGTACTATTTCTCGGAAAAATTCATCGCCGAGCACCCCGATACGGTGCAGCACTTCGTAAACGCCATCACAAAGGCCCAGATCTGGGCGCTCCACCACCATGAAGAGGCGGCCGCGCTGACGGCCAAGGCGCTGAATACGGACGCGACGGGCACGCATTACTACGCCTACGACACCGCCGTTATTGAAAGCCAGCTCCAGCCCTGGATCGACGACCTCGTGCGCGGCGGGTTCCTCAAGAAGGATCAGCTCAAGCCTTCCGATCTGGTAACCCACCAGTTCCGCAATCCGAAAATCTTCGACTCCACCATTGAAAGCAAATCGGAATAAATTTTCAGGCAGAGAAAAGCGGCGGGGCCGCAGTTTTCCCGGAATCGTTCCCCGCCGCTTCTTTTGAAGTATCAAAGGAGTGAAATCATATGTCCGGTAAATCGTTACAAACGGAATTACCGCAGGATAAATTGCCCGCTCAGGCAAAAATCGTCATACAAAACGTCAGCATGGGGTTCAAAATCAAACGTTCCAACAGCGACGAGGAAAAAGATTTCCAGGCGCTGGAAAACGTGAGCCTCACGGTGGAAAGCGGGGAGTTTCTCACAATTGTGGGGCCGAGCGGGTGTGGGAAATCCACGCTGCTGGATCTTCTGGCGGGCCTCACGCATCCGCGGTCCGGAAAACTGTTCATCGACGGAAAGCCCATTGTAAAACCGGCGTTGGACCGCGGAATTGTCCTGCAGGGATACGGATTGCTGCCATGGCGCACCGTGCAGAAAAATGTCGAATTCGGGCTTGAAATCAAAGGGACCGAGTCCAAAAAACGGCACGAAATTGCCGAACAGTACATTCAGCTTGTCGGCCTGCAGGGCTTTGAGGACCGGTACCCCTACGAACTTTCGGGCGGCATGAAGCAGCGGGTATCCATTGCGCGCGCGCTTGCCTACGACCCCGAGGTTCTGCTGATGGACGAGCCGTTCGCCGCCGTGGACGCGCAGACGCGCGACCTGATGCAGGATGAACTTCTGCGCATCTGGGAACACACCAACAAAACCATCCTTTTTGTGACCCACAGCATCGAAGAGGCCGTCGGTCTGGCGGACCGGGTGGCCGTCATGTCCGCCAACCCGGGGACCGTGCGGGAAATCATCCGGGTTGATCTCCCCCGCCCGCGCCGCATCAGCGATGTGCGCAACACCGCCGATTTCAACCGGATTTGCCGCCGCGTCCGGGACCTGCTGGAGAACGCCAACACGGGCGGCACGAAAGTCACGGTCGGCAGCGCCGCCCCGGCCGGCGGAACCCCGCGTGCCGCACAGACGGCATCCCCATCGGAAGCCGCCGTATGAAGCGGCGCATTTTCCTGCCGACCGATGATTGGATGAGGAAGCGAGCAAAATGACGAAATCCGCCACCCTGAAAGTCTACGGGATGACCTGTACGTTATGTTCCGCAACCATTGAAGCCGCGCTTGAAAAGCTCGACGGCGTAAAGGAAGCGAGCGTCAGCTACGCGGCGGAAAAGGCCTGTGTGGAATACGACGCCGACCGGCTGGGGATAGAAGAAATTGAAAGGAACATTGAAAAGCTTGGATTTTCCACACTGGAAAATGGGAAGGATGACACGGGCAAGGCGGACGCGGAGCAGCGCAAATTGCTGCGCAGGCTGGTGATCTCCGCCGTGCTGAGCGCCCCTCTGTTTCTCTGCATGATTTCCACCGCGGCCGGATTCTGCCACGATGTTCTGGACCCGAATACCACCACGGCATGGGGATTTTTCCTGGCCGAACTCCGGTACCGGCTGTACGGCCTGCACGACTGGAGGCTGCAAATCACCCTTGCCACTCCCGTTCAGTTCATGATCGGATACGGTTTTTACCGCAACGCTTACCGTTCCCTGCGCGTCGGAAAAGCAACCATGGACCTGCTTGTGGCAATCGGCTCTTCCGCCGCCTATTTTTACAGCTTATACGTCTGCATATTTGAACGGTCCAACTATACGCTCGGCATCAAAAGCCTCTATTTCGAGGCATCCACGACGATCATCACGCTGGTCCTGCTGGGCAAATATCTGGAAACGCTCGTCAAGGGAAGAATGTCCCGGGCCGTCAAGGCTCTGATGGAGCTCTCGCCGAAAAATGCGCGGGTTCTGAAGGATGGGACGGAAACGTATCTTCCGGTTTCCCAGGTGACTGCCGGCGATATTCTGGTGGTAAAGCCCGGCGAGAAAATACCGGCCGACGGCGTGATCGTCAGCGGCTATTCCCTGGTGGACGAATCCATGCTGACCGGCGAAAGTATGCCGGTGGAAAAACGCGGCGGCGACACGGTAACCGGCGCGTCCCTGAACAAGCAGGGAACCTTTCGGTTCCGGGCGACCAAAGTAGGGAATGACACAAGGCTTTCGGAAATCATCCAATACGTGGAACGCGCACAGAGCAGCAAGGCTCCCATACAAAAAATTGCCGACAGAGTTTCGGGAGTCTTTATTCCCTGCATCGTCACCATTGCGCTCCTCACGTTCTCCATCTGGTTCTTTGTGATTCTTGACCATACGTTTTATGTAATCGACGTGGCCATTATCAACGCCGTTTCGGTGCTGGTGGTATCCTGCCCCTGCGCGCTGGGCCTTGCGACACCCGCCGCCATCATGGCCGGAATCGGGAAAGGCGCGCAAAACGGCATTCTGATCAAAAACGGAGAGATGCTGGAAAAAGCGCATGACATCGACACCGTCGTCTTGGATAAAACGGGGACCCTCACCGCAGGGAAGCCGCATGTGGCCGGCGTTTTTCTGCCCCGGACGGACACGTCCGATTACAGCGCCCCACAGATTCTCTCGTTTGCGGCCCTCGTCGAGAAAAAATCTTCGCATCCTCTCGCCGAGGCGATCTGCAAAAGCGCGCCGAAGCAGGAATCCATCGAGCCGGAACTGTTTCAGGAAATTCCGGGAAAAGGCGCCAAAGCCCGGATTAACGGAAAAGACCTGTTGGTCGGCAGTCCGCAGTTTCTGCAGGAAAACGGGATCCCGGCCGAAAAGATCGGCGCGCTTGCGGATCCTCTATACCGGAAAGGGGAAACGGCGGTTCTTGTTGCCGTCGGCCATGTTCTGGCCGGCGCAATCGGGCTTGCGGACACGGTACGGCCAAAATCGCGGGAGCAGATCCAGCAGCTCGAAAAGATGGGAATCTCCGTTTACATGATCACCGGAGACAATCCGCGGGCCGCAGCCGCCGTCGCGGCAAAAACGGGAATCAAAAACGTGCTGGCAGGCGTGCTTCCCGAAAATAAGGCGCAGGAAGTGGAGCGGCTGAAAAGGGGCGGCCATGTCGTCGCCATGGTGGGCGACGGCATCAACGACGCTCCGGCCCTGGCTACCGCGGACGTGGGATTTGCCATCGGCAGCGGAACCGACGTCGCCATCGACACGGGAGGGATTGTCCTTCTGAGCGACGACATTTCCACCCTTCCGGCGGCAGTCCGGCTGGCGAGAAGATCGATGGACAAGATCATGCAGAACCTGTTCTGGGCGTTTATCTATAACTTTATCGCCATTCCGTTCGCCGCTACCGGCCATCTCACCCCCACCATCGGCGCCGCGGCCATGGCGCTGAGCTCGGTCTGCGTGCTTCTGAACTCACTGAGCCTGAAACGGCTGAAAATCCGGCCTTCTGAGGAATCCGAGCCTGCGGTGCAGCAAACCTTTTCCCCTCGAAACGGTACCCCGTCCGCGAGATGAGGAAACATATTTTAAAAACTTCTGGGGGCTTTTGACCGTGTTTTTATTCAAAAAAGTCCATAACCGCAGAATCCGGATCGCCATTTTTGTCCTACTCCCCGTCGGTTTGTTCGCTGTGCTGGAAACAGCGTTTCATTTCAATGCGCTGCTGTTTCTTAAAAATTTGTTCTATTTAAAGTATCTGCCCCGGCTCGACGGCAATCCATCCTTTTGGCTTCTGTTTGTAGTCGGTCTTTTGACGTCCGTCCACTGCATGGGCATGTGCGGCGGTCTTATGCTCGCGCAGACGCTGAAACGGTTCGGGGAACAGGTTGCGCCGAAACGAACGGTCCTGCCCGCCGCGCTTTATAACCTTGGGCGGGTCGTCTCCTACACGGCCGTCGGCGCCGTTGTGGGCGGGATCGGACAAGCGCTCACGCTTTCAGACGCACTGAAAGGCATCGTTCCGATCGTTGGCGGTCTTTTCATGGTGATTATGGCCGTGAATCTTCTTGGAATATTTCCCGTTCTCCGGCGGCTGCAAATAGGGCTCCCGAATTCCGTGGTTAAAAAGCTCCGCAGCCCCGGAGACAAAAGCCTGTTCCTTATGGGCCTGCTCACGGGTCTCATGCCCTGCGGGCCGCTGCAGATCGTGGAGCTTTACGCACTTGGAACCCGCAGCGCTCTGCTTGGCGCGGTGTCGATGTTTGTGTTCTCTTTGGGAACCGTGCCGGGGCTTTTTACGTTCGGGGCACTGAGTTCGATGATCAGCAGAAGGTTCTCCAAGGTCGTGATACGAATCAGCGCCGTGCTGGTGGCGGTACTCGGCGTCGCCATGATCGGCCGGGGGCTCGCCCTCGAAGGTGCCGCTTTCCCAACATTCCCAGTATCGCAGGGCGACTATACGGTTTCGACCGTAAAAGGGAATGTCCAGACGGTCACGACTTCTATCGGTGAAAGCAGCTTTCCGCCCATCGAGGTGCGGCAGGGGATCAAAGTCATCTGGACGATCCGGGTTGGAGGAGATGTTTTCAACGACTGCAACAAGGCCATTACAATACCGGAATATCACATCAAGAAAACTCTCGCGGTCGGCGACAACACGGTGGAATTCACCCCCGGCAAGGCGGGCAATTTTGATTATACCTGCTGGATGGGCATGATCAAAAGTAAAATCAGGGTCATTTCCAGCCATGCGTAAGTCGATCAACTTTATAAAAAAATCAGGGGGCTGCCCGTGAAATCATTTGCTAAAATTCTGATCATTGCGCTGACGCTGTGCTCGGCGGTTTTGCTCGTCAGCTGCCAGAAATCCGAAAAGGGAAATTCCGTTCAGACTTTTCAAGGCTACATCACTTCCGAAGACGATTTTGCCGACGGCAAGGGCGAGGATACGGCCGAAATGGTCGACATGGAGACGATGGCCAAATCGGGTCTCGGCATTACATTCCAGGGCGGCGGGAAATGGAAATTCTATTATTTTGACGGGTGGTTCGCCACAGAAAACCATGACGGAAGCGGAAAACGCTGGGAATTCAATGGCACAGGCGCACAGAAACAGGCATGGCGGATCGTTGAGGCTCAAGTCAAAAACGGGCACGGCTCCAAACCGGTGGCCGTCACTGTGGCTGGCACGCTGACCGGCGAAAAGAAAAGCAATCCCGGTTCGGATAACGACGGCAAATCATTTGAAGTGATCTCGGTCAAATCCATTACGGTGCCGGACGCCGCAGGCAAAGACGATGGAACATCCAAAACCGTTCCTGCCCAGTCTTCCACATTAAGTGTAAGCGACGGCATGTCCATGGACTCACAGGTTTCGTCGGAACAGCCGATGAGCGACAGCATGTCGAAATGACGTTTCCCGGCTAAAACATAAAGGAAAAGGAGTCTCCGGTTTCATTCACCGGAAGCTCCCCATCTCATAAGTTTTCGCCATTGTTCAGGATGACCGACCGATACCAGTACGCGCTGTCTTTCGGAATCCTCTTCTGGGTGGCATAGTCCACATAAATCAGCCCAAATCGTTCCCGGTAAGCATAGGTCCATTCAAAATTATCCATCAGGGACCAGAGGAAGTAAGCCGTAAGGGGTACTCCTCCCCGTGCGGCTCTTCGCAGGGAAAGCAGGTAACGGCGCAGATAATCAATCCGGTCCGGGTCATGGACTTTACCGTCCGGTGAAACGGTGTCATGGGCAGACATACCGTTTTCGCTGAAGACAATCGGTTTTCCATATGCTTCATACAGAAATCTGGCCGCCCAATACGGTGCGTCCGGCGTGACAGGCCAGCCGATCGACGTTCTCACACAGCCGTCTGGAAACGGCCGCGTCTTCCAGCCGCTGCCGCACGCTTCAACCGGAAGCGCGTGGTATAGATTCTGCGCATAAAAATCGACCGGCTGATGAATCAGCCGCATATCTTCCTCGGTAATTTTAGGCAGGCAGCCCTCAAACCGGCGCAGATATTCCGGCGGATAGGTTCCTTTCATGACCGGGTCACTCCAGAGCGGTACGCTGAACAGCGCATCATGCACCGATTCCGGTACGGAAAAGGTCGCCGCACGCGCGGCCTCAATATCCCGCGGGGTTTCCTCGGCCGGCATCCAGATCTTTCCGCACTGCGCCATGCCGATTTGCAGGCCGTCCCCGCCGAACTGCCGCAGCGCCCGGACCGCGCGCCCATGTGCCAGCAGCACATGATGGACTGCAATCGCAAGGTTATTACGGGGGAGCGCCAAGCCGGGCGCATGTTCTCCTCTGCCATAACCAAGGCCGATAAAGCACTGCGGCTCGTTCATAGTAAAATAATCCCTGATTTTGCCCCGGAAACGCTTTGCGACGACCCGGGCATATTCCTCGAACCAGAGCGGGCTGTCCGGATTCAGCCACCCGCCCTGTCGCTGCAAAGCAGCCGGAAAATCCCAGTGGAACAGAGTGGCAAACGGGCGGATGCCATTCTTCAGCAGTTCGTCGACCAGCTTTTCATAAAAGCGGAGCCCCGCTTCATTGACGAACCCGGTTCCTTCCGGTAAAATGCGAGGCCAGGAAATGGAAAACCGGTAAGCGCGGATTCCAAGCTTTTTCATCAGCGCCACATCTTCCCGGAACCGGTGGTAATGGTCGCAGGCGACATTACCGGTTTGCCGCCCGTCGATTTTGCCGGGCACCCGGCAGAACACGTCCCAGATCGAATCCGCCTTCCCTTCCTCACGGCATGCGCCTTCGATCTGATAGGCGGATGTCGCTGCGCCCCAGAGGAAATCTTTGCAAAACCCCATTTTTCTTCCCTTTCTCCGTTACCCTTTCACACTGCCCAGCGCAACGCCGCGCACGATGTATTTTGAAAGGAACAGATACACCGCAATCACCGGAATGATGGCGATGGTAATCATCATGTAAACCTGGCCCATGTCGAATTTCAAGAAGTCCGCGCTGCGCAGCTGTGCGATCAGAATTGGAAGCGTTTTTTTGTCCGCGCTGTCCAGCAGTAAAGCCGGCACAAAAAAATTGTTCCAGGCGGAAACAAACGTAAAAATGGCCTGGACCGCCAGGGCCGGCTTCATAACCGGCAGAACGATATGATTAAATGTATAAAACTCATTGCTGCCGTCAATGCGCGCCGCCTCGATGATCTCCATGGGCATGCTGCTGTCGAGATACTGTTTCATAAAAAAGAAGACGATCGGTGAGGCAATGGAAGGCAGGAACAGCGGGATCAGCGAGTTTTTCAACCCCAAGGCATCCATCTCATTGACAAACCCGAGCGCCGAAACCTGTGTGGGCATCATCATGATCAACAGGATAAACGCAAAGGCGGCTTTTTTCAGCTTGAAGTCGTACGCATAAATGCCGAAGGCCGTCAGCGCCGAGAAATAGGTAGCCAGAGCCGCCGTCAGTGCCGATACGAAAAAGCTGTTGAAAATTCCGCTTAAAACCGGGATATTTCCGTTTGCCAGCAGATTTTGAAGATTGGTGAGAAACGATTTTCCCGGCAGGAAGGAAAAGCCCTGCTGAATCTGAAAGGTGTTGCGGGAAGCGTTGATGAGCAGCATATAAAAGAAGAAAAGGCAAAGGAAGCACAGGATTCCCAAAACCAGATAACAACCTGCGCGTGCGGCCGTCAGCTTCGTTTTCTCATTTTTGGGACGATTCAATGGCGCGCACCCCTTTTCCTTTTCTCTCCGGAATCGTTGTCGCGGGTCATATTGACATAAACCAGGAAGCAGAGAACCGAACAGAGAATAAAAAGCACGGTCGAAACGGCGCCTGCCATTCCGTAGTTTTTGCTGTACATATGATTGTTCAGATACATGATCATGGTGGTTACACTGCGGTCCGGGCTACCGGTTCCGTTCGTCAGAATCTGCGGCACATCAAACATCTGCAGCCCGCCGATCAAAGAAGTGATCAGCACATACGCAAGGATGGGACGGATCAAGGGAAGGGTGATTTTCCAAAACATCTGGCGGGAAGATGCGCCGTCGATCTCTGCCGCCTCGTACAGACCGGGGTCCACTCCCATAATAGCCGCCATCAGCAAAATGGTGGTATTGCCAAACCACATCAGAAAATTCATAAACGCAACCAGCCCGCGCGTTCCGGCCACGCTGGCCAGGAAACGGAACGGCTGCCGGATCAGGCCCATGGAAATGAGCGACCCGTTTACCGGCCCGTTGTCGGAAAACAGCGCGAAAAACAGCATGGCGAACGCGGACGCCATGATCAGGTTCGGCATGTAAATCACAGTTTTGAAAAAGCCCTGCGCGCGCAGGCGCAGGCGCAGATCGGTAAACCAGGCCGCCAGCAACAGAGAAAAGAAAATCTGCGGGATAAAGCCAATGACCCAGATCAGGAGCGTATTGCCCAGATACTTTGGCAAATCCGCCTGAAACAGCGTTATGTAGTTCTTCAGCCCGACAAAATTCGGGCCGATTATCTTAAGCCCGGAACGAAAATACTGGAAAAAGCTGTAATAAATCGTGGAACACAGCGGAATCAGGGAAAAGACCAGAAAAGCGAGGAAAAATGGCGCAATAAACAGGTATCCCCATTTTGCGTAGCTGATGCTTTTCCGTTTTCTGGGCGAATTTTCGGAATTCATACCAATTGCTGCCCCTCTCTTGAAAAGACGGCACGGCCACAGCCGGGAAAACCGGTCTGCGGTCGCGTCGACAAACTGAAACTTTGTTGCCTAAGACGGCCATTTGACTTCCGTCAGTTCGGGATATTTTTCCTTGACGTCCTTTTCAAAATTAGCCTTCGCCGTCTTCAGATCAATCGTACCGTTAAAATAATCGTGAAACGTCTTCTGCATGCTTTCGTTCAGACCCTGATCATACGGACCGGTCTTGCTCATGTCGATTTTCGGCGCCACTTCCGCAAACAGTTTGATGTGGTTCTGCCCGCCGAGGAATGCAGATTTATAATCGCTGTTCGCCAGTCCTTCCATGGCCGTCTTGTTGTTGGTATAATCCTGGGTGTCGGTCGTGATTTTCTTCATAATGGATTTGTCGCAGGTCAGACTCTTCATAACCTTCTGGATTGTGGCCGCATTGTCGGTCCCTTTGGCCGCACAGATCCAGGTGCCGCCCCAATAGTAGCTCTGCGGGCCCTGGCAGACCGCATAGTCGCCGTAAATACCGTTGCCGACTTCTTCCTTACCGCCTTCCTTGGTGGGCGTTTTCAAGGAATTGCCCAGCAAAGTGAAGTTAATGCCCCAAGTAGAATAGAAGAAACCGAACACCTTACCGCTCGGGCCCTGGTCGGCGTTCCACTTGTCATCCCAGAGGACGGTCTTGTTGTTATAGTTTTTCTGCGTATACTCTTTCGTCTGGGTAACCCATTTCATAATGTTGGGGTCGACGGTGACCACCGTTCCGGTCACCCACGGGGCGGAAACATTGTTCGAAAAGGTCCGGTAGCTGTCGTCGTAACCGGAAAGCATCTTATATCCCTTGCCTGCCGCCGCCGCCGCGACAAGGTCGAATTTATCCCAATTGGAAAGCTGCTCCTGCACCTTGGCCGGGTCGTCCGTCCCCAGGACCGCTTTCGCAATGGAGCGCCGGTACGCAAACAGGCCCGGCGTTGCCTGCCAGGAGACGCCCTTCAGCGCGCCGTTTTTATCCGTTACGATGTCCTGCGTATATTTGTACTGATCGGTAAGATCGCTGTCGGTCAGCCCGATGTCCTTCTTAACGTCCAGCGTAGAATCGGTATCCACATATTTCAGCGCATAGTCGGCTTCCACCAGGAAAATGTCGATTTTGCTGTCCGCCGCCGCGTTGCCCTGCGCCAGGAGCGCCTGGTCCAGCTTATTCTGATAGTTGTTGTTGTCGTTCGGGTTAATGGTCCATTTGACAACGGTGCCATTCTTCAGCGTGGTGGTGGATTTGTCTTTGGCGACTTCCCTGACATCCGGATAATAAGCGTTGAACCTGGTTTGAAATTCGTCGTTCCAGCACCAGATGTTCAGCACTTTCCCTTCCGCCGCGGAAGCATTGGAACCCTCTCCTGCCTGTGACGACGGGGCTGCGGGTGCAGACGATGTCGCGGCTGCGGGCTGGCAGGCCGTCACTCCGGCCGTCATGGCAAGCGCCAGCATCAGGGAAAAAAGCTTCTTGACCCTTTTCATGAAAGAAATCCTCCTTCGATTTTTGGCGGATGGTCCGCCAAATTACCTTTATTCAGCATGGCGTACACGCCATGGACTGCATGGTTAAACCGATATTCCGGCGACCGACTGTCCCCGAATCAGCTTGCCAACCACGGTCACATTTTCCATAATGGTCGTCAGCGGATTTTCGATTTGTGCGATCAGCCGTTCGGCCGCTTCTCTTCCGAGCTGTTCCGTATCCTGCTTCAACGTGGTAAGGCGCGGGCGGATGGCCTGGGAAAGCGGAATACCGTCATATCCGGCGATGGAAACGTCTTCCGGAATCCGGAACCCCATGGTTTCGATCTCTTCCATGGCGCCCAGCGCCACATAATCGTCCGGCAGGACAATGCAGGTCGGTCGCTCCGGCAGCGCCAGCATTTCCCGTACTCTGCTCCTGACAGCTTCCGGGTCGTGATAGGGGGAAACCGCGAGGTACTGCGGCGGTGTTGCCACTCCCAGGTCCGTCAGGGTTTTGCAGAAGCTGGTGAGGCGCTGTTCCGTTACGGCGGACTTTTCGCCGTGTATATAGGCAATTTTCCGGTGCCCCATTTTATAAAGGTAGGTAACCAGTTCCCGCATCCCCTGCACGTTGGCGGAATTGATGCTGGTGTGGTTATTGAAAACATGGTCGATCGTAACGACCGGCAGATCGCTGTTGACAAGTTCAATCACCTCCGGCTTCTGAAAATCGATACAGGCGATGCACACGCCGTCAAAATTGCGGTACCGGCAGTGCTCCAGATACGTCATGGGACGGTTTCCGATTTTGATCGTGTGGTTAATAAAAGTTATATCGTAAAAGTGTCTCTCCGCCGCCACCTTGAAACTGTCCAGCACAGCCGCAAAATAGTCATGTTTCAATCCGCTCTGCGCTTCGTCCACAAAAAGTACGCCGAGATTATGCGTTCGGTTGGTTTTCAGCGCGCGGGCGATGGAATTTGGAAAATACCCGCACTCTTCTGCAGTTTTCAGCACGCGGCGGCGCGTCTCCCCGCTGACATCACTGTAGCTGTTCAGCGCCTTGCTGACTGTTGATACGGACAGGCCGCATCGTTCCGCAATGTCTCTGATATTCGCCATTGCAATCCCTCATTTTCTAAACCGTTTTCGTAAATGCAGTATAATCTATTTTCACTAATTTTACAAGGCATAATTTGAAATTTAATAGATATTTTTAAAAATATTTTATGTTCCATTTGTATTATCAATCAAAATCGGCAGAGTTCTTGTGCTTTATTATTCTTTCTGTAAGTTATAAGCGAAAATGTTTTCGATGTCAATAACTATTTTAAAAATTTTCTTTCTCCCTTACCGATGAATTGCGAGCTGCTCTGTCCGAGCGGGTTCGTAAATATGCCTATTTTATGAGGATATTATAGGATAATGGCGTACAATATTTTATTGAAATATCATAAAATTAAAAAAATCGCTTGATTTTATTGCATGGAACCAGTATGATAAGAGCCAAATGAATTTTTACCTTTTCGTCTTCATTACTAAAACGTTTTCGAATTCAATTTGCAACAGCCATCAGGAGGTTCCCATGAAATTCGGCCATTTCGATGACGTGCGGCGGGAATATGTCATTACCCGGCCCGACACCCCATACCCATGGATCAACTACCTCGGAAATGAAGATTTCTTTTCCCTTTTCTCCAACACCTCGGGCGGGTACTGCTTCTATAAGGATGCCCGTCTGCTGCGGCTGACCCGCTATCGTTACAACAATGTGCCGACCGACGCCGGCGGCCGCTATTTCTATATCCGCGACGGGGAAACCGTCTGGAATCCCGGGTGGGCGCCGACCAAAACGCCTCTCGACCGTTACCAGTGCCGCCACGGTCTCGGGTACAGCATCCTTTCTTCCAGCAAGGGCGGCATCCAGGCAACACAGACTTCTTTTGTACCGCTCGGCCACAGCTGCGAAGTCCATCGGCTGGTATTAAAAAACAATTCCGGAAGGAAAAGACAGATTCAGGTTTTTTCCTTTGTCGAGTTCTGTTTCTGGAACGCCTACGACGACATGACAAATTTTCAGCGCAACCTCAGCCTGGGAGAGGTGGAAATCGCCGGAAGCGTCATTTATCACAAAACAGAATACCGGGAACGCCGGAATCATTACGCCGTTTTCTCCGTCAACTGCCCGATCGACGGCTTTGACACCGACCGCGATGCCTTCCTTGGACTATACCGCGGGTTTGACGATCCCCAGGCCGTACAGAAAGGCAAACCGTGCAATTCCATTGCCAGCGGCTGGGCTCCCATTGGCTCCCACTGCGTTACGCTTACTTTGGAGCCGGAAGAGGAAAAAAGCCTGATCTTTGTTCTTGGATACTGTGAAAACCCGGAGGATCAAAAATGGGAAACACCCGGAGTGATTAATAAAGCGCCCGCCAAAGTGCTGATCGATGCCTTCCGGAACGACCGCCAAGTGGACGCCGCTCTGGAATGTCTGCGCCGATACTGGGACCGCCTGCTTTCTATCTATCAGGTAAAGAGCTCCGACGCAAAGCTGGAACGCATGGTCAACATCTGGAACCAATATCAATGTATGGTGACCTTCAACATGTCCCGGTCCGCTTCTTATTTTGAATCGGGCATCGGGCGCGGTATCGGGTTCCGCGATTCCACACAGGACCTGCTCGGTTTTGTCCACCTGATCCCGAAGCGCGCACGGGAACGGATTCTGGACATTGCCGCCACACAGTTGGAAGACGGCAGCGCCTACCACCAATACCAGCCTCTGACAAAGCGCGGCAACACGGAAACCGGCAGCGGCTTCAACGACGACCCGCTCTGGCTGATTCTGGGCACCACGGCTTACTTAAAGGAAACCGGGGACTGGTCCATCCTGCGGGAACCGGTTCCTTTCGACAACGGCAATGGGGAACCCGCTCCGCTGCTGGAACATCTGAAGCGCTCCTATCATCATGTGCTCAATAACCTCGGGCCGCACCGTCTTCCTCTGATCGGCCGGGCCGACTGGAACGACTGCCTGAACCTGAACTGCTTCTCCAAAGAGCCCGGGGAATCGTTCCAAACCTGCGCAAATTTTGAAAGCGGCATTGCGGAATCCGTATTGATTGCGGGAATGTTTGTCAGGATCGGCCCCGACTACGCGGAAATCATGCGCCGTACCGGAGACACGGATGAGGCTGAGCTGGCGGGACTGGAAACCAAAACTATGACGCAGGCGATCCTGCGGTACGGATGGGACGGCGAATGGTTTCTGCGCGCCTACGATGCCTTCGGGCAGAAAGTCGGCAGCAACGAATGCGACGAAGGAAAAATTTTCATTGAACCGCAGGGCTTCTGTGTAATGGCGGGGGTCGGTGTTCGGGAAGGATATGCCAAAAAAGCGCTGGATTCCGTAAAAAATCATCTGGAAACCCGCTACGGCATCATGCTGAACTGGCCGGCCTACCGGTCGTACCGCCTAAATCTGGGAGAAATCTCTTCTTATCCGCCCGGATACAAAGAAAACGGGGGTATTTTCTGCCACAACAATCCCTGGATTTCTATTGCGGAAACCGTACTGGGCCGCGGCGGCCGCGCCTTCGACATATACCGCAGAATATGTCCCGCCTATCTGGAAGAAATC
>JALCPO010000057.1 GCA_022650455.1 Oscillospiraceae bacterium
TGTTTAATTTTCAAGGTCCCATGCGGCTTCCCGGGCTCTTATCCCCCGCTCCGCCGCGGCGCCCTTCCTGTAAGGCGCTTCACTATAATACCAAACCATTTCTCTGTTGTCAACCCCTTTTTTCATAATAACTGAAATTTTTACTCTTTTCGATCGGTTGCAGGTCTTTGGCAACTTTGTTATAATGAAAAGCGTTCGGATTTTGGGAGGAATGGCAATGCCGATTAAAATTCAGGCCGACCTTCCGGCAATTCAAGTGCTGGAGAAAGAAAATGTCTTTGTCATGACCCATGAGCGCGCAAGGACGCAGGACATTCGGCCGCTGAAAATCATTATTCTGAATCTCATGCCCACAAAAGAAGAAACGGAAACGCAGCTTCTCCGCGTCTTGAGCAACACGCCGCTGCAGGTGGACGTCATCCTGCTGCATATGGCGACCCATAAATCGAAAAACACGCCGTCGTCCTACCTGGACACCTTTTATAAGACGTTCCGCGAAATTCAAAACGAAAAATACGACGGGATGATCATCACCGGGGCGCCGGTCGAAAAGCTCGACTTTGAAAAGGTCGATTACTGGCCGGAGCTCTGTAAGATCATGGCGTGGAGCCGGAGCAATGTGTTTTCCACGATGCATATCTGCTGGGGAGCGCAGGCCGGCCTGTACTACCATTACGGAATCCCGAAATATCTGCTCCCGCAAAAAGTTTCCGGGATCTTTCGCCACCGCGTTCTCCGGCCGCTGCACCCCCTGGTCCGTGGATTCGACGATAATTTCTGGGCGCCGCATTCCCGCTACACGGAAGTGCGCAAAGAAGATGTTTTGAAGCATCCGGAGCTGGAAATCCTGACGGAATCCAACGCGGCGGGCGTACATATCATCGCGGCCAAAAACGGGCGCCAGATTTTCGTTACCGGGCACGAAGAATACGACCGCAACACCTTAAAAGAGGAATATCTGCGCGACGTCCAAAAAGGGATGCATCCCCTGATGCCGCAAAACTACTTTCCGGACGATGACCCCGCCCGGGAGCCGCCGTTCGTCTGGCGCAGCCACGCGTTTCTGATGTTTTCAAACTGGCTGAATTATTTTGTTTACCAGAACACACCGTACGAAATCGGAAGAATTACTGAATAAAGATGCGCAGAGCTGACGAAAGCGCCGTCCGGAAACGATTCCGGACGGCGCTTTTCTTCAACCTTTTCCGGCCAGTGGCCGGTTTTACGCACCCCGGCAGAGATCGGAAACCATGCGGCTGACCACGGATCCGTCTGCTTTTCCCCGGACCCGCGGCATCAGCGCCTTCATAATGCGCCCTTTGTCGCGCGGGGCCGCCTTTTCGATGCCAAGCTGCACCAGAACATCCCGAATCTGTGCCGCGATCTCTTCCTCGTTCAATGCTTTCGGCGCAAACTCTTTCAGAACGGAAAGCGCAAATTTATTTTTTTCAATAATATCCGTTCGGTCTTCCGGCGCGGTTTCCAAGGCCTCTTTGGTCTGCTTGATCTCCCTCTGGATGACGGCGTTTTCCTCTTCTTCCGTCAGGTCGGCATGCTTGTCTACCCATTTGGCCTTCAGGCCGGACAACAGAAGCGAAAGCACATTCTTCCGCGCCTTATCGCCGCTTTTCATGGCCCGGACCATTTCGGCGCGGACCTCGTCAATTTTCGACATGATGAAACCTCCTCATTTCACAAGAAAAATTTTCGGAGCGCTTACCCGCCCTTTTTTGCGACGCTCACATTGACCATATAGCTCCCGTACACCCAGCAGCTCGACGAATTGCTGACGGTAAACGTCGCCGGGACCTCCGTTTGCCCCGTAAAATTCTCTTTGCCGGTCATATCCGCGGCCCCCACAAGGTTGGACCCCGTCAGCTTTTCCACTTCGTCCGCCGGCCCCACGACGGTAACGGGCAAACGGTCGGTCTGGACAATAGCCGTCTGGTCGGCGCTCAGGTTTTTCACCGTAAAGCTGGACGCCGTCATCTGCTTTGCGACCACGTCGCCGAGATTCAGCGTAACCTTTGCCGTCGGAAGATTGCTCAGGTTCTTGCATGTCGTCGGAAGAGTAATGTTGATGTCAAACGTATTATGGGTCGGACTGACGGATGAAAAATCGATCGGATCCATGTTGAATTTTCCGTTCATGCCCGCAAGAATATCTTTGGGCCCGGCTACCTCAATGCTTCCCGGTGAAACCTGAATCTGACCGGAAGCCAGAACCAGCCCGGCGGGCTTATTGGTAAACGTCGTGTTCAGCGTCAGCGTCTGCCTCGGCATGACGGGGATGGTCACATCGACTTTTTCCGGGTTGACCGTAAGGCCGTTCTGATCGATTTTATTGCCGTTCGCGTCGTAAAGCACCAGAGTCGACGTAAACTTTTTTGTCTCCCGCAGCGTGTCGTTGACTTCATAATTGCTCAAAGCCACACGGTTGACCTGCGCCACCTGCCTTTCCGGCCCGGAAATCGTGACCGTGTCGCTGCTGAGGGTCGGCACCCCGACAAAATAGGCGGGGTCCGACTGATACCCGGCTTTGTACGAAATGGAAGTGTCGCTTTGAATTTTAAATGTCTTTTCGCGGTACTTGTCCACCGAAACCATAATCTGCGAAGGCGAAACCGACGAAAACGTATATTGGCCGGGGCTGACGTCCTGGCTGTTGCTCTGTACTTCCAGGCTGAGGATATAGCTTCCCGCCGAGGTAATGTTGGAAGGCAGGGACGCGACGGCCACCAGGTCGCTGGACTTCAGCTGGTTTACCACCAGGCTGTTGCCTTTCACATACACGGTGGCGCTCGTATCGGTCTGGCTGAAAACCTTCATGCCGTCGGCCTGGGCCGTGTCGGAAAGGACCACCTTGATGGGGACGTTCGGGATGGCGTGCGGGCGGTCCTGGGTGTCGTTGGAGACCAGAACCATCCACAGGACGACCGAAAGAAATACGGAGAAAGCGATGGCAAATTTATTGTTGTAAAAAAGCCGTCCCCAAACGATTTTTCCGGATCTCACGTCTTTTTTCACGATTTCTTCCCCCTTCGGATCGAGGGAAGCCAGCTCTGTTTCTTCTCGCTCGGTTCACTGCTGTCGTTCAGAAGGTGCGCTTCCAGCTCGCTGCGAAGCGTTTCCCGGGTATAGTTCCTCGTTATGACGCCGTTGGCCACGACGGAAATCTGGCCGGTTTCTTCCGAAACGACGACAATCACCGCGTCGGAATTTTCACTCATCCCGATGGCCGCGCGGTGACGCGTGCCAAGCTCCACCGCAACCTTGTTGCTTTTGGTGAGGGGAAGGATGCAGCCGGCGGCATAGACCATCCCTTCGCGGAGAATCATGGCACCGTCGTGCAGAGGCGCCTTGTTGAAAAAAATGTTGCAGATAATCGGCGCGCTCGGAATGGCGTTGACCACCGTGCCGGTGTCGATGATATCCCCCAGCTTCGTCTTCATTTCAAACACGATCAGGGCTCCGGTCTTCTGGCGGGACATCTGGGCGGCGGCATCCACAACGGCATTCACCGCCCGGCGGTTCAGGCGCAGCTTCTCGTCGGAGCTGCCGCCGGCAAGGCTCAGGATCCACCCCTTTTTCCCGATTCCGGTCCGCCCGATCTGCTCCAGCGCCCGGCGGATTTCCGGCTGGAAAACGACCAGCAGGGCGATCAGGGAGAACTGGAAAAAGTAGGTGAGGAGCGTTTCCATCATATACAGCTTGAGCGCGTAGGAAAGCCCCCACACGGCCAGCAGCACGATAATGCCTTTTACCAGCTGACCGGCTCTGGTCTCGCGGACAAGTTTTATTCCACTGTATATAATGAAGGAAACCAGTGTGATGTCCACCGCATCGGACAATCGAAACTGGCGCATCAGCTGAAGGAACCAATTCCAGGCAACCACGATTACGTCCATTCCTTTTTCCTTTCCTTATGGAATAAAACAATCCAATTTATTTTATCATATCTTGCGCGAGATTCAATGCATTCTTTCGTAATTTTTCATTCGAATTTTTTTCAGGGCGGCAATCAGCCCGTTGATATCCGCCATCGTCGAAAAAGCGGAAGGGCAGACGCGGACCGCTCCGATTTCGAGCGTTCCCATGAAACGGTGCGCGGCCGGCGCGCAGTGAAGGCCGGCGCGGACGGCGACGCCGTAGCGGCTGAGCTCCCTGCCCACCGTTTCGCTGGGAAGCCCCGCCAGGTTGAAGGAAAGCACCGGCGCAAAATACTTCGGGTCCGGAGCGGGCGTATAAAGCACGACGCCTTCCATGGATGAGAGAGCGGCGTGCAGCGAACGCAGCAGGCGGATCTCATGCAGGAAAATTTTTTCGGGGCCGCGCTTCTTCACAAACTCAATGCCCGCGCGCAGCCCGGCGATGCCGGGCATGTTCTGGGTTCCGCTCTCCAGGCGCTCCGGCATGCCGGACGGCTGCTCCGGCATCATGGACTCGGTTCCCGTTCCCCCTTCGATCACCGTCGCCAGCCCGGAGCCGTGCGACGTAATCAGCATGCCGGTCCCCATCGGGCCGTAAAGCCCCTTATGCCCCGCGGCGCAGAGGTAATCGATCCCGTCTTCCTCCATATGGATCGGAAGGACGCCTGCGGACTGGGCGCTGTCGACCGCCATGGGGATCCCGTACTGGTGGGCAAGCGCCGCGATCCGCCCCACCGGAAGCCGGATTCCCCAGACGTTGGACGCATGGGTGCACAGGACCAGCTTCGTGTTCTCCTGGATCGCGTCCCGGAACGCATTGACGGTGGCGTCGTTATCCCCCGGAAACACCCGCGCTTCCGTAAAGGTCACGCCGTTTTCCGCAAGCGCGTGTACGGGGCGCACCACGGCATTATGTTCCAGGCAGGAAATCACGACGTGGTCGCCGGGCCGCAGCAAGCCCTTCAGCACATAATTGACGGCGTGGGTGCAGTTGAGCGTAAAGGCGACGCATTCCGGCCCCTGCGCGTGGAAAAAATCCGCCGCGGCGCTCCGGCAGCGGTAAATCTCCTCCGAAGCGGCCATCGCCATGCTGTGCCCCGCCCTGCCCGGGTTCGCGCCATAACGGCGGAAGGCTTCCGTCACAGCCCGCTGCACCGACTGCGGTTTGGGATAGGTGGTCGCGGCATTGTCAAGATAAATCATGATCTCGGCCCCCTTGTCGTACGGCCGGAAACCGGTATTCCTTCCCGCCTCAAAATCCGCTCGGCCTCGTCGGTCCTTTGCGGGGCGTATATGCCGTAACCGCAGCCGCGCACATTCGTGCTGCGGTAAATTCTCTCCACACTGGAACGGATCCCGTACCGGGCCAGAATGCTCCGGCCTTTCATGGCATAGGTAACCGATCCGATTACAATGACAGGCTTGCCCACAGTAATCCCCCCTCGGTTTTTACTAACAGGATATGCCGTGGGGCAGCCGTTTGACTATCTTCCGGACCGTTCGATCAGGCACACGGCGTGGGCGGCGACCCCTTTGCCGGACCCGGTAAAGCCAAGCCCTTCCTCAGTTGTGGCCTTTACGCTCACGCAGTCGCACGGGACGCCGCAGGCGCCCGAAATATTTTCGCGCATCCGGCCGATATACGGCTTCAGCTTTGGGGCCTGCGCAACAACCGTGGAATCGATATTGCCCACGCGGTACCCTTTTCCCGCAAGGATGCGGGACACCGCGGCGAGCAATTTCATGCTGTCCGCGCCCAGGTACTCCGGGTCGGTGTCCGGGAAAAGCCCGCCGATGTCTCCCAGGGCGGCGGCCCCCAGGAGCGCGTCCATCACCGCATGGGCCAGGACGTCGGCATCCGAATGGCCCGCAAGGCCCATCGCGTAAGGAATTTCCACGCCGCCCAGAATCAGTTTCCGGTTCTCCGCAAACCGGTGGACATCGTAGCCGTGCCCGACTCTCATACAATTCCCTCCCTGCGCCGCAGAATGGTCTCGGCGGTGATGAGGTCTTCCGGGGTGGTCAGTTTGATGTTTTCATAGCTTCCGGGGCACAGATGCACCCGCATGCCCGCGTGCTCCAAAAGCTGGCAGTCGTCGGTATAATCCATGCCGGCGGTTTCCGCCCGCCGGATGGCCCGCTCATAGATGCCGCGCTCGAACACCTGGGGGGTCTGGACCGCCCACAGCAATTTCCGCTCCGGGGTGGAAACGATAAACCGGGAGCCGTCGATGAGCTTGATCGTATCTTTGACCGGAACGGCGAGGGCCGAGGCCTGATGCTCCCGCGCGTCGCAGATGCACGCGTCGATTTGTTCCGGCAGTACCAGAGGGCGGGCGCCGTCGTGAATCGCCAGCCATCCGGTCCCGTCCGGAACCGCCGCGATGCCCGCCGCGACCGACCGCTGCCGCGTGTCCCCGCCCGCGACGATCGCCGCCACCTTTCCGGCGCCGCATCCTTTGGACACGATCTCCATCTGCTCCCGGTCCTCCGGACGGCAGACGATCACGACGGAATCCACTTTCCGGGCCGCTTCAAAAGCAAGGATCGTCCGGACAACCGCCGGCATTCCGCACAGAGGGATAAATTGTTTGGATACGTTGAGATTCATTCTGGATGAGGTGCCGGCGGCGGCAATGACCGCGCAGCACCCGCCGTGAAAATTCAAGCTACCGCTTCCTTTTCCCGCCGCCGTTGGGACTTCCCGTCTTGCTATTTTCAGGTTTTGGGAATATAGTTAAGTAAGAATTCAATCAAGAAATGGTGATAACAATGGAAGAACAAACCGCAAAACGTGTCTCCGACTCCGAAATCGAACAGATTCAGCCGGTTTTCCAGGCGCACCTGAACGCACAAAACCGCCTTTTCGGCGGTCAGCTGGTCGCGTGGATCGACATCGTCGCAGGGGCGGCTGCCCGCCGGCACTGCAACCGGAATGTCACAACGGCGGAAATCGACAATCTCCAATTCAAAGAACCCGTCAGCGCGGACAGCGTCGTCGTGCTCTACGGAAGGCTGACCTTCGTCGGAAGGACTTCCATGGAAGTCCGCGTGGACAGCTATGTCGAAGCGCTGAACGGGCAGCGGAAGCTCGTCAACACCGCCTACCTGGTACTGGTGGCGCTGGATGAAAACGGCAAGCCCGCCCCCGTCCCGAGGCTTATCTGCGAAACGCCCGAAGAAAAAGCCGAGTGGGAAGCGGGCAAAAAACGTCGTCAGCTCCGCCAGCAGAGGCGGGACGGGGCGTTTTAGGAAATCGGATCCCCCTGCTTCAGCTTCAAACGGGCACGCTGGAGCGCATTGTCCGCCGCCTTCACGGTGACGGACAATTTTTCTGCGATCTCCCGGTAACTGCACCCGCCCAGATACAGCCGCAGGACCCGCTGCTCCATCGGGGTCAGAAGGCTAGAAACCCGGCGGCACATCAGGCGGAATTCCTCCCGGTCGGCAACCAGCGCTTCCGGATCGGCGGAACCGTCCGCCGCGAATTCCGGCGCGTCGTCCCCGCTCAGGGAGATAAAATCGCTCAGCGGGTCGTTTTTGCGGCCCGCCGCGGAACGGTACGCCATAATCACCTGGTGGGAGATGCAAACACCCGCATACGTGCGGAAGGATGCCCGGCGGCGGCGGAAATCGTACGTCTGAGCGGCCTTCAGCAGGCCCAGAAGCCCTTCCTGGCACAGGTCCTCGTTTTCCATACGGCCGGAGCGGAACGGCGACACCCTCGCCCGGATGATGGACATATAACGCGCCGTCAGCTCGGCAAAGGCTTCCGAGTCGCCCCGCTGCACCAGTTCCGCGAGCCGGCCGTCCGAACAATCGGTCAGGCTGGAACGGATTTCGTCCGACAAAGAAAATCACCTCGCGCCCGGCTCAATTTTAGTTCATCATACCTTAATGCGGGTCGGAAGTCAACCATTGGGGGCCGCGCCGGCCGTTTCCGCCCCTTCGCCTTATTTCGGCCGGATTTCGCACATTGCGCGCCGGCCGGAATCGGAGTATAATGGATTTTACGAATATTTTAGGGGGAAACAGGATGGTTGCTCAGGTTTTCAGCATGGGTCTTTACGGAATGGACGCCTTTCCCGTTCCGGTGGAAGCCGACCTCTCCTCGGGGCTGCCGGCATTTGAAATGGTCGGCCTGCCGGACGCCGCCGTAAAGGAATCGCGGGACCGCGTCCGGGCAGCCATGAAAAACTGCGGCTGCGACTTTCCCGTCCGCCGGATCACCGTAAACCTCGCGCCCGCGGACAAACGGAAGGAAGGCCCGATTTACGACCTTCCCCTGCTGATTGCGCTGATGAAGGCAAGCGGCCAGCTGGACGGCGGCACGGACAACAGCGTGTTCGTCGGAGAACTGTCCCTGACCGGAGAAGTCCGCCCCGTCCGGGGCGTGCTTCCCATGGCGATTGCGGCGAAGGAAAACGGTTTCCGGAAATTCTACGTTCCGGCGGACAACGCGGCCGAAGGCGCCGTCGTCGACGGTCTGACGGTTTACCCGGTGAAGAACCTGCTCCAGCTGCTGCGCCATCTGACCGGAAGGGAAGCCATCCCTCCCGCGCGCCGGGACGAAACGGGGCGGGAGCCTGCCGCCCCCGTTCCGGATTTTGCCGAGGTCCGCGGGCAGGAGCAGGCAAAACGCGCTCTGGAAATCGCGGCGGCAGGCGGCCACAACGTCCTGCTGATCGGCCCGCCCGGTTCCGGAAAGAGCATGCTCGCCAAGCGCCTGCCGTCCATCCTGCCGGACATGACGTTCGAGGAAACCATCGAAACGACCAAAATCCACTCCATCGCGGGCGCGGTTCCGCCCGGGATTTCCCTGATACGCACCAGGCCGTTCCGCTCCCCGCACCACACCGTCTCCCCAGCGGGGCTTTCCGGCGGGGGTAGCATCCCGCGGCCGGGCGAGATTTCGCTGGCCCACAACGGCGTACTCTTTCTGGACGAGCTTCCAGAATTCTCCCGCTCCGCCATGGAAGTCCTGCGGCAGCCGATTGAAAACGGCTGGGTCACCATCTCCCGCGTCGGGGGAACCGTGTCCTACCCGTGCTCCGTAATGTTCGTGGCAGCCATGAATCCCTGTCCCTGCGGCTACTTCGGGCACCCGAAGCGGCGCTGCACCTGCACGCCGCAGGCGGTTTCCCGCTATCTCGCGCGCGTTTCGGGGCCGCTGCTCGACCGCCTCGACCTGCACATTGAGGTTCCGCCCGTTGAATTTGAAGAACTCTCCTCCGAAAAACAGGCGGAATGTTCCGCTGATATCCGCGCAAGGGTCAACGCGGCGCGGGAAATCCAGAACCGGCGGTTCCGGGGAACCGGCATCTCCTGCAACGCGCGGATCACGCCGGACAGGCTGCACGATTTCTGCCCGATGGATGAAAAAAGCCGCACGCTTTTAAAAACCGCGTTCGACCGCTTCGGCCTTTCCGCCCGGGCGTACGACCGTGTTCTCAAAGTGTGCCGGACGATTGCCGACCTCGACCGCAGCGAAACCATCGAGCCGCGACATGTCGCGGAAGCCGTGCAGTACCGCAGCCTGGACCGCAAATACTGGATGAAGGAACTGTAACCCCCTCTCCGGTTCAAAGCGCCCGCAAAAGGGCAGAAAAAACGGAAACCGGAGGAAAAGGCACGCCCCTCGGGGCCACCCGATCCAGCCGGCTTCTGTTTCGGCTGCCCGTCGTCAGTTCAGATTCTTTGCGGAACTCGGGTATGTGTAGCCGTACTTGTTGTAACGCGCCTTGCTGTAGTCGCGGTAATTGTAAACATTCGCCTCGCCGAGGCGGCGGTAGAAAAGCCCGGTGTAAAACTGGCCGCCCGCCTGATTCCAAAGGATAAGCTCCGTCCCGAACGCATAGGCGTTCGTGTAATTCAGGTCGTGGACGAGGCTGCCCGAATTGGAAAGATTCACATAGCCGGAATTGATCCACCCGGTCGCCCCGTTGGACAGGCGGACCTGATACCAGCCGTCCTGTTTATTCGCAAAATAAGTTCCCGTGACGCGGACGGATGTTCCCGACGGAACCGAACGGATTGAATTCGACAGGAGTGTATGGTTCGAACGAAGCGAAGTGTCGTATGTAACGGTCGCCGCAAGGGACGAACCGGAAGAGATTTTGGGCGGCACAACGGCATTTTTCATGATCCGGCGAAAATCCATTTCCGCGGACGAGTTAAAATACCCCGCTCCCACATTATAGGCAAAGCTGATCAGGCAGTCCGCCTGCCCCTGATTCATGAGAAAATGATTGTTGGCGATCATCCGGTTCAGTTCCGTCGTATAGGAACCGTTGTTGACTTTGTCCACCATCATGGCCCAGGCTTCCGTCTCGCTGACATTGTTGTAAAAAACCGCATTGGTTCCCAGCGTGCAGCCGTAACCGATCGTCGGGATCCGGCTGGATGCGAGCTGGTCGGCGTAGACTGCCGCGCTGTATCCTTCCCACCCGGCAATCAGCTGCAGCATTTTGTCGCTCGCCCTGCGCGTTTCGCCCGTGGTGACGGCTTCGTTGCCCTGGGTGGAAACCAGCACGCTCGACGAAACCCCACGCGAACTGAAAGCTCCGTGTTGGGAAGAATACGCCTGATACGAATAAAGTCCGGGAGAGGAGAACGACGCGGATGCGGTCCAGACTTTCGTGACGACGCCGTTCGTCGTTTCCTGCCGGCAGCTTCCCGCCCGGAGAGTCTTCGTGCCGCCGTTCGGCATGGTGACAACGAACTCGGCGCCGTCGCGCGCGGAATCCGTAACCGCCGTAAAGGTTACCGCTTTTCCCGGAGCGGCGATGTTCGGGGAAGCATAGGTAACGCGGACCGGTTCCGCCGCCGTCACCGCCACGCCGCAGGAAGCGCTTCCCGCCCCCGCGGACGCCTTGATCTGGGCCGTGCCGGGAGCCACCGCGTACACATAGCCGTTCGTAACTTTGGCGACGGCCGGATTGCTGCTCGTCCAGGTGACGGACGCGCCGGACGGGCTGGCGGACGCTTTCAGCCACAGCGTTTTCCCCTGCGGGACGCTCGCGGACGAAGCCGAAAGCGATACGGACGTCCCCTGGGATCCGGTGTTTCCGCCGTAAAGGAGCTTGACATACTCCGCCGAGACATAGCCAACCTTTCCGGCAGAGGTCTGTACCTTCACCCAGCCGGGCGTGGACGTGCTCAGGACCTTCAAGGAAGCTCCGTTCGGAAGACGGTCCAGAATTTTGCCCGACGTGCCGGCCGTCGCCCGCAGGCGGAGAATGTCGGCCGTCACGGTGGCCCCCGTCACCGCGCTGGAATTCCCCGTTGTGCCGCCGTTCTGCGAACCGGAGCCGCCGCTCTGGGAACCCGAGGAAAGAAGTTTGACATAGTCGGCCGAGACGTAGCCCACTTTCCCTGCGGGCGTCTGCACTTTCACCCAGCCGGGCGTGGAAGTGCTCAGCACCTTCAACGAGGTTCCGTTCGGAAGACGATCCAAAATTTTGCCCGACGTGCCGGCCGTCGCCCGCAGGCGGAGAACGTCGGCCGTTACGGTGGCCCCCGTCACCGCGCTGGAATTTCCCGCTGTGCCGCCGCTCTGCGAACCGGTATTATTCTGGGAAGATTCCGAAGGTTTGCCGGATATTTTCAGATACTGCCTGCTGCACCAGCCCTGCTTTCCGCTGGCCGTCAGGATCTTCACCCAGTTTGCATTGGAATTGTCCAGCACGGTCGCGGTGGCGCCTTTGCTCAGCGTCAGGACAATCCCGTACCCCAGGCCCGCGCCGGAGCGCAGATGCAGGTAATCCGTCGTTGTCGCCGTGGTGCCGGAAGCCGCCGGTGCCGCAGGCTGGGCCGCGCCGGAAGATCCGGATATTTTCAAATAGGACCGATAGCACCAGCCCTGCCGGCCGTTCGGCATCTGCACCTTGACCCACTGGGCATTGGAATTGTCTATGACTTTCAGGGATGTGCGGGGGGCGAGGACCGCAAGGATCCCGTTTTGCAGGGACGGCCCCGTGCGCATATTCAGAGAAACCGTCGTCACGGCCGTCTGGGAAGCTCCGGACGCGCTGCCGGAACCCGACCCGGAATAGCTCAGATACTGCTTGAAGCAGTAGCCGACACGGCCGCTCGCCGTTTTCACCTTCGCCCACTGGCCGTTGGAATTGTCCAGAATCGTAACCGAAACGTTTTTGGAAAGCGTCAGGATCACGCTGGTATTGGTCCCCGCGCCCTGGCGCAGGTTCAGATAATCCGTTGTTTTCGCCGTAAGGGAAGAAGCGTCGGCGGCAAGGGGCGCGCCGGCCGCCAGAACAGCTGTGGCACAAAGCAGGACCGCTGCCGATCTCACCATTCGGAAAAACGTATTTCGCAATACAACCCACCCCGTCCGTTCTTGTTTTCTTACGGATAATCCGCACTTTTCCCGGTAACTTATAAAGATAAAACACCTTTATACATTATATCCTACATTTTTACAATTTTCAACCCTAATTTCTGCCGAAGCCCGTGCAGGGTTGCGGGAGTACAAATACACGAGGGTGGTGCCGTCATGCTGTCAGAAAAAGCTGATTTGTTCAAACTCAGGCGTTTTCTTCCGCTCAAAGGCCGCTTCCGTCGCGAGAAAATCGGCGCGAAGATCGGCAAGAAAAGGAGACGGCACGGATGAGGTCAAAAGGATCAGCTCATCCTGCGCCCGGGTCATCCCGACATAGAAAAGGCGGCGTTCTTCCTCCGGGGCACAGTCGCCATTCCGGTTTTTCAGCGGTATGGTCCCATCTTTTACGCCGCTGATGAATACCACCGGGAATTCCAGACCCTTGGCCGCGTGCAGGGTCATGAGCGAGACGGTGTCGGAGGTGTAATTCCTGCCGTCGCTGCGCACCACATCGGCGTCGCGTCCCAGCAGCAGATTTTGCAGAAGGTCAGGCATGTTGGAATGCAAAGCGGCCATGGCGGAAAACAGTTCCATGCTCTGCACCCCCTGAATCTTGTTGTCGCAAACCCAAGACTCGATCAATTCCTGCGGCTTTTCATCGCGGACAGGGTGCTCATATTTGCGGAGCAGGTCTGAAAATTTCTGCAGCCCTTCCCCCGCGGAAACATGTTCGGCAATCCCCAAAAGGGCGGAAACGCCGTGATCGGAACCGGCATAATCCGCGAGGACTTTCTGCAGCGGGCCACCGGAACAGATTTTCCATTCCTTCAGGCAAAGCCGGAGAGAAAGGATGTCCGCCGGGTCGAGCAGAAAGCGGAAAAAGGCGACGGCCTTGCGAACCTCGCGGTCGGAAAGGAAGTCGCCCCGCCCGGCAACCCGGTAGGGGATGCCCTCTTTCCGGAGACACAGTTCCAGAAGCTCCGCCTGCCGGTTGGTCCGATACAGCACGGCGATGTCGGCAAAACTCCGGGCAGTCCCGGAGCCGCGTTTGTTTCCTTTGGGAACCGACAGATGCGCGTCGAGCATATCGATGCCGCCGACCATCCGGTTGATCTCTTTGGCAATAAAAATCGCATCCTGAAAATCGCTGTCCCCTTTAAGGATACGCACTTTGGAACCGTTTGACTTCCGTGCTTCCAGGGTCGGCCTTTCCGCGTCCTCTTTTCCAAAGACGGAGCGGGCGCACCCGACGATTTCCGGGGTCGAACGGTAATTCCGTGTCAGCCGGATTCGCCGCGCCTCCGCGAAGTCCTCAAAAAGCCGTTCGAAGCAGCGGGGATCCGATCCCCGAAAACCATAAATGGATTGGTCGGGGTCGCCGATCACAAAAATTCCCGCGCTTTTTCTTGCCCATTCCCGAATCAGGCGGTATTGGACGGGATTGATATCCTGGAATTCGTCCACGAGAAGATGGGAGAAGGGATTTCGGAGCGCCTGCTCCTCCCCGCGTTCCATCTCCTCGTTTTCAAATATTTTCAGCGCGTTTAACAGAATATCGTCGTAATCCATGGCGCCGTACTGCGCGAGCCGCCTGCCGTATAAATCATAAATTTCCGAAAAAACCTCCGCTGCCTCTCCGGGCCGCAGCGCGCCGCTTTTGATCAGGGAAATTTTCCTCAAAACGTCCCGGGGCGAAGCCTTCACCCGCAAGTCCTTGAAAAGTTCCGAAACGATGGAAAGCGCATCCTGCTCGTCGA
>JALCPO010000058.1 GCA_022650455.1 Oscillospiraceae bacterium
ACCTTTGTTCACCTCTGTCCTGAGCATATCCCAGAGCTTGAGGTTATTTCAAGTGGCAAACTTTCTCGTTAGCGTTTTTCCGCTTTCTGGTATACTTTCAGATTAGCATTTATACAATCCTAATTTTTTTCGCGCTGTGGCCGATATATGAAGCAGAATGTAATTGTTGATTTACAGAATTTACGACAGCTTGTGCAAGAGGGGTCCTTGGATTGAAAGTTGTAATTTTGGCGGGCGGCTTCGGTACGAGGATCAGCGAGGAAAGCCATTTAAAGCCGAAACCAATGATTGAAATCGGGGAGCGCCCGATCCTGTGGCATATCATGAAGATCTATTCCCATTACGGCTTCAACGACTTTGTCGTCTGCCTCGGCTACAAAGGCCACTGCATCAAGGAATTCTTCGCTAACTACTACATGCGCATGTCCGACGTCACCTACGATTTCCGCGACCACAACAAAACCATCATCCATGAAAACGTGGCGGAGCCCTGGAAGGTGACGCTTGTGGACACCGGCCTCTACACGAATACGGCGGGGCGGATCATCAAGGTGCGGAAATACCTGGAAAACGAACCGTTTATGCTGACCTACGGCGACGGGGTGGGCGACGTCGATATCCAGGCCCTGCTGGAATACCACCGAAAGAACGGCAGGCTGGTCACCCTGACCGGCATCCAGCCGGGCGGGCGCTACGGCGTACTGGAAGTGGACGAGCAGACGAACGCCGTGACCGGTTTTGAGGAAAAGGCGAAGGAAGACGGCGGCTGGATCAACGGCGGCTTCATGGTGATGGAGCAGGGCGTGTTCGACTACCTGGACCAAGAATCCATGCTGGAGCAGGGACCCATGCAGCGTCTCAGCCGGGCAAACCAACTGCGCGTATACAAGCACACCGGCTTCTGGCAGTGCATGGATACCCAGCGGGACAAAAACCTGCTGGAACGCCTGTGGCAGCAGGGAAAGGCCCCATGGAAAGTGTGGGACAACTGAAAACAGGAAACCGCGCCGTATGCGGCAGAGGGGGTGAATCAAGACTTGCCGACGCCAAAAATCAGCGTGATTATGCTGACCTATAACCGAGAGCGCCTCGTCGGACGCACAATCGAAAGCGTTCTCGCGCAGACGTTCCGCGATTTTGAGTACATTATTGTTGACAACGGCAGCACCGACCGCAGTGGAAAAATCGCCGAGAGATACGCCGCGAAAGACGTGCGGATCCGCGTGATCCACCGCGGACGCGGCAACATCGGGTCGGGCCGCAACGCGGGGCTGGACGCGGCGCGGGGAGAGTATCTTACTTTTATCGACGACGACGATTACGCGGAACCGGATATGCTGGAATTTCTCGCCCGCCTTGCGGTGGAGAACCGCGCGGATGTGGCGATTTGCGGCGCGGCCGGCAAAGCGTTTGATGAGAAACGCGTGATGACCGCCGAGGAAGCCCTGATCGAGCTGATGTGGCGCAGACGTTACAACATGGCGTTCCCTACGAAGCTGTTTGCGCGGGAACTCGGGAAGAAAATCCGGTTCCCCGAGGATGACAAATACGACGACATTTCCCAGATGCATCGGCTGCTCGCAAATGCGAACCGTGTCGCCTACCACGGCCTGCCCAAATACACGTTTTACCGCCACGAGGGCAACAATTCCGCGTGGACGACGAATTACGGCCTGCTTACCGGCGAAACGCTCGACGAATATCTCCGCGCGTACCGGGAACGCACCGAATGGCTCAGCAGAATGTTTCCCAACCGCGCGGGGGCGTGGCGCTACTTTGAGTGGTCGTTTATGATCTCAATGGTAGAAAAGATTTCCCGGTTCGGCCTGCGCGGCTGCGAGCGTCAGCGCGACGCGATGACACGGGAGCTGCGGGAACACCGCGGGGAATTTCTAAACGGCAATTATATTCTGGACTTTGAAAGGGACTGGGTGAATAAATATGTTGGGCAGTTTTGAGGAAGAATATGCGAAAATCGAGGGACGCTATCGTTCCGGTCGGGATTCGATCCGCCTGTCAAAATTGAAGCGGCGGTTGTTGAGCCGACCGATCGTTCTCTTTGGCTTAGGCTTCTATGGCGTTCCTGCGTACAGAAATTTCGTTTCTCACGGGATTATTCCAAAGTGCTTCTGCGACAGCAAAAAGTCGGGATGCGAAAAGGAAACGGGGCTGCCCATTGTTTCCCCCACACAACTGCAGCAAGAATACCCCCATGCAAATATTGTTATCTCCGTTGCGAACCCCGATAATCAGAAAAGCATTTTTCGCCAGGTACGCGGACTCGGGTTTGACGAACAACAGATATTCACCTTTGACAGCGTATTTCAATTTCTCGACAAAAGTGTGGTCGAGGTTACGAGCCTGACTTTTGACGAATTTCAAAAACATTTAGCCGGTTACAGATGGAGTTACAACTTCTTTTCCGATGACGGTTCCAAAAGGATCGTTCTGGAACGCATTAACAGTTATCTGTTTAAGGACATTTTACATTATAAGGAAAAGGAACCCGCGTATTTCCCGCGCGATTTGTTTTCGTTCTCCGAAAAAGAAGTATTTGTGGACGGCGGGCTGTATACCGGCGATACTTCCGAAGCCTTTATTAAACTGGTCAATGGTAAATACCGTGCCGTTTTTGGTTTTGACATTGACGAGGCCAACGCGTCCCGCGCGCGTCAAAACCTGTCGCAATATGAAAATGTTCACATTATCACAAAAGGATTATGGAGTAAAACCGACGTGCTCCACGCTAAATTAAAACAGCTGGCCGGATCGCAGATCAACCAAGCTGGAACGGTTTCAATCCCGGTCATATCGCTGGACGAATATTTCTCAAATACAAATGTCGAAAACTTCCCCACTTTTATAAAAATGGACATTGAAGGCTCTGAAAAACACGCCTTATTGGGGAGCAAAAACATCATAAGTACGGTCCGGCCGAAACTTGCTGTTTGCGCATACCACAAGCCGGAAGATATTTATGACTTGCCTCAGACTATTCTGAAGATACGTCGGGACTACAAATTTGCGCTGCGGCACTATTCCCCCTATACCTGGGAAACCGTACTGTATGCATATTGATTAGGAGAAGAACATGTCAGAACCGTTAAATTTACGCAGGCTTACGATTATGCCAACACTGAAATGCACCCTGCGGTGTAAACTGTGCAGCAATTATATGACGATGTTCAAAAATCCGGAACACGTTCCCACCGACGAGTTAATCCGCGATATTGACCGTGTTTTCGAATTGGTTGACTACACGGAATGGCTTCAGTTTGTCGGCGGTGAGGTATTTATGCGCCAGGATTTAGGAAAGGTGTACGAACATTGTCTGGATTATAAAGACAAATTTGACCATCTGATCCTGATAACAAACGCAACGATTCTGCCCTGTAAAAACGATATTGCAGTTTTCAGGAAATACGGAAAACATATGCAGATTCAAATAAGCGACTACGGGAAACACTCCCCAAAAGCTGCCGCAATGGCTGCGCTGCTTCAGGAAAACGGAATTCCGTTCGTTGTAAAACGGTATCATGGGGATTTACAGCATTACGGCGGTTGGGTGGACAATACTCACTTTGAAGAACACGGCAAAAGTGAGGAAGCTCTGCGGAAACAGTTTCAGCACTGCGGCCAAGTGGCTATGCGGAATTTTCATATGTACCGCGGAAAGATGCACGGGTGCGCCCGCTCCCTCATGGCCAGTACGCTCGGGAAGATAACCCCTGCGGCGCGCGATGTTGTTGACCTGTACGATAAAACGGAAACGGACGAGGAAAAGCGCGAGAAAATCCGGCATTTTAACGATTCCCCGCGCGTATCGTGCCGAAGCTGCATCAGTTTTGGGGAAAATGTCGAGCGTTTTCCTGCGGCAGAACAGCTGTAATGTTTTCTTATCTTAATTATGGAAAGAGCATAATATGGACGGTACCGTAGTGATATATATCCAAGCTTATAATGCGGAATGCACTTTACGGCGGGCCTTGGAAAGTGTGCTGCAGCAGACATATTCAAACTGGGTCGTTTATTTGGTTGATAACGGCAGTACCGACGGGACAAAGGAGATCGCCGAGGATTACGCCCGGCAAGACGCCCGTATTGTTCTCAAGCATGTTGCTTCAAATGATATTTGGTATTTCTACTCTTTTGTTGAAGCATATTTAAAAAAACCTTTGGGCGATTATTTTGCGTGGCTTGACGCCGACGATGCGTATAAGCCGGAATTCCTTGAAAATTCCATGTCTTTTATCAGAAAGAATCGTTTGAGCGTATGCGTATGCGGGACGGACTACATTGACGCTTCCAGCGGCAAAACTCAATTGACAAAAAAACCGGATGCGGATTTTGTGATGAGCGGCCGCGGTTTTTCCGAGCGTTTTTTGGAGTATCGCCGGTTTACGGATACTCTGTGGGGAAAAGTGTATTCTTTCTCCTTGTTGAAATCGGTCGAGTACAAACAGATTCCGCGAATCCGATTTGCCCCGGATTCTGTCATCGTACTGGAATTATTTAAAAAATGTTACCAAAGCGGAATGCGAATCGGCTTTCTAGCGGAGCCGCTGCACCAATATTATCGCGCGCCAACCACCTTGTCGCGGTGTTTTTCTCTGGAATTTGCCGACGATTTTTTCATTTATCACAAAGTTCTGACCGACTATTTGAAGTGTTTTGGAAAGATTGGCAAATTGAACGGGGATTACCTTTCCGCCATATGGCTCGGGTGGATTCAAGACTTTTTTACCCATATTCGTAACGCGGACATTGCCCTGCCGCAAAAGGTAACCGCGTTGAACAAGCTCTTTTCAAGCCCAATTACCACCGCAATGCTCCGGCGAAAAGCGGACCCTTGTTTTCGCAACCTCGCGGCGCGCAGGGAATTTTGTCAAAGCGTCGGCAGCTGGATGCGCCCTTACGAAAATGACGACAAATGCGGATTGGCCGTGCGAAATATTCTCGCCATACTGAAGGTGGAGTAAATCAAAGTACTGATTTATACAATGGCTTACAATGCCGAAAAAACCTTGCCGCGCACCGCCGCGAGCATTTTTGCGCAGTCTTACGGCGACTGGGTGTGGTATCTCGTCGATAACGGCTCGACCGATTCTACCGGTAAAATAATCCATGAACTGGCAAAACGGGATCATCGCATTGTGCCGCTCGCGAACAAGAAAAATCAAATATGGGAACCGGGCAACGGAATCACAGAGGTCGTCGAGCCATATGACGATTCTGACTGTATATGCTGGATCGACGCCGACGACACCTATAAACCCGATTTTCTCAAAAAATCGCTTGCCGCCATGTCGGAAAACGCCCTTGATATTGTGGCTTGCGGCAATGATTTCATGGACGCCCTGACAAACAAGCTCGTTGGTACAAGAGTATTAAATCAAAACCTCATCATTGCGGGCGAGGGCTTTTCACAGAATTTTATACAGTATCATCAGTTTATGCGTACATACTGGGCTAAACTGTTTTCCGTGGCCGTTTTGCGCCGATATGACAGTACGCGAGTTCCGACCGTGTTTTATGGGTGGGACACGCTCTTTACGCAGGAGATGTTCCACAATGCCTTCCGCATTGGGATTCTCTCTGAATCCATGTATCAATATTACATCTCGCAAAAGTCGGCTTCCTACCAGTGGAACGTGAAACGCATCGATGCCGACCGCATTTTATACAAAGCGGCGCGTGATTTTCTGTTTGACAAATGCGGTTTTGTGTCGACGGTCAATGAAGAATTTCTGCTCCTGGTTTATATGAACGCGATCAAGGACACACTGGCCGTGCTCCTGAAATCCGGCAAGTCCGACACGGAAAAGCTTATGGGAATTCTTGATATTTTCTCGCATGCGGATACAAAACGGCTCGCGGCGTGGAAGAATTTGGGGACAATCTTTGGAGATGTCGCGGGAATGACCCGGCAGAGAACCGGGCTGTTCGCCGCCGCCGCCAAATGGCTGCTGTTACGGAAAGAAGTTCCGGACGAGCAGGTTGAGCGGTTTTGCGATGTCGGTCAGCTGGTCTGTGCGGCGGCGGAAAATGCCGACGGCTGGGTGTTTTTTAAAAAACTGCGGGCGCAGTTTTGGATCGGGAACGGGCGCACCGACAAAGCGCGTGCCGAAGTTGACGAACTCGCGGAGCTTTTGCCTGCCGACCGAGAAATCGCGGGTTTCCAGGCGCAGCTGAACGAACCGCATCCACCCCGGCCTTGAACGGCGCGGCTCTATTGACAGGGACGCGGTTCCACATTATACTGAATACTAAAGAAAGATGATTGTGCTTTGCGGTTCGGCCCGCCGTTCCGCAGCAAGATTTTCGGGTCGTAAAATTCAGGCGTGCCCGGCACGCGCAAGGAGCGTATTGGATTGAAAGTTCTGACATTCGGTGAAATGATGCTGCGGCTTAAGCCGCCGGCTTTCGCCCGCATCTTACAGGCGGATTCCTTCGAAGCAAGCTACGGGGGCGCGGAGGCGAACGTCGCCGTCTCGCTCTCCATTTTCCACGACGAGGCGGCTTATGTGACCAAATTCCCGGAAAACCCGCTGGGCGAAGCCGCGCTCGGCACCCTGCGGCGTTTCGGCGTCGACACCAGCCGCGTCCTGCGCGGCGGCCCGCGGCTGGGCACTTATTACTTTGAAAAGGGAACGAGCATCCGCCCGACCAGCGTGGTCTACGACCGCGCCGGAAGCTCCATCGCAACCGCAAAGCGCTCGGAATTCGACTGGACCGCCCTGCTCAGGGGAATCGACGTCTTTTACTTTTCCGGCATCACGCCGGCCATCTCCGACGAGCTGGCCGGGGCGGTGAAAGATGCGCTCGCGTACTGCAAGGGGCACGGCGTCACCGTCGTTTCCGACCTCAACTACCGCGGAAAAATGTGGACGACCCAAAAGGCCCGCTCCGTCATGCGGGAGCTGATGCCCTATATCGACATCTGCATCGCGAACGACGAGGACTTCGAGGCGGCCCTCGGCATCCGCGCCTTCGACGGGGACATGTCGCGCGGCATCGAGCAGATCGGCAGCTTCCGCGCCGGCATGAAAAAAATCACGGAAGAGTTCCCGAACTGCAAAACGGTCGCCAGCATCCTGCGCAACATCCATTCCGTGGAGGAAAGCGACTGGATGGGCATCCTCTATCAGAACGGAAAGTTCTACGAAAGCCCGGTCCACAGCGTCCACGTGATGGAAGGCGTGGCCTCCGGGGACGCTTTCGGCGCCGGCTTGATCCACGGCCTGCTGCACCGCGCGGACCCGCAGGAAACCGTTGACTTCGCCATCGCCGCCAGCGTGCTCAAGCTCATGATCGGCGGCGACCTCAACCTCGTGACCGAAGAGGAAGTGCGGGCCGCCATGCGCAAGGGCGGCAGCGCGCGCGTAAGCCGCTGAACCCCAGACAGCAAAACGATCCGGCCGTTTCAGGCCGGGTCTTTTTTTATGCTCTTTTGCCAAAAGCGGCGGAAGCCGGGCCTCAAAAATTACACGGAATTTACCTGCCTCTCACACGCCTTTAAACTCCGCCTTTTACAATGGGAATCTAAAGTACCGGGCCTCCTGGTATGGCCTGCGGCACGTGAACGCACGCGGAAAGAAGGGAAACCGATGCCGGACTGCGCGGCACATTATCAGTTTGGGCAGGATGTTCTGGGCCGCCTCGACCCGGAGCTGAAATCCTGCGCGCTCGCCTATTGGCGGGAATACGACATGGGGCTCCAGGGGCCGGACATCTTTTTCTTTTACCAGCCCTATCACAAAACCCGGATCGCGGACTACGGCATCGCGCGGCACGAGCAGCCGGCCATTCGGATGTTTTCCCCGATTCTGGCGGAAGTACGCGAAAACGCGGCCCTGTCCTACCTGATGGGGCTGATCTGCCATTATACGCTCGACTCCTGCTGCCACCCCTACGTGAACGGGAACAGCCGGGACATTACCGACCATCACCGCATGGAAGCCGCCTACGACCGGCACATCATCACGCGGCACGGGTTTACGGAACCGAGGCAGCTCCTCGCGTACCCGGCCGGACTGGACTGGAACGCGGCCGCTTCCCTCTGGCCCGGGATGAGCGCGGGCATCCTCAGAAAATGCCTGAAATCCCGGCGGTTTTACACCCGGCTGCTGGATCACAAAAGGATTCTGCTCCTTCTGGAAAGGGCCATGGGGAAACGCGGCGCGTATTCCTGCATGTGCCTGCCCGGCACCGTCCCGCAGGAGCAGGCCGGGCATGTGCGCCGCCTGGACGAACTTTATTTCAAGGCGCTCGCGCGGGCCCCGGAAAAGATCCGCACGGCCTGCGCGGCCATGGGCACCGCGCCGCGGCAGCTGGAAGGGTTCAACCTGAATTACGAAGGAGAGGCCGTCGATGAACAAGCTGGAGAAAAGCTGGATCCTCTATGACGTGGGCAACTCGGCGTTTATTCTGATGGTATCCACCGTGATCCCGATCTATTTTAAAAACCTCGCGTCGGCGGCCGGGATCGGCGGCGCCGCGTCCACCGCGTACTGGGGATACGCCGCCAGCCTTTCGACGATCCTCATCGCCGTGCTGGGGCCGGTCCTCGGCTCCGTGGGCGACATGCGCGGCTGCAAAAAGCCGCTGTTTCTGGGGTTCCTGGCCGTGGGCGCCGTGGGCTGTCTGGGCCTTGCCCTTCCGGTGGGCTGGCTGGCCTTTCTGGGAATCTTTGTCGTCGCCAAGGCGGGATTCTCCGGGAGCCTCATCTTCTACGACGCCATGCTTCCCGACATTACGGAGGAAAGCCGTGCGGACCAGGTGAGTTCGCACGGCTACGCATGGGGCTATATCGGCAGCTGCATCCCGTTCGTGGCCTGCCTGGCCCTGATCCTGACCGCCGGAAAAACGGGGCTGGGCACGGCGGCCACCACGCTGTCTTTTTTCATCACCGCCCTGTGGTGGGTGCTCTGCACCGTTCCGCTCCTTCGCCGCTACCGCCAGGTGTACGCCGTGGAGCGCGGCGCCCGGCCCGTGCGGGACAGCCTGGCGCGCCTGTGGCATACCCTCACCCATGTGCGGGAGAACAAGATCATCTTCTCCTTCCTGTTCGCCTTTTTCCTCTACATCGACGGAGTCTATACGATCATCGACATGGCGACGTCCTACGGAAAAGATGTGGGGATTTCCGACAGCGACCTGCTTCTGGCGCTTCTGCTCACGCAGGTGGTGGCGTTCCCCTGCGCCATCCTCTTTGCACGCCTGACGAAGAGACGGAAGGCGACGGAGCTGATTTCCATTTCGATTCTGGGGTACCTGGCCATCGCGCTGTTCGCCCTTCAGCTGGACCGGGCCTGGGAATTCTGGCTGCTGGCCGTCTGCGTCGCCGTTTTTCAGGGGGGCATTCAGGCGCTTTCCCGCTCCTACTTCTCCCGCATTGTGCCCAGGGAAAACGCGAACGAATTCTTCGGCATCCTCGACGTGTTCGGGAAGGGGGCGGCCTTTTTCGGCACGCTTCTGATGGGCGTCGTGACCCAGATTGCCGGGCATTCCCGCTACGGCGTGCTGGGGATCGCCGTGCTGTTCGCGGCCGGGTTCTTCGCCTTCCGCTACCATATCCGGACGGCGGAAAAAGCGGCGGGGCAGGCGTAAAGAAAAGCCGGGCAGAGGCCCGCGCCCGGAAAAGCTTTTCAGGAGCCGTTTTGCTGTTCCAGAAGCCTGCTGTAAATTTCCTCCGCGAGGTTCAGGCCGCCGCGGTAGCCGGCGTACGAATGGTGCAGGATGAGCCGGTCGGTGACCGGAAGGCCGACGTCGAGGAAAAGGCCGTTCACCTCGTCCGCAATGTCCTTGTCCCAGGAGCTGCCCAGGATCAGATCATTTCCGAGCCCGTCCGTCTCCTGCCGGATTTTTTCGTTAATCTCCCCGCCGTCCTGCGCAAACGTGACCTCCGCGGATTCTTCCGGCGAAAGGCGGCGGAACAGGTCCCGGATGGAGTCCCGGAACGCTTCCGGCACATCCTGCGCGATGAACTGCCGGGCCGGGACCAGCCCCATGTCGTTGACCAGGAAGGAAGCGAGCCCGAGGCAGCAGGCCGGCTCGCCGATGGTGATGAACTTCTTCGGCAGGCTGTAACGCGTCTCGATCAGGAAATCCGCCGCCTTGGCGAGGTAATGGAAATACTCGTCCTCTTGGCGCTTGACGGCCCGGCCGGCAAATTTTTCGTCCACGCCCGCGTACGCGGCCACTTTTTTCAGGAACCGGGACGTTTCGACCCCGCCGACCGGGAAAACCGGGATGTGCAGGTACGGCGTCCCGAACTTTTCCCGCAGCAGCTTTGCGGCTTTCAGGCCCACATAGGGGGAAACGACCAGGTTGAACTGGGCCGCGGGAATTTTCTTCAGCGCTTCCACGCCGCCCCCGGCCCAGCCGAACAGCACGTTCGCCTTCAGGCCCAGGGATGTGAGAAGCCTCTTAATCTCCGCAAGATCCCCCTCCCAGAACGGGTCGAGGTACGGCACGGAGGCGAAAACGTTCACGAGACCGGGCTCTTTTTTTTCCGCGGGGCGCAGAAACTGCCCGATCAGCGCCTGCAGGAAAAGCTCGTAGCCCACAAAGGCGTCGCCTTTGAATCCCCCGGTTTCCGCATAGATGATGGGGACCCCTTTTTCCCGGAACTCCCGGACGACGCTGCCGACGTCGTCGCCGACCAGGTCGGACGTGCAGCCGGTCAGGACCACGAACAGGTCGCCGTCCATGACGCGGAGCGTGCTCTCAATCAGGCGGCGCAGCTTATCCGCCCCGCCGAAAACGACGTCCCGCTCCACCATGTTGGTGCAGGGGATCGCGTCGCCCCCGGCGTACCCGGCCCCCTGATTGCCGCCGCTCCCGGCCATGGCCTGAAACAGCTTGGCGCTGCACCCCGGCCCCGCGTGGACGATGGGGATCGCCCGGTCGATAGCGGTGACCGCCTGCTGCGCGCCCAGCGCGCAGAAATACCTCGGCTCCTGCAAAATGGTCTTCATTCCGCCCCGCCTCCCAGAAAATAAGTCGGCTTTTGTTCCAGCCACCATTTGGTATAGGGAAGCCTGCCGTGCGCCGCGATGTTCCGCACAAACTGCGGATGGCTGACGGTATCCAGAATCAGCCGCCCCATACGCAGCAGCCCCTCGTAGCCGATGCCGAAGTGCTCGTCGGCCATCAGGAACGAGGGGATGCCAAGCTTCGTGGCCCAGACGGTTCCCGCGTGGCGGGCGATGTAGATGTCCGGCCGGGCGCGGTTCAGCATGTTGACCAGCTCGTAGGACTGCTTGTTGCAGACGTCGATGCCGAAATCCCCGTAGGTCTCCACGTCGTGCGCCAGCGTGTCGGAGCGCGCGTCGCCGCTGTCGAACACGGCGTCGTGGTGCCAGACGCAGTTCCCGACGAGCTCCATGGACAGCTCCCGAACGACGGCCGCCATGCCGTGGGCGTGCGCCGCGCCTGCGCCGATGAAGGCGCGCTTTCCCCGGAGCCGGCCGCGCAGACGGTCCAGCTCCGGGGCGATGCGCTCTTTTTCCGACCGGATGTAATCCTCCGCCTCGCTTTCCCGGTGCGTGACGCGGCCGAGCTCCCGCAGGAAAGCGTCGGTGCCCGCCACGCCGAAGGGCAGCGGGGCCTTCACCTCCGGCACCCCGTAATACTCTTCCAGCCCGGCGGCGAGGTAGGTCCCGAGGGTGGAGCAGATCTGCACGGACGCCGCCGCTTCCGATATATGGGAAAGCCGCTCGACGGTGGTGTAGGGCACGATGTAATTGGGCCAGAGCCCGAGCTGCCCGAAGGGCCGGGAAAAAACGTCGCGGCCCTGGAAATTGATGACGTTGACCATGTCGGGCTGCCTTCGCTTCGGGGGCTTTACGATCTTGCGCAGGATGCCGTGGTACGCCGCGTCGAACCCGGTGGCCCACACCTTGCTGCGGAACCCCTCGCAGAAGATCGGGACGACGGGGATGCCGATCTCCTTCTCCATCTCGTCGCAGATGCCGGAGACGTCGTCCCCGATGATGGCTGAGGCGCAGGTCGTCGTGACAAAAACGGCGCGCGGGCGGAACCTTTGCTCCGCCGCGCGGACCGCCGTGCGGAGCTTGTCGGCCCCGCCGTAGATGATGTCCCGCTCTTCCAGGTTGGTATTGATATAGCGCAGGTTGCGGACCGGAAGGCCGCGCTTCTTCCGGCCGGACCGGCCGGTGATGTTGCGGCCCGGAATATCCCCGCTGCACCCCGCGGGCCCGTGCTCCACGACCGCCGCGTCCTGGATGAAGACAAGCTGGTTCATCACCTGATTGGCGCTGCAGGAAATGCACTGCGTAAACGCCCGGCTCTGGTCGCAGAGCGTACAGCCGCGCGATTTCCGGCAGAGCTCCCGCGCGCTTCCGCAGTAGCCGGTGACCGAGCCCAGGCGGGACTCGCGCACCGCCACCGCGGGATCTTCCAAATTAATGCCCATTCCGGCAAAACCTCCGTTTTTAATAAGATTTTCCGGCAGACCCGGAATCCGGGCGCGCTCACCCCGCGGTCAGCTTTCCGCTCCGCATGGTGAAACAGCGCCCGGCGTAACGCGTCGTGCTCTTGTCGTGCGTCACCATCAGGACGGCCGTCCCGCCCTTCGCGGCCGACTCGAACAGCTCCATGATCTCCCGCGTGGTCGTCTCGTCCAGGTCGCCCGTCGGCTCGTCTGCAATCAGCAGCAGGGGGGAAGCGAGCAGGGCCCGCACGATCGCCACGCGGCGCATTTCGCCGCCGGAAAGGCTCGCGGGGTACTGCTCCGCAAGAGGAAGAAGACCCGCCCGGTCCAGCAGGCCGAGTGCCTTCTGGTCGGAGCCGCCGTCCCTTCTGAAAAAAGTAAACGGCAGAAGCACGTTCTGCAAAACCGTCAGGTTCGGCAGGACGCTCTGCCCCTGCATGATATAGCCGAGCTTCGTGTTGCGCAGAAAAGAACGCTCCCGGTCGCCGAGGGCCGCGTAGTCTTTCCCGCCGAAGCGGACGGTCCCGGACGTGGGGGTCAGAAGGCCCGCCAGGATGCTGAGCAGCGTGCTTTTCCCGCTCCCCGAGCGGCCCTCGATGCAGACGAACTCTCCTTCCCCGATCTCCAGCGACACATCGTCCACCGCGGAAAAGGGCATGCCGCCCCGCAGGTAAGTTTTTGCAATATTCCTTGCTTCCAGAATCATAGGCTTCCCTCCCGGATGACCGAATCCGTATCGCCCCTGCAAATGCGGAAAACCGAGGCAAGCGAGGCGACCGGCCCCGCGGCGAAGGACAGGACGAGGCTCGCCGCGGCGAGGGCCGCAAACCGCAGGGCCGAGGGCTGCAGATAGGGCAGGCTCATGGTCTGCCGGACATGGGCCCCGAGCGGAACGACAAGCAGGGCGCAGAACGCGACGCCGAGCACGCCGCCGCACAGGCTGACGCCTCCCGCTTCCAGCAGCACCATGGAAGCGAGCTTCCGTTTCGTCGCCCCGAGCGAGCGCAGAATACCGAATTCCCGTTTCCGTTCGTTGAGGACGACCGAAAACACGATCCCGAGGATCAGGACGGACAGGGCCCACAGAAAGGCGGCCAGGGCGGCGGCAAAGCGCGTCGACGTCCGCAGGCTGCCCGCGACGCTCCCGACGACCGATTCCGACGTGATGACCGAGATGCCCGGCTTTTCGCTTCCCAGAGCGCGGCTGATGTTCTGCCGGACCTCACCGGCGGAATAGCCGTCCCGGACCGACACGGTGATGGACGAAACGGCGTTTTCCGGGACTTTTGCGCCTCCGGTCTTTTTCACATAATCGTCCGCCGCCCTCTCCGCCGCCGGAAAGCTCATGAACACGGAATTGTCGAATCCGGTTCCCGTCGGTTCCATTTTCGCGGCGACCGTATAATTGCGGCCGAGGAATTTCAGCCCGCCGCCCACGCTGCCGGAAACGCCCCCGCCGATTACGATCTCATCCATGGAGAGCGTCCCGGGCAGGGCGGTCCGGATCCAGGGCGC
>JALCPO010000059.1 GCA_022650455.1 Oscillospiraceae bacterium
CGCTTAAACATCTCGGCTTTATCCATGTGGAGGAAACTGCGATCGGCGCCGAGCAGGTCACCCGGGAATATGAAAAACTGATCCAAAAGCACAGGATGAAAAACATCATCACCTCGGCCTGCCCGTCCGTCAATCTGCTGATCGAAAAGAATTATCCTTCCCTGATTCCGCAGCTTGCGCCGGTCGTTACCCCGGTGATTGCGCATTCCCATATGATGAAGGCGATTTACGGAATCCGGGCGAAGGTCGTCTTTATCGGCCCGTGCATTTCCAAAAAATTTGAATGTATCGACCCGGACAACGGCAATTCTCTGTTTGCCGTTCTTACCTTTGACGAACTGGCTCACTGGTTTCAGGAAAAAGGGATCGACTTTTCCGAGAAGGACCGCGCCGGCCGGACGCTGGCCAACACGCTTCCGCGTTATTACCCCGCTCCGGGCGGTATTATCGAAAATCTGCGGCGGGAGAACCGGAAGACATATGAGTGCCTGAGCATCGACGGCGTCGACCGCTGTATCCAGATTCTGGACTCCATCGTAAGGGACGGTCTTTCCGGCTATTTTCTGGAGATGAACGCCTGCCCGGGCGGATGCCTGGGCGGCCCGGTGCTTCGGATGATGAACGTCAGCTTTTTAAAGTCCAAGAATCTGCTGATTCAAAACGTGAAGCGCCGAAACGAGGCCCCCGCCGCATTGACGGAAGGGGTAAACGCGCAGTTTTCAAAAAAGTTCCGCACCCGCGCGGGCAAGGAGATCACCATCAGCGAGGAAGACATCCGGCGGGTCTTGGCTTCCACCGGGAAAACTTCGCCGGACAAGGAACTGAACTGCGGCTGCTGCGGCTACAACAGCTGCCGCGAGAAGGCGATTGCCGTGCTTCAGGGAAAAGCCGATATCCGCATGTGCATCCCGTACATGCGGGAACTTGCGGAAAGCATGTCCAATACCGTCGTGGAGAATACCCCGACCGGGATCCTGATCATCAACGATTCTCTGAAAATCGAGCATTACAACCCGTCCGCGGCAAAGCTGCTGAAGCTGAACGAACAGTCGGTCGGCCAGCCGGTTCAGCGAATTCTTCCCGGCCCGGATTTTGAAAAAGTACTGACGAGCGGAAAAAATGTTCTCCATCACAAACAGCGTTATAAAAATCTGGGCCTGATTCTGGAACAAACCGTCGTTCTGGTAAAAAACAGCCGCCTGCTGTTCGTCCTTCTGAAAAATATTACGGAAGAAGAACAGGTGAGGGAAATTCACCGCCGCGCAACGGAGGAAACCGCCGCGTTTGCAAACAAGGTCATCGACAAGCAGATGCGGGTTGTGCAGGAAATCGCCAATCTTCTGGGAGAGACCACTTCCGAAACGAAAGTGGCCCTGCTGCAGCTGACACGGAATATCACGTCCCAAAAAGGTGAGAAACATTGATCGCCCGCATCAATGCATACGGCGACAGCATCAGCCGATACGGAGAAGAACTGTGCGGGAACCGAATTGAAATCGTTCGGGGCGAGGCGGGCGTCACGGCGATTCTGGCGGACGGGATGGGCGGCGGCATCAAGGCGAACATGCTGGCTTCTCTGGCCGTTCAGATGATGTCGGCCATGCTGGCGCGGGGGGAACCCGTTGAAAAGATCGCCGACATGATTGTCGAGTCCCAGCCGGCCGGCCCGGAGGAAGGCGTTGGTTATTCCGCTTTTACCATCGTGCAGGCGATTTACAGCGGCATGATCTTTTTCGCCCAGATGGGGACTCCGGACGTTGTTCTGCTGCGCCGCGGCAAACCGGTGGAACTGCAGACACGCCGGACAACCGTGGACGGGCGGGTGATCCGGAACGGGGTTTCGAATCTGCGGGAAGTGGACACGCTCGTCGCCGTCAGCAGCGGCATGCTGCGCGCCGGGGCGGGGCGGGACTTGAAAAGCGGCTGGACGCGGAATCAGATCGCGGTCTATATGGAAAACGCCTCGATCCCCCGGGTCACGGCGGAAAAACTGGCCCGGCTGTTGCTTTCGGCCGCAAAATCCCTTTCCCGCGGAAAGCCGGGGGACGATTTTTCGGCGCTTGTTTTCCGTGTTGGCCGTTAAAAACCCAATTGCAGAATCGGAATGAAACAGGGAAATGGCTTATAAAACATTGATGCTTCAGATCTACCGGCCCAGCGGGCACAAACGGGCGCTCATGGACGGCGCGCTTCTGCGGTATTCGCAGGCTCTGCAAATGCTTGTCGGCCGCTGTGAATATCCGGTCCGGACGCTGGCGGAATCCGGCACCCGGGTTTCGCAGCGCCAGCTTCTCGCGCTGGTGGATAAAAAAACGGCAAAGGACCTGAATGAGTTTCACGTGCAGCCTTTTAAGGATTCCCTGAAGATGGAATTCGCGTCCATGGCGGCGTCCTATATCGAACAGAAGCGTGCCAGTCCCGGCACCCGTTATCCGCTCGCGTACCTGGATGCGGAGCATTACCGCGCCGCAATTGCACACAGCATCGGCCGCTTTGAAACCGGGGAAATCAGCCGGGAAAAATTCGAGTCCGAATGCCGGAAATTGGTCGAAAGAGCGGGCAAAGTGCGTTCGCTGTATTTCGGCCGGTATTCCATGAACCGCGATTATTGCCTGCTTTACGACGAGTTCAAAAACCGTTTTTACGCGAAGCTGTACCTGCTCAACGCGGCGGACGCCGAGCGGAGCGAAAGCGCAACGAGCGGCCTGAGCCTGCGGTACGTAGCGAAGGACATGCCGCCCATGGTCAACCGGGCCGGCCGGAGACGATATATCATCGTGCCGCTTGCCTTCGGGAAAACACAGTTGGACGATTTGAAGAGAACGCTGGAAAATCCGGCCCTGCTCCGCACGGCGCGCCTGATGAAGCGGGACGCCCGCTATTACCTGATGGTGAACATGACCTGCGAACCGGCTGCAATCCTGCCCGCGGAGTCTACGATGGGGGTTTCCAGAAGTCCGTTGGGCGGGCTGAGCTATACGGTTTTCGACCTTGGCGGGACGTTCCGGAAGCAGGGACGGATAGCGGCGCCGGAAGGCGCGGAGCAGATAGTCTATTCCCTGTGCAAAAGGATTGTGGAAATTGCTTCGGAAAACCGCTCCCAGGTTATTCTGGAAGCGAACGGCGGACGAAACGACCGCATGCCGGTACCGGCCGAATTTACGGGCCGCTGCCTTTCCAGCCGCCAATATGTAAAAATTGCGGATGTTTTAAAATACAAACTGCTGGAAAAGAGGCTTCCGCCGCCGGTGGAAGTGAGTGCCAACGGGCTGTTTGTCACCTGCCCGCGCTGTTCCGGCCGAACGCTACGGAACAAGATTTCGGACGAGCTTTTTGCCTGCGTCGCATGCGGCTATGCTTCCGAAACGGAGTGGATCGGCAGTGAAAACCTGGCCGGAAGGCTGATGAAATATCAGCGCGACAAAGTTCCGATAACGGTCTTAAAAGAAAAAGATTCTCTCGTGTTTTACAATAAGAACCTTGGTTTTGAATGTGTCCTGCCGCAGAATGTCACGGATTACCGACCGATGTACGACGAGCTGGGCCGGTATCTTCAAACGCTGGACGGGGCGTTCCGTAATGATTCCAGGCGTTATGCGATCTGGAAAAAACTCCGCCGGGCACCCGACATCCGGGATGCCGTGCGGCTGGTTTTGAAATAGATTTTCTATGGGTGCTCTGGCTGCCGCATCATGTCTCCGGGCACGTGGGAAATCCCGTGCGCAGAGCAATTCCGCAGAGCGGAAACGGCTTTGCCGTTCCAAGTGCAGCTATTTAAATACGGGCCGTTCCGGCAGGACTGGAAACAGGAATGCGGGGACGGCCCCCTTTTTTAAGGCAGGCCGCAAAAAAGAATCCATGCCAAATAGAAAAAGTGTGGTAGAATGAAAAAGAGAGCGGACGGCCGCCGAATAGGCCGGACGCGGAATATGAGTCAGAAAGGATCTGAAATCATGAAAGTACTGTTGGTCAACGGAAGTCCGAGGGAAAAAGGCTGCACCTACACCGCATTGTCGGAAGTGGCGAAATCGCTGAAGGCCGGGGGAGTGGAACCCGTTTTTTATTCCATCGGGAAGAAGCCCGTGCACGGGTGTATCGAATGCGGAAAGTGCAGGGAAACGGGCAAATGCGTTTTCGACGACGATGTCTGCAATGAACTGCTTGGGCGGATGCAGCAGGCGGATGGAATCGTTGTCGGTTCCCCCGTCTTTTATGCCGGGCCGAACGGAGCCTTGTGCGCGGTATTGGACCGTATTTTTTACTGCGGGGCACCGACTTTGGCAAACAAACCGGCCGCCGCTGTCGTCAGCTGCCGCCGGGGCGGGGCAAGCGCGGCATTCGACCGGCTGAACAAGTATTTTATGATGAGCAGAATGCCCATCGTCACTTCGCAGTACTGGAATTCGGTCCACGGCAATACGCCCGACGAAGTCCGCCGTGACTTGGAAGGGCTGCAAACAATGAGGACGCTGGGCAGAAACATGGTGTGGCTTTTGCAGTCCATCCGGCAGGCAAAGCTGAGCGTCCCAAAACAGGAGCCGTGGATCGCAACCAGTTTTATCCGGTGAAAAGGGCAGCGCAAAACAAATCGGCCGATGCGCTACCATCAGCCGACCGCCGCCACTTTGTTTGCCATAGACTGCTGCACGCCGGCCTAATTTTTACACGGATTGATAAACAACTGTTTGTGCTTCCATGACAAGCGACGTAATGTAGCGATTACGCTTCTTTGGCAGTCTGCACTTCTTTTGCGGTAGGCGTTCCGCATTTTTCGGTTTGCCCCGTCGCAAGTGCGACTATGTAGGTGGGTGTCAACCGCTCACACAGTATGGTGCAGGGGCAAATACAAAAGCTTGGCTAATCATATCGTCACCTCTTTTGCATTGCCCTTAGGGCTTACTTCATTCTATACAAAGCGTAAGTAGAATTATCGGTCGGAATATGAGGGACAAGAAAATTTTACAGCCTGTTCATGAGTTGCAGCTTTCCATAATTTTTTCATTCCTTCAAACAAGGTTGTTGAATTCACCGCCCCAAGATGATACAATTTAACAATATGGGGCAGGTGGGGGTATTTGAGTATCAAAAAATGGCGCGTTTTATCCTATGACCGAGAAAAGGCGCGGAAATTTGCCGCGGAAGCGGGAATTCCGGCGCTGCTCGCGGTTTTGCTGCAGACACGGGGAATTTCCGGCCGGCGTGAGGCGGAAACGGTGTTTTCGGACGACTTTTCCTTTTCCGACCCGTTTTTGCTTCCGGACATGGACAAGGCGGCGGAGCGGATTGGCCGCGCGCTGGACGGCTTTGAAAAAATTGCGGTTTACGGCGATTACGACGCGGACGGCGTGACGGCCACCGCCATGATGTATTCCTATCTGGAGTCCTGCGGGGGAAATGTGGTTTATTATATCCCGGACCGCGAGAGCGAAGGGTACGGTTTGAACAAAAAGGCGATCGACGTTCTGCACGGGCAGGATGTGCGGCTGATCCTCACGGTGGACAACGGCATCTCTTCGGTTGAGGAAGTGGATTATGCCAACGGCCTTGGAATGGATACGGTGATCACCGACCACCACCGCCCGGAGAAAAAGCTACCGGATGCGGCGGCGGTGGTCGACGCGTGGCGGCAGGACAGCAAATGCCCGTTTTCGGACTACTCGGGCGCGGGCGTTGCGTTCAAGGTGCTGACGGCGCTGGAAGGCCCGGAATGTGCCGACGCCGTTCTGGAGAATTACGCGGATCTGGCGGCGATCGGAACCGTCGGCGACGTTGTTCCTCTGACCGGGGAAAACAGAATTTTGGTGAAGGCGGGGCTGAAGCAGATCGCCCGGACCGACCGCATCGGCCTGCGCGCGCTTCTGGAGCAGTCGGGTATGGAAAACCGGCCTTTGACCGCCGAATCCATGGCGTTTGCCATCGTCCCCAGAATCAACGCAACCGGACGCATGGGCTCTGCCGACCGTGCCGTGCGGCTGCTGACGACCGAGTCACCCGAGGAAGGCGGCGAGCTGGCCGCCGAGGTCTGCCGCGACAATGCGGTCCGGAAACAGACGGAAGAAGACGTCCTTCGGGAAGCGATGGAGCAGTTGGACCGGAACCCGGCCCTGCGGCTGGACCGTGTCCTCGTGGTAGCGGGCGAAGGCTGGCATCACGGGGTCATCGGTATCGTTGCCGCGCGGATTGTGGAATGCTTCGGAAAACCGTGCGTCGTCATCTCGTATTCGGGCGGAGAAGCGAAAGGTTCCGGACGAAGCGTCCCCGGCTTTTCCCTGTTTGAGGCGGTGTGCTCCTGCGGGAAGCTGCTTACCAGGTTCGGCGGGCACCCCATGGCGGCCGGCATGTCGCTCCCGGCTGAGAAGATCGAGGCGTTCCGGGAACAGATCAATCGCTACGCCGCTTCGCTTCCGCAGCCGATGCCGGCGCCGGAACTGCGCATCGACTGTCTGCTGAAGCCGGAAAAGCTGTCCGTCGAAATTGCGGAAAGCCTTCGGCCGCTCGAGCCGTTCGGAACCGGGAACCCCTACCCGCTGTTCGGCCTGGCGGGGATGAAAATCTGTGATGTGACCCCGGTCGGCGGCGGAAAGCATCTGCGCGTTTCCGTGAAAAAGGAAAGCTGCGTGGTGCCGTGCATGAGGTTTGGGACAACGCTGGAACAATTCCCGTATCGTGTCGGCGACACGGTCGATCTGGCCGTGGTTTTGGAAGTTCGGCCGTACAACGGGCGCGATACCCTGTCCGTCGTCATCCGGGAAATGCGCTTTACGGGAACCGACGAGGATGAACTGATTGCAGGCCGCGCGCTCTACGAGAAATTCCGCCGGGGCGAGGCCGTCACCGGGGAAGAGGCCGAGCGGATCCTGCCGAAGCGTGGGGAGTTTGCCGAGGTTTACCGTGCCCTGCGGGATGACGGCGAATACCGCGGCACGGCGGAAGACCTTTTTCAGAGAATATCGGGGAAAAAGCCGGGTTTTCCAAAACTGCTTATGGCGTTGGCCGTTTTTTCGGAACGGGGGCTGATCGACTGCAGCGTCGCCGGCGGTACCTGTTCCATTCGGATCGTGCCCAGGAAAGACAAAGTGAATCTTGGGGATTCCCCGCTTTTTTCGTCCCTTCGAACTTTTGTAAAAGCCGGTGAACAGCAAAATGGCATGGCCTCTGAAAACGTTTGATGACCTGACCGCTCTGGTCCGGGCGAGTGAACACGAATATAATATGGATGTTATCGAGCGCGCCTACCGGCTTGCGGAAAGTTCCCACAGGGACCAGAAGCGGCTTTCCGGGGCACCGTATATTTCTCACCCCGTGGCGGTTGCGTGCATCCTGGTGGAGCTCGGCATGGATTCCGAGTCGGTGGCGGCCGGCCTTCTGCACGACGTGGTGGAAGACACGCCCATCACGCTGGAACAGGTGCGGAAGGAGTTCGGCGGCGAGATTGCCGGCCTGACCGACGGCGTGACGAAGCTCGGCAGGATTCCCTACTCGTCGCGCGAAATCCAGCAGGCGGAAAATCTCCGTAAAATGCTGATCGCCATGAGCGAGGACATCCGCGTCATCATCATCAAGCTGGCGGACCGGCTGCACAACATGCGCACCATCGAGTTCATGCCGCCGCAGAAGCAGCGCGACAAAGCCCTCGAAAATATGGAAGTCTACGCTCCCATCGCGCACCGCCTCGGGATTCGCGCCGTGAAGGAAGAGCTGGAGGACCTTTCGCTCCGCATCCTCGACCCGGTTGCTTACCGGGAGATCGAGGACGGGCTGGAACTTCGCGCCGGCGAACGCAAACGATTCATCGAGCTGACCCAGAAACGCATCAGCGAACGCGTCTCCGTCACCATCCCCAACGTGTACCTGGAAGGGCGCGTGAAAAGCATCAACGGCATTTACCGCAAGATGTTCGTTCAGGGCCGTTCCATGGATGAAATTTATGATATTTACGCCGTCCGCGTCATCGTCGACACGGTGAACGACTGCTATAATGTGCTCGGGATCATCCATGACATGTTCCGCCCGCTTCCGAACCGTTTCAAGGATTATATCTCCACGCCGAAGCCGAACATGTACCAGTCCCTGCACACGACGGTCATCGGTAAGGAGGGAATTCCGTTCGAGGTGCAAATTCGCACCTGGGAGATGCACCACACTGCGGAATACGGCATCGCCGCACACTGGAAGTATAAGTTGGGACTCACGGGGAAGGAAGATTCCTTCGAAAAGCGCCTTTCCTGGATCCGCCAGATGCTCGACAACGAAAAGGACAGCGAGGACGCGACCGACCTCGTCCGCATGATCAAGTCCGACCTTGTGCCGGAAGAGGTATTCGTTTTTACCCCGCGCGGCGACGTCATCAATCTGCCCGCCGGTTCGACCGTCATCGACTTCGCCTACGCCATCCACAGCGCCGTCGGCAACCGCATGATCGGCGCAAAAGTGGACAAAAGGATCGTTCCGCTCGACTACCGCGTGAAAACGGGGGAAATCGTGGAAATCCTGACTTCCAAGGAAGCCAGAGGCCCCAGCCGCGACTGGCTGAAAATCGTGAAAACCAGCGAAGCGCGCAACAAGATACGCACCTGGTTCAAGCATGAAAAGCGCGAGGAGAACGTTGCCGAAGGCAAAGAGGAAATGGAGCGGGAGCTTCGGCGCAACAACATGAATCTGAGCGAGGATGAGCTCAACGCCGTGCTCCTCAAAATCGGCCCGCGGCATAACTGCAACACCGTGGAAGACGTTTACGCGGCAATCGGCTACGGGGGAATTTCCCTCTGGAAAATCATGCCGAAAGTAAAGGACGCGTGGCAGAAGGAACACGCCGTGACCCAGACGGTCGTGCCTGCCCAGGAAAAGCCGCAGGTTTCGAGGAAAAGCTCCGCGGCCGGCGTTATTGTGGACGGAATGGACAACTGCCTGATCAAATTCGCCCGCTGCTGCAACCCACTGCCGGGGGACGAGATCATCGGCTTTATCACGCGTGGGTTCGGCGTTTCCGTCCACAAACGCGGATGCTCAAACGTGCCGCGCAACATCAGCGAGGCCGCGGAACCGGAACGGTGGGTGCAGGTTCATTGGGCCGGGGACGTCCGGGAAGAATTCAAAACGACTCTCGAGATTCTGGCGTCGGACCGCTCCGGCCTTTTGGCCGATATTACGCAGCAGCTTTTCAATATGCATCTTTTCATCCATTCCCTGAATTCCAGGGAAACCAAGGACGGAAGCGCTTTCATTTCCGCGACGATTTCCATCAGCAATATCGACCAGCTGAAAAATATCATGTCGCGCCTTTCCAATATCCAGGGGGTGCAGTCCATACGGCGCACCTGACGAGCGCCCGGCCGTAACTCCGGGAGAACCGGAAGGAGGCAGAATCTTTGAAGATTATAAAAATTGCCGGCGGCCCGCTGCCGACCAACTGTTATCTTTTGACGGACGAGACAACCGGGGCCAGCGCGGTGGTTGACCCGGGCTTTGAAAGCGGAGAGCTTTCCGAAGCAGTCCGGAAGACGGGAAACGTGCAGGCGATTCTGCTGACGCATGGCCATTTCGACCATATTTCCGGCGTCCGGAAGCTTCGGGAGCTGACCGGTGCCAAGGTCTGTCTGTATTCCGACGAAATACCTTTCGTCCGGAACGGCACCCTCAACCTTTCCGCGGCACTGTTCGGTTCGGAAGTTCCGCCGTTTCCGGTGGACGTTCCGGTGCACGACGACGACACCATCCGGCTCGGCGGACTGAAAATCCGCGTCCTGCATACGCCGGGCCATACCGCGGGCGGATGCTGCTTCGTTGTGGAAGACGCGATTTTTTCCGGCGATACCCTGATGAAACTGAGCTATGGCCGCACGGATTTCCCGACCGGCAGCGACTCTCAGATGCTCGGTTCCCTGCGCAGGCTGTCGGAGCTGAAAGGAGATTTCCGCGTTTACCCGGGGCATGGATCCGAGACTACCCTGGATTACGAAAAGCGGAACAATCCCTACATGGGGATTCACTGACATGACTCTTGTAATCGATGGACATCCGTTTCACTATGAGATGGAAAATCTCTGCCGCCTTTTTTATCCGGACAGCAAGATCAAAACTGTGTCCGAACCGTGCGAGGACACAGTCCTCGCCTATACCGGCTTGAAAAACCGGAAAGACGGCAACTTGCTGACCGTGCGGCTTAAAATTGAAAATTCGGAGAAAAGCAGCCGGGAGCTTCTTGCCCCCGGCATGGATGGACGGGAGATTCAGCGCCGCATGGCCGCCGCGCTTTGGAAGATGTTTTCCGAAATGCTCGGCTACCGCCCGAAATGGGGCATCCTGACGGGGGTCCGTCCGGTCAAGCTGTTCGGCAGACTCGCCCGGAAAAAAGGAGAGAACGCCGCCGCGGCCTATTTTCAGGACAGGCTGCTGGTTTCACCGGAGAAGACGAATCTCGCTCTCAAAACCATGCGGAATCAGCGGAAAATTCTTTCCGCGTCGCGCCCGGATTCGTTCAGCCTCTATCTCTCCGTTCCGTTTTGCCCCACCCGGTGCGCTTACTGCTCGTTTGTCTCTTCCTCCGTGGAGAAAACATTCCGCCTGGTCCCGCGGTATGTGGAGCTTCTGTGCGACGAGACCCGCCGAACGGGCAAAATTGCACGGAGCCTGCATCTTCGCCTTCAATCCGTTTATATCGGCGGCGGAACGCCCACCACGCTTTCCGCAGATCAGCTCGCCCGTGTGATCGGGGCGGTCCGGGAGAGCTTTGATCTTTCCGATTGCCGGGAATTTACGGTGGAGGCCGGCCGCCCCGACACCGTCACGGAAGAGAAGCTGGACGCGCTGAAAGCGGGCGGCGTAACGCGGATCAGCATCAATCCGCAGACCCTGAACGAGAAGGTCCTGCGTGAAATCGGCCGGAAACATACGTCAGAGCAGACTCTTTCGGCTTTTGCCATGGCCCGCAGACACGGGTTCGACAATATCAACATGGACTTGATCGCCGGGCTTCCGAAAGACAGCCTGGAGAGCTTTCAAAATACGATCCGAGGCGTTATGGCGCTTTCGCCGGAATGCATTACGGTTCATACATTGGCCCTGAAGCGGGCGGCCCGGCTGAACCGGGAGGAGAAGCCGATTTTCTCCGGTGCCGATACCGCCGGGAGAATGCTTGACTTTGCGGATTCCGCTCTTCTGCAGAACGGCTACCGTCCCTATTACCTGTACCGCCAAAGCCGAATGGTCGGAAATCTGGAAAATACCGGCTGGTCGAAACCGGGCTTTGAAAGCATCTACAACGTGCTGATCATGGAAGAACGCCAGTCCATCCTCGCCTGCGGCGCGGGTGCCGTGACGAAGCTCAAAGATCCGTATGCCGACCGCATTGAAAGGGTATTCAACTTTAAATATCCCTACGAATATATTAACCGGTATGAGGAAATGATGATTAGAAAAGAGCGGGTGAAGGAGTTCTATGGAACCAGCGAAAACGAAATTCGTAACCTACCGCAACAGCGTAGAGGAGATTAACCGTGCCGTGCGGGAAGACGCGCGGGCGTTCGTACAGAAAGCGGAAGAGGATTACCACAGAAACATAGAAGAGATTGCCGGCAGCATCGCAGGGGAAAGCCCGATGTGCAAGCTGGTGATGCTTGCGGGACCATCCAGCAGCGGAAAGACCACGACCGCACATATGCTGATGAACGAGCTACGCAGGAAAGGGGTCGGCTGCGTCAGCATTTCGCTGGATGATTTTTACCTGGGAGAAAACTGCGCCCCGCTTCTTCCGGACGGCAGACCGGATTACGAATGCCTGGAAGCCTTAAACGTGGAAGCAATCCGGAAATGCCTTTCCGGTCTGGTCCAGAACAACCGCTGCGAAATGCCGGTTTTCGATTTTGAGCAGCATGTGCCTTACCGGCGTCGCCGTCAGGTCATTCTGCACGACCGTGAGGTAGCCGTTGTGGAAGGAATCCACGCTCTGAACCCCGAGCTGATCCGCACACTGCCGGAGCTTCGCGTCCGCCGGATCTACATCAGTGTGAAGCAGGGCATTCTTGACTGCGGAAACGAAATTCTCGGCCCGAACGACATCCGGTTGGTGCGGAGAATCGTCCGCGACTACCGGTTCCGAAAGACGGATCCCGATGCCACCCTGAACATGTGGCCCAACGTCATGCGCGGCGAGCGCAAATACATTAAACCGTTCCGCAGGGATGCCGACACCACCGTCAATTCCTTTCACGACTATGAGCTTTGTGTGCTGAAAAACCAGGCGCTCGCATTGCTACATACCGTGCCGGAAAACAGCCTCAACCGCGAAAGGGCGGATCGGCTTGCGGACGCGCTTGCATGCCTGGTTCCGGTCGACGATGCGCTGGTGCCGAAAACGTCCATGATCCGCGAGTTTATCGGCGGTGCGGCGTAGGGTTGCATGATCCGCTTTCCCCGTGGTATAATAAATCAATCAATCATTTAAGAAAAGGAGCGTGCTGTTTATGGGAGTGTTGGACGACGTGATCGTCAACGCCAAATCGGCGGCGAATGTCGTTGGAAAAAGGGCGGCCCAGCTGGTCGATATCTCAAAACTCAGAATCAGTGCCGCGGACCTGAATAATGAAATTTCAAAGCAGTTGGAATCGCTCGGCCGTGCGGTTTATGACGCCCGGAAGGCGGGGAACGACCCGGCGGAAGCGGTCGCCGGACACGTCAAGGCGGTCGACGACCTGAAGGAACAGCTGGAATCCGTCAATGCACAGCTCGCGTCCGCCCGCGAACAGACAATCTGCCGGTCCTGCGGACAGGAAAACCCACAGGGCTCCGTTTATTGCTGTAAATGCGGCCAGAAGCTTACGGATGACTGATTAAAAAATACAACAGAGGTTTCAAAAAGGGGAGGGGAATCCTCTCCTTTTCTTTTGGCGTCGTCTTGTTTTCGGCGCCGGAATGTTTTATAGTTATAACATATTTTCAGTAAAACGCCGTATAGATTTACAGAACGAAACGGATGTGTTGCGATGGAACGGCAAGCAGGGACGAAAGTGCACCGCCAGAGCTTTTTGCACGGTGCGCTGATCTTAGTGATGGCGATTGCCATTGAAAAAATAATCGGCGCGGTTTATAAAATTCCGCTTTCCTGGGTGATAACCTCGCTGGGCTACGGATATTTTAACAACGCCTATTCGATTTATGCCCCTTTGTTCAGCATTGCGACGGCGGGTTTCCCCATCGCGATCTCCCGCCTTGTTTCCGAAAACCATTTCAAAGGGCGCTACCGGGACATCCGCCAGATTCACAGGGCGTCGATCCGGATTTTCCTCACCCTTGGAATCGTTGCCCTGACAATTATGCTGCTCGGGGCAAGGCCTTATACCCAGTTGATCCTTCGGGGAAACGCCCAGAATGCGCTGCCCGCTATTTATGCCATCGCGCCCGCCGTTTTCTTCGCCAGCATGATGTCCATCTACCGCGGATATTACGAAGGGCT
>JALCPO010000060.1 GCA_022650455.1 Oscillospiraceae bacterium
CTCTGGAAGAACTTCGGTTCAAGCTCCGGCTCCGCAAGGAAACCGTCGCGGCTTCCAACGAGCTCGCACGGAGCGGACTGCGCTTCGCCGTTTTCCGCGACTCGGCCTGCAACCCGGCCTACTGGACCCGGACGCTGGACGGCGGGTTCCGCCTGAAGCACGGCGCGGAGCCCGCGAAGGCGATCCGCGACATTTTCACGAACGGATCCAGCTATGCGACGGAGTGCGCCACCGCCATGATGATCGTCTTTTACGGCGCGCTGCTGAACGTTTACGGCGACCGGAAATTCAATGAGGTCTTCCCGAGGATCAGCCTGATGAACTGGCGCCGGCTCGACCGGTACCTGCGCGGTGTCGGCATGATCGAAAAGCACCCCGACTATTTCCCCGGCGACCGGCGGTACTTCATGAATCCGGACGTCGACCCCCTTGTCCCGCAATGGCAGGGAGAAAACGTGATCGACCTCGGCAACCGGCTCTACTACGGGCACGGCGTGGGAATCCAGCCGGCGGGCGGCATCATCGAAAGCCTCAACCGGAACCGCGCCGAGGACGCCGACCAGTCCGCCTACCTGATGGACGGGGCCGGACGGCCCGACTTTCAAAGCCTGGCGGCGCTGGCAACGTGAGAAACCGGGGCGTCCCGGCAAAGGACGGCCCGGTTCACGAAATCTTGTGCATCATCATTATTTTTTTGCTTTCCTGTTTCCCTTTCCATCTGCTGGCGTGCCAGTTCTGAGCCATCTGATTTTTATTCGGAATCTGCCGGGAAAGCGTGCATAAGGAAAGCGAATCCGCCCGAAACCTTATTTGCTTTCGTCGTCCCGGCTTTCCCGGAAAAGCGGTTGACAAAACCGGGCCTTGCGGATTAAAATAAATCGAAACGGAAAATCGATGCGGATTCTGACAAGGGAGTCATTTAACGGAGGTTAAATGACTTTTTTGTTTTAAAAGAAAACGCCTGCGGGGCTTTCCCTCCCGGGGCCGATTCTCGATCATTCAAGAAAGAAAGCTGGATGCGAATTATGAAAAACCTCGGCTACTACAATGGAAAGACCGGCCCGGTGGAAGAAATGACGATTCCGATGAACGACCGCTCCACCTATTTCGGGGACGGCGTTTACGACGCGACCTATGCCGTGAACCACGTCATTTATAAAATAGACGACCACCTCGACCGTTTTTACAACAGCTTCCGGAAACTGCGGATTCCTTTCAGAATGCCGCGCGAAAAGCTCGCGGAAACGCTGCAGGAATGCGTCGACAGGGTCGACGACGGCAAAAGCCTGTTCGTTTACTGGCAGACGACCCGCGGCACGGGGATGCGCAACCATGTTTTCCCGGAAGGGGACCCCAATCTTCTCATCACCGTCAGCCCGTCCCCGCTGCGCGCGATCGGCCGCAAGTTCAAGCTCATCACCGAGGAAGACACGCGGTTCTACCACTGCGACATCAAGACGCTGAACCTGATTCCCAGCGTCATGGCGGCGCAGAAAGCGAAGGAAGCCGGGTGCGACGAAGCGGTGTTCCACCGCGGCTTTGTCGTAACCGAATGCGCGCACAGCAACATCTCCATCCTGAAAGACGGCGCGTTCCGCACCGCCCCGCTGAGCAACCTGATCCTTCCCGGCACTGCCCGGAAGCACCTGGTCGCGCTCGCAAAGGCGAACGGCATCCCGGTGGATGAAACCGCTTTCACGGTGGACGAACTGATGGACGCCGACGAGGTCGTCATCCACAGCTCCGGCACGCTCTGCAACGCCGTGACGGAGATCGACGGCAAACCGGTCGGCGGGAAGGCGCCGAAGCTCCTGAAAAGGCTCCAGGATGCCGTGGTTAAGGAATTTGAAGACTATACCAAAGTGAAATTTGCCGACTACGCAGAATGATTCTAAAATTTACATCGGAAAAACGGTGACGAAACCATGGATCAACAGCATTTGGCAGAATACAGCGTCGGGCAGAATCTCGACGACCTGATGAATCTCGACCCCCGCGGCTACGGCGTCTGCCGCATCCTCTACGACGCCTCCCGAAAACTGGCCGGGGAACCGGTCTCGCTGCACGCGGCGAAAAAGCTGGCGGAAACCATCCGGGAAGGCGGCCTCGTCTACATCCTGACGGGGTTTGTCCTGATTCCCTCCCGCTGCGCGGAAACGGACGGAATCGTCAGCGCGATGCTCCTGGCGCGGGCGCTTGTGAAGGCATCCGGCGCAAAACCGGTCGTCATCTGCGCCGAAGAAAACATTCCCGCCGTGCGCGGCATGGCGGGCGTCGTCGGCCTTCACCTGTACGACAGCATCGAGGAAATGAAACGGTTTCCCATCTCGATGGCCGCGGTCCCTTTTACAAAAGACGCGGAAAAGGCGCCCGCGCAGGCGGACGAAATCCTCTCGCACGGCCTTCCGGCCATCCTTGTGAGCACGGAATGCGCCGGAGCGAACGCCAAGGGCGTTTACCACAACGCCGTCGGCCGGGCGACAACCCGGTTCGAGGCGAAGACCGACGTCCTGTTTGAAAAGGCGCAGGACCGGGGCGTCCCCACCATCTCCATCGGGGACCTCGGGAACGAGCTCGGCCTCGGCACGCTGGAAGAACAGCTGAACCGCTACGTCCCCTACGCCGCGCCGGGCGCCTGCTCCTGCGGGTGCGGAGGCGGCCTTGCCGTGCAGACGAAAGCGGACATCGTGCTGACGGCCACCGTTTCCAACTGGGGCTGCTACGGCATGATCGCCGCGCTCGCTTTCCTGAAAAAAGACCTTTCGATTTTGCAGGACGAGGAGCTCGAAAAAGAGGCAATCCGCACGGCGTCGCGCAGCGGCATGGTGAACATGGACGGCTGGCTGGAGCCCGCCGTGGACGGCTTCAGCGCGGACATGAACGCCCGTATCGTCGGCTTGATGCGCCGGTGCGTCGGGTATGCGCTGGACTACGAGCATTTCGTCCCCGGGCGGACATGGTTCCGGAAGGTGTTGCAGCTCGGATTTTTCCAATAAACGGGGGTGGCTTCGTGTCCGGAATGAGAATTCTTGCGGCGGGAGACTGCGCCCTTTCGGCGGAGTTCGGCAATGCGATCAGCGAGGAAATTAACGGCAGGGTCATGGCGATGGATGCCGCCGTCCGCGCAGCGGAAATTCCCGGGGTGACGGAAACCGTCCCCACCTACCGCTCCCTGCTCGTCTGCTACGACCCTTACGTCATCTCTTTCGGGGTGCTGTCCCGCAGGCTGCGCGGGCTTGCGCGGAAGCTGGACGCGTCGGCGGCCGGCCCGAAGCGGGTGGTGGAAATCCCCGTCTGCTACGGCGGGAAATACGGTGAGGACCTTGCCGACGTCGCCAGACTGACCGGGCTGTCGGAGGACGAGGTCGTCCGGCTGCACGCTTCGCGGGATTACCGCATCTATATGCTTGGGTTCCTGCCGGGGTTTGCGTACCTTGGCGGGATGGACAAACGCCTTGCGGTGCCGCGCCTTGCGACGCCCCGGCAGGCCATTCCCGCGGGCTCCGTAGCGATCGGCGGCGAACAGACGGGCGTCTACCCCATGGCGTCGCCCGGTGGCTGGCGGCTGATCGGCATGACGCCGGTAAAGCCGTACGACCCGCAGCGCGCGGGGCCAATCCTTTACCATGCGGGCGATTTCATCCGGTTCCGCCCGATTCCGGAACCGGAATTCCAGGCGATCCAAAAGCTCGCCGGACGCGGCGAATACCAATGCAGGATTTCGATTTCGGAAGGGGGCCGGTGACGATGACAATCCGAATCATCCGGCCGGGCCTGCTGACCACCATCCAGGACCTCGGCCGCACCGGCTTCCAGAAATTCGGGGTCTCCCCTTCCGGCGCGATGGACCGCCGGGCGCTGTCCGTCGCCAACCTGCTCGTGGGGAACGCGGCGGGGGAAGCCGGGCTGGAAATGACCCTCACGGGCGCGGAAATGGAATTCACCGTTCCGAATGTCGTGGCCGTTACGGGGGGCAATTTTGCTCCGGTGCTCAACGGCGCGTCGGTTCCCCTGTGCGCGGCTTTTCCGGTCAAGGCGGGCGACACGCTCTCGTTCGGCGCGGCGCAGAACGGATGCCGGTGCTACGCCGCCTTCGCCGGCGGGCTGAACGTCCCCGTCGTCATGGGGAGCAAATCGACCAACCTGAAATGCGGGATCGGCGGCTTCGAAGGCCGGAAACTGAAAGCGGGAGACGAAATCGGCTTTTCCGCCCCCGCGGCCTACCTGCCGGATCTGGGCCGGAGATTTCTCGATTATCGGGAGCCGAAGGAAAAGGAAGCCACCCTGCGCGTTGTTTTAGGCCCGCAGGACGACTGTTTTACGGAAGCCGGGCTCCGGACGTTTCTGGAAAGCACCTACACGGTCACGAACCGCTCCGACCGCATGGGGTGCGCGCTGGACGGCCCGAAGGTGGAGTACCGGACCAAGGCGGACATCATCTCGGACGGCATCCCGTTCGGCGCGGTGCAGATTCCGTCCGGCGGCAAGCCGATCCTCATGCTCAGCGACCGCCAGACGACCGGCGGATACGCCAAAATCGCCACGGTCCTCTCCACCGACCTTCCGCTGTTCGTCCAGAGAAAAGCGGGCGACAAAATCCATTTCGAGAAAATCTCCATGCGGAAGGCGCAGGCCGCCCGCCGCAGGGAGTTCCGGGAAATGCTGAAGCTCCAGGATAAATTTTTATAGAAGGCGAATCAAATGGACTATTCTGCCATGAAACCCGCGGAAGCCAGGAAGCTGATCCGCGAAGGAAAAATCACGCAGCAGACCTCCGGCATGTGCGCGGGGTACGCGCAGGCGAACCTCGCCGTCCTGCCGAAAGACCTCGCCTACGACTTTCTGCTGTTCTGCCAGCGGAACCCGAGGAGCTGCCCGCTTCTGGAAGTCACCGACGCGGGGAGCCGCTCCCTGCGCTGGCTTGCAAAGGATGCCGACCTGGCGACGGACATCCCGAAATACCGCGTCTACGAGCACGGAAAGCTGACGGGCGAATACACCAGCGTGGAAAAGCTGTGGCGGGACGACTTCGTGGCGTTCCTCATCGGATGCAGCTTCTCCTTCGAGGCGGACCTGCTGGAAGCCGGCGTCCCGGTCCGGCAGATCGAAGAGCACCGCAACGTCCCGATGTACTACACCAACATCGACTGCGAGCCGGCCGGAATTTTCCGCGGAAAAATGGTCGTCAGCATGCGGCCTCTTCCTCCCGGCCAGATCGTCCGCGCCACGCTGATCACCGGCGGCATGCCGCGTGTCCACGGGGCGCCGGTGCATATCGGCTCGCCGGAGGAAATCGGCATTTCCGACCTCTCCCGCCCGGATTTCGGCGACGCGGTCACCATCCGCCCCGGTGAGGTGCCTGTGTTCTGGCCCTGCGGCGTCACGCCGCAGTCGGTCATCATGAACGGAAAGCCGCCGATCGCCATCACCCACGCGCCCGGCCATATGTTCCTGACGGACGTGAAAAATATCTGTTTGAAATACTGAGGGGGACGTTTTCCCATGAATCAAATCGACCTGAACTGCGACCTCGGCGAAAGCTTCGGCCATTACACAATCGGCATGGACGGCGAAGTGATCCCCTGCATTTCTTCGGCAAACGTCGCGTGCGGCTTCCACGCTTCCGACCCCGTGGTGATGAGTGAAACGGTGAGCCTCGCCAAAAAATACGGCGTCGGCATCGGCGCGCACCCCGGCTTCCCCGACCTGATGGGCTTCGGGCGCAGAAAAATGGACGTGAAGCCTCAGGAAGCGAAGGCTTATGTCCAATACCAGATCGGAGCGCTTTCGGCGTTCTGCAGGGCGGCGGGGGTTCCGCTGGTCCACGTCAAACCGCACGGAGCGCTGTACAATATGGCCGGCAAGGATTACGCGCTGGCAAAAGCAATCTGCGAAGGGATTCTGGAAGTGGACGGCCGCCTGATCCTCCTGGCGCTTTCCGGCAGCCAGATGCTGAAAGCGGCGCAGGACACCGGCCTGCGCGCGGCGAGCGAGGTCTTCGCCGACCGCGCCTACGAAGAGGACGGCTCCCTCGTCGCCCGCACGAAACCGGGCGCCATGATCACCGACGAGGGCGAGGCGATCCGGCGCGTCGTCCGCATGATAAAAGAGGGCAAGGTCACGTCCGTCACGGGGAAAGACATCCCCATCCGGGCGGATTCCGTCTGCGTGCACGGCGACAATGCCAGAGCGCTGGAATTTGTCCGGAAAATCCGGGCCGCGCTGACGGCGGAAGGAATCCGGATCCTGCCGCTTTCGCAGATCATTCCGGACTGATTGTGCAAATCGGGCAAAACGGGGCGCACGGCAGCTTGCCGTGCGCTTTTTCCGCGCATGGATTCCGCGCCAGCATTGCCTTCCGGCGCAAAACCGTGTAAAATAAAAAGGACGAAATTTAGGCTCTGTTTTTCCGCCGTAGGCGGCCGTCGGTTGAAACCGCTTCGGAACGGCCGGCAGAGTCCGGGAGACTGCAAGCATGCGTTTTATGAATTCCTTCAACAAATTCGCCGGAAAATGGATGCCGGTTATTATTTTGGTCTGCCTGTGCTTCGGCATCACGTTTGCCGAATCCATCGGGAAGCTGACTTTCCTGGTTCCGTCCCTCTTTGCTTTCATGACGTTTACCGGGACCCTGGATTCCAGCTTCCGTCAGCTTCTGAATATTGCGAAGCATCCGCTTCCCCTGGTCGTTTCCCTGCTCATTGTCCATCTTGCGGTCCCGCTGCTGGCTCTGGGGCTCGGCAAGCTGTTCTTTTCCGGAACGCCTTACTTCATCGCGGGAACGGTTCTGGAGTTTGTGGTTCCCAGCGCCGTGGCGAGCCTTCTCTGGAGCTCGATTGCGGGCGGGAACTCTTCGCTGACCCTCACCATCGTGCTGGTGGACACGCTCGCGGCGCCGTTTATGGTTCCGTTCAGCCTGCGCCTGCTGGTCGGCGCCAACGTTTCCGTCGACGTCTGGGGCATGATGCGCGACCTGATCTGGATGATTGCCGTGCCGGCCCTTGCCACCATGCTGCTGAACCAGTTCACAAAAGGCCGGGCCGGCAAAAAGCTGGCGCCGGTTCTGGCCCCGTACGGGAAAATCGCCCTCATCCTCATCATCACCATCAACTCCACCCGCATCGCCCCGTTCATCCGCCATATGACGCCGCTGCTGTTCGGCGTCACCGCCGTCATCTTCGCGCTCGCCGTTTTCGGCTATGCCGCCGGCTGGTTTGCGGGTGCCGTCCTGAAGCAGCCCGCCGACATCACCTCTTCCATGACGTTCGGCAGCGGCATGCGGAACATCAGCGCCGGAGCCGTGATCGCCGCGGCCTATTTCCCCGCCGAAGTCATGTTCCCGGTGATGATCGGCACCACGTTCCAGCAGGTCCTCGCCTCGATCTTCGCCCGTCTGCTGACCAGGAAAAAGGGAAGCAGCACGAAAAAAAAGGGATGAGCGTTCCGCCCATCCTTTTTTTCGGTTATGAAAGCCATCTCCGTTCCAGCGCCCGAACCATCCGCTCATAATCCCTCGCGCACTCGTCCCGCCGCCCGGCGCGGATTTCCCGCAGGCAGGGGGCGAGGTATTCGCTCCAGATCCGGCGGTACTCCTCGCGCGGCTGCCCGGACCGGTCGATTTTCCGCACGATCAGCGGAGCAAAGAGGTAATACTCCGCAATTTTTTCCTTCCCTCCCGGCGTTCCGGCCAGCCAGCGGTCGCGGAACGCCCGGAACTCATTCAGCTCCGCACAGTCGTCCCCTTTTCCCAGGCTGCCGCACACCGCGGTGGTGATATAGCAGAGTTTTCTTTTAAACCCTTTCGCAATATCGTCGTACGTCGCTTTCCCCAGAGAATCTTTCGGGAACCGTTCCTTCCATTTTTTCAGGAAACAGTCGGCCGCTTTCTCCGCGGATTCGCCCCCGAGCGCAAGGATCGCCGGAATCGTCAGCGACGTGATGGTAAAGCGGCAGCCGAAAAGGTCCCGCTGTTTTTTGCTGGAAGCTTCTTCTGAAAAATTCCGGACCAGTATCTCCGCGAACCGGTCGGCCGCGGCGTCCGCATCGACGAGCGCCGCCTGCTGAAAGGCCCCCAGCGCCGGCCGAAACAGCGCCTGATAGCGTTCAAACTCGCCCGAATAGCTGGAAGCGGTGAAATTGCCGGCGTCCAGCCGTGTTGTGAACAGCTCCGGGAGAAGCGCCCCTTCGGCCTGCTCCATCAAGGATTTCAGACCGCTGTCCCCGCGGCCCTTTTCCCGCAGCACCGCGTCCGCATCGATCGGTTCGGCGCAGTACATACAGACAATCTTCCCGGAATCTTCCGGCACGTTCAATTCGCGCCCGCAGTTCGGGCACCGGATGGTAACAAGGCTCATGGTTTTTCCTCCTGCTTCCGGCCGCCGCAAGCGGGCCGTCGTTCTTTCCTCTGTCTGACGTATTCCCGGATCCGGCTGAAACTTTCCTCACTGATGATATGTTCGATCCGGCAGGAATCCTGTACGGCGAGGGAACGGTCGACGCCCAGCGTCATCTGCAAAAAATCGGCGATGACCGTATGGCGCTCATAAACGGACTCGGCGCGCCGGCGCCCGGCGTCCGTCAGAACGAGGTTGCCGTCCGGCTCCATGACAAGGTAGCCCGCTTCTTTCAGGATGCCCGTAGCGCGGCTTACGCTCGCTTTGGTAAAGCCGAGCTTGTTGGCCACATCGATGGAGCGGACGAAGCCGTTTTTCCGATTCAAGAGCAGGATCGTTTCCAGGTAATTTTCCCCGGATTCCTGAATTTTCACGCTATTCCCCTCCCACGGCCCCGAACGATTCGGGTTATTCCCTACCGGCCCAAAACGAAATTAAGGTCATTATAGCATCCCCCACCGAAAATAACAAGGCGGAAGGCGCGGGGTGCGGAACGGCCGCGCATATTTTGCCGATTGTCCGGTGAATCGGAATATGGTATAATTTTGGAGGTATTTTATTTTTGAGGAATTTTAATAAGAAAAAAGATTGGGGAAAAGCCAATGAGCACCATTGCAGTCTTAATTCCGTGTTTCAATGAAGCGGAAACGATCGGCAAAGTCGTGCGCGATTACCGGGCCGCGCTTCCGAACGCGGACATCTACGTCTTTGACAACAATTCCACCGACAAAACCGGGGAACTGGCGGAAAAGGCGGGAGCCGTCGTACGGCATGAATACCGGCAGGGCAAAGGAAACGTGATCCGGAGCATGTTCCGTGAAGTAAACGCCGACTGTTACCTGATGACAGACGGAGACGATACCTATCCCGCGGAAAACGCTCCGGAGCTGGTTCGCATGATTCTGGAGAAAAAGGCCGATATGGTAAATGGGGACAGGCTCTCTTCCACCTATTTTCAGGAAAACAAACGTCCGTTCCATAATTTCGGCAACAGGATGGTGCGCGGTCTTATCAACCGTATTTTCGGCACAAATGTAAGGGATATTATGACGGGTTACCGGGCTTTCAGCCCGGGTTTTGTGAAAAATTTCCCGATTCTTTCCCACGGTTTTGAAATTGAAACGGAAATGACTATTTTTGCCGTAGAGCGGAATTTCGTAATCCGCGAAATTCCGGTCGCATACCGCGACCGGCCAAGCGGAAGCGTCTCGAAGCTGAACACCTGCTCCGACGGTCTGAAAGTCCTGCGCACCATCTTACGTCTGTTTCAGGAATACAGGCCCTTCGCCTTTTTCGGGATTCTGGCGCTGCTGTTTCTGCTCGCGGCCATTCTCTGCATGGTTCCCGTGCTGCGGGAGTATTTTACGACCGGACTTGTGCCCCGCTTCCCCACGCTGATTGTAGGAACGTCCTTGGGCATCTGCTCGCTGCTGTCCTTTTTCTCCGGCGTAATTCTCAGCGTAATCGTCAAGCAGCGCAGTCAAGCCACGGAACTTCTGATGAATCTTTATCTTGAGGTGAACCGCCATGGAAAAGAAAGATAGGAAACGGAACCACGCCGCGGCCGGAATTCTTTTGGACCTTGTGCTTGTCTGGGCGCTGTTTCAGTATTTTAACTTTCCGGCTTACCTTCTGCTATTTGCGGCAGTATGCCTTGGCTTTGTCATGAAACGGACGGCCAAAATAAAGAATCGGCGTCTGTTGTTGGGCTGCGCCGTTTTTTCCTTTCTGTTGTCGGTTTCTTTCCTCATCGGCGGAAAAGCGGATGCCATTCAGAAAACGGGCTTTCGCGTATTCCGCTCAGACTTCGTCTATCTGGCCGCCTTAACGGCTGCTTTTTTCTTCATTTCCGCCTGGGCTGCGGATTGGGTCCTCCGGCACCCGATCCGGCTGGCGGGAAAAAACCGTTTTTCTCCGGGGACGGTATGGGCCGCCTGTTCCGTATTTCTGTTCCTAAGCTGGATTCCGTGCCTGTTCGTCTATTACCCAGGCAACATCTCTCCGGACTCGCTGGTCTGCATTACCCAGGCGGCCGGTCGGTCCGGTCTTTCAAACTGGCAGCCCGTATTCTATATTCTGCTGATCCGGCCGTTCCTGTTTTTCGCGCTCTCGATCGGAAAAAGCCTGAATTTCGGCGCGGCGCTGTTTCTTGCGTTCCAGGCGGCTGCAATGGCCGTTATGGTCGGGTATCTCCCCTGCTGGCTGACCCGAAAGGGATTTCCCCTCTGGATTTCCGCCGCGGCGATGGCATATTTTATCTTTGACCCGGTCTTTCCCATGTACGCGGTGACCATGTGGAAAGACGTTCCGTTCGGCGCCCTCATGCTCCTGTATGTTCTGAATCTGTTCGACATTATCAAAAGCAGGGGAGAATGGCTGAAAAACACGCGTTCGTTCGTCTGGTTTCTGATCCTGAACCTTTTAATCGCATTTCTGCGCAACAATGGCTATTACATCATTTTTGTCACGCTGGCGGTATTGGCGTTCCTGTACCGAAAGCAGTGGAAACGATTGGTACCGTCGTTTCTCGCCATTCTGGTGATTGTACCGGTGATTCAGGGCCCTGTTTATCGCGCCTGCGGCGTGGCCCGGAGCCCGTTCGCGGAATCGGTCGGGATTCCGCTTCAGCAAATCGGCCGTACCGTCGCCACGCAGGGAAAGATCACCGAAGAACAGAAGAAATTTTTAAACCGGCTTTTGCCGCTGGATGAAATCAAAAAAGATTATCTTCCCACGATTTCGGATCCAATTAAATTCGACCCCGCTTTCAACGACGACTTTCTGAATAAGAACAAATTTGGATTTCTAAAGGTCTGGGGCGGTATGATGATTCCGAATTTTAAGAGCTATGCCGAGGCATATGTCCTGCAAACCTTCGGTTTCTGGCATGTCGGAACGACGAACTGGGTGCTGCACTACGGTATCGCGGACGACCCCGGGATGCGGGAAAACGGCCTTTCCATGTCCAACCTGGGAAGCCTGGCAGGGAACCGGAGCAGCATCCAAAACGCTTTTGACTGTCTTCAAAAGAAGATTCCGCTTCTTTCCGGGATCGTCAATATCGGCGTCCTTTTTTGGGCCGCGGTATTTTCCGCTTGTCTCCTGATCATCCGGAAAAAGACGAAATTTCTTGCGGCTTACCTGCCGCTGCTTGTTCTGTGGGGTACCCTGATGGCGGCGACGCCGACCTACTGCGAATTCCGTTACATGTTCGCATTTGCCCTGGCGCTCCCGGTCGTGGTCATTCTGGCGTTTCCTCTCAGGAGAAACATCCGGCCCTCCGGACGGGCCGCAAATTCGACAGGGCGGGCTTGACAGCTTTTTCGCCCGACGGTATAATTATGAATTATCACGGCTTTCTCGTAAGGCCGGGAACGAACGCCGGCAGTCAAGAAAAAAAGGAAGAGGTGATTCTGCTTGGTCAAGAACGCAAGGAGCGATCTGTTTGAAGTATCGCCGCAGATTCTGGGGCTCACGGAACTCTGCCGGAAACACAGCTCGATCGACACGCAGCTCTACAAAAAATATGACGTGAAGCGCGGGCTCCGGGACATCAACGGAAAAGGCGTTTTAACCGGCCTGACCGAAATTTCGGAGATCGTCTCGTCAAAAACCGTAAACGGGAAAACGGTTCCCTGCGAAGGGAAGCTCTACTACCGCGGGATCGACATTGAAGACATCGTGCGCGGTTTCATTTCGGAGAACCGGTTCGGTTTCGAAGAAACGGTTTATCTCCTGCTGTTCGGCGACCTTCCTTCGCCGGAGCACCTTGCGGAATTCAAATCCCTTTTGTTCCGTTACCGCACGCTTCCGACGAATTTTGTGCGCGACATCATCATGAAGGCGCCGAGCTTCGACATGATGAACACGCTGGCGCGCAGCGTGCTGACGCTCTATGCCTACGATGAGAAGGCAAACGACAACTCGCTCCCGAATGTCCTGCGCCAGTGTCTGGAAATGATCGCGCTGTTTCCGCAGCTGGCGGTGTACGGCTACCAGGCGTACACGCACAATCAAAACCCGTACAACAGCTTCTTCATCCACGCGCCCCGGCCGGAGCTGTCCACTGCGGAAAACATCCTGCACATGCTGCGCATCGACAACCGCTACACCCCGCTGGAAGCGCGCATCCTCGACCTTGCGCTGGTCCTGCACGCGGAGCACGGCGGCGGAAACAATTCCAGCTTTACGACGCATGTGGTCGCTTCCTCGGGCACCGACGCTTATTCCGTCATCGCGGCGGCCCTCGGCTCTCTGAAGGGACCGAAGCACGGCGGGGCCAACATCAAGGTCATGCGGATGTTCGAGGATATGAAGCGCGAGGTAGAGGACTGGGAAGATGAAGACGAGGTTGCGGATTACCTGCACCGGCTGCTGAACAGGCGGGCGTTCGACCGTTCGGGGCTGATCTACGGCATGGGGCACGCGGTTTATTCGCTTTCGGACCCGCGTGCGAACATCTTCAAGCTGTTCGTAAAACGCCTCTCCGAAGAAAAGGGGCTGAAGAAGGAATACAACCTTTACTCCATGGTGGAACGCCTCGCTCCCGAAGTCATCGGCAAAGAGCGCAAAACCTACAAAGGCGTCAGCGCCAACATCGACTTTTACAGCGGGTTCGTGTACCATATGCTCGGCCTTCCGGCGGAACTTTTTACGCCGGTCTTCGCCATGGCGCGCATCGCCGGCTGGAGCGCCCACCTGATGGAAGAGCGCATCAACGAAGGCAAGATCATCCGCCCCGCCTACCGGAGCATTGCCGCCCACCGGAATTACATACCCTTGCAGAACCGATAAGGAGGGAGCCGCCGCGGCTCTCTTTTTTTGCCCGGCTTTCCCGTTTCTTGACACGGCCCCTTCCTCGCCCTATACTGGTTGCAGAGCGAAAGAAGGAGTCCATAGCCATGCAAAAAATCACGGAAAGAATCGCGGCGCTGCGCGGAGAAATGAAAAAAGCGGGTGTTTCGGCCTATCTCATCCCGTCGGCCGACCCGCACCTGAGCGAATACACGCCCGCCCACTGGCAGGCACG
>JALCPO010000061.1 GCA_022650455.1 Oscillospiraceae bacterium
CAAGGCAATCCATTTGAGCGCGCCGGAACAGCCCTATGATTTCTATGACAGCAAAGCGGAGCTCTGCGCGCGGTCCGTCGGCTACAAAGTAATGGTTTCCTACCTTGCCCTTTACATCGGCCTCGTGTTCCTCATCGCCGCGGCAGCGGTGCTGGCGCTCCAGCAGCTTTCGGAATCCTCCGACAACGCGGAACGCTATGGGCTGCTCCGCAAGCTGGGAGCGGAGGAAAAAATGGTGAACCGGGCCCTGCTTGCGCAGATCGCCCTGTACTTCCTGCTTCCGCTGTCCCTGGCCATTGTCCATTCCGCCGTTGGAATCGACGTGGCGAACCGTGTGATTACGGATGTGGGAAATATGGACGTTTTGGGGAATATCGTTATGACGGCGGTCATTGTCCTGGCGGTTTACGGTGCGTATTTCCTGGCAACGTACTTGGGAAGCAAAAGCATGATCCGGCAGAAAAATCTTTACCGGAGGACCGAATAAGCAAAGCTGCCGCCCGGTAAAAACAGGGCGCCGCCGCGGAGAAAATCCGGGCGGCGCGTTTTTGTCCCAAAAAATCAGGAATTGCTCTTGTTTTTGTGCCGAAAATCGGATATACTGGGTTTGGAAAGAACAGGCAGGAAACCGAAGCGGGACGGTTTCGCCGGCGCCAATCGCAAAAAGAGGCGGGGACGGCCGCTGAAAATGAATTTGCCGTGCGGTTTGCGGTAACCTATGGTTTGAGAAAGGATGGTTTTTATGCTGGATTTCAGAAAATGCGCAATCATCGGCTGCGGCTTCGTGGGGTCGAGCTCCGCGTTCAGCCTTGTGCAGAGCGGCCTTTTTTCCGAGATGGTGCTGATCGACGCCAACACCGACCGCGCGGAAGGCGAGGCGATGGACTTGAGCCACGGCCTGCCGTTCGCGAGGCCGATGGAGATTTACGCGGGGACCTACGACGACATCTCCGACTGCGGCCTGGTCATCATCACCGCGGGCGCCAACCAAAAGCCGGGCGAAACCAGGCTGGGTTTGGTGAACAAAAACGTCGGCATTTTCCGGCAGGTCATCCCGGAGATCCGGAAGCGGAACGGCGGATGCATCCTGCTGGTCGTGTCGAATCCGGTGGACATCCTGACCTACGCGGCGCTGAAGCTTTCCGGCTTTCCGAAAAACCGCGTCATCGGGTCCGGCACGGTGCTGGACACCGCCCGCCTGAAATATCTTCTCGGCCGCCATCTGGACGTGGACAGCCGCAGCGTCCACGCCTATATCATCGGCGAGCACGGCGACAGCGAGCTGGCCGTGTGGAGCAGCGCCAACGTTTCCGGCGTCGCGCTGCACCGTTTCTGCGAGCAGTGCAGCTATTTCGACCACCTGAAAAACATGCGGAAGCTGTACGAAGACGTCCGGGACAGCGCCTATAAGATCATCGAGAAGAAAGGCGCGACCTATTACGGCATCGCGATGGCGGTGCGCCGCATTGCGGAGTGCATCCTGCGCAACGAGCACTCCATCCTGCCGGTGTCCAGCCTGATCGAGGGGCATTACGGGCTGAGCGGCCTCTGCATGGGCGTCCCGACCATCGTGGGAAGCGAAGGCGTGGAAAAAGTATTGGACATCCCCCTCGATAAGGAAGAACAGCTTCAGCTGGCGCGCTCGGCGGAAGCATTGAAAAAGGTGCTGGATTCGCTGAATCTTCCGGCGTAAGAAGGTGTGCCGCCGCGGAAAATCCGCGGCGGTGCCGCTTTTTGCCGTTTGCCGTGGACCGTTTCAGACGCTCCGGCGGATGCGATCGTTTTCCACAGAATTTTCTTCAAGGTTCCTGCGTAATTTTCCCCCGGTATTTTCTTTTGCGTCATTGACGCGGTTGACAAACCGGCTGTGCGGGGAATATAATAGCAGTGTTAGCAACGGCTAACTGTAAGGACCGGTTCTCAACACACGAAATCCCCAATAGAAATGGTTTGGACGGAGGAAATGCAGATGACGCTTGACCGGCTGCAAATCGGCAAAAAGGCGAGAATCGCGGTGGTAAAAGGGCAGGGCGCGCTTCGGCGGCGGCTGCTGGACATGGGGCTTACGCCGCATACGGAGGTCATGGTCCGCAAAGTCGCCCCGATGGGCGACCCGATGGAAATTCAGCTTCGCGGCTACGAGCTGACGCTGCGGAAGGACGATGCCAGAGACATCTTGGTGGAGGAGGGGTAGCTCATGATTTTTGCTCTGGCCGGCAACCAGAACTGCGGCAAAACGACGCTGTTCAACCAGATGACGGGTTCCAACCAGCATGTGGGAAATTTTCCGGGCGTGACCGTGGAACGCAAGGACGGGGTCGTCCGCGGGCACAATTCCGCCACGGTGGTCGACCTTCCAGGTATCTATTCGCTTTCTCCTTATTCCAGCGAGGAAATCGTCACGAGGGATTTTCTGCTGAAACAGCACCCCGACGCGATTATCAATATCGTCGACGCGACCAATATCGAGCGAAATCTCTATTTGAGTATGCAGCTGATCGAACTGAATATTCCAATGGTGATTGCGCTGAACATGATGGATGAAGTGCGGGCCAACGGCGGCACGGTCCGGATCCCTGAATTCCAGAGGCAGATCGGCGTACCGGTGGTTCCCATCAGCGCCAGCAAAAACCAGGGCATCGGGGAGCTGATCGATATTGCGCTGGAAACGGCCCGTTTCCGGAGACTCCCGAAGCGGCAGGATTTTTGCAGCGGCGCCGTGCACCGGACCGTCCATTCCATCGCGCACATGGTCGAAGACCACGCGCAGCGGATCCATGTGCCGCCCCGTTTCGCCGCGACCAAGCTGGTGGAAGGCGACGAGCCGATGCAGAGGGCGCTCGCGCTTTCCGAAAACGAGATCGACATGATCAACCACGATGTTACCGAGATGGAGCGGGAGCTGCGCACTGACCGCGAAGCCGCCCTGGCGGACATGCGTTACACGTTCATCGAAAAGCTGTGCGCCGCGACCGTCGTGCGGATGGGCGAGTCGAAAGAGCATAAGCGGAGCGTGCGGATCGACCGGGTGCTGACCGGGAAGTACTTGGCGATCCCGATCTTCCTGCTGATTATGATACTGATTTTCTGGCTGACGTTCGGCTTGGTCGGCAAGGCGCTGAGCGACCTTCTTTCCATCGGGATCGACGCCGTGACGTCGGCCGCGTCCGCCGGCCTGACGGCATACGGCATCAACCCCGTCGTGAAGTCGCTGATTGTGGACGGCGTGTTCGCCGGCGTGGGGAGCGTGCTCCAGTTCCTGCCCACCATTGTGGTGCTGTTTTTCTGCCTTTCCATTCTGGAAGACAGCGGCTACATGGCGCGCGTGGCGTTCGTGATGGATAAGCTCCTGCGCAAGATCGGCCTTTCCGGCCGCAGCTTTGTGCCGATGCTGATCGGCTTCGGCTGTTCGGTGCCCGCCATTATGTCCGCCCGCACCCTGTCGAGCGAGCGCGACCGCAAGATGACCATCCTGCTTACGCCGTTCATGAGCTGCAGCGCGAAGCTGCCCATCTACGCCATCTTTACGGCGGCGTTTTTCCCGAAGCACGCCGTTCTGGTGATGATCCTGCTTTATGTGACGGGCATGCTGATGGCGGTCGTCAGCGGCCTGCTGATGAAGAAGACCATTTTTCCCGGAAATCCGGTGCCGTTCGTCATGGAACTGCCGAATTACCGTATGCCCAGCGCAAGAAGTGTTCTGCTCCTCGTCTGGGACAAGGCGAAAGGATTTCTGGTCCGCGCGTTCACCGTCATTTTCCTGGCGACCATCGTCATCTGGTTTCTCCAGACGTTCGACGCGCACTTCAACGTTGTCTCGTCCGGCCAGGACAGCATGCTCGCCGTGGTCGGAAAGTTCGTCGCCCCGGTTTTCGCGCCGCTTGGGTTCGGTGACTGGCGGGCTTCCACGGCTCTGCTGACCGGGTTTACGGCGAAAGAGGCGGTCATCAGCACGCTGGCGATTCTCATGGGGACCACCACGTCCGGCCTGGGGGCCGCGCTCTCCACGATGCTGACGCCGCTCACGGCGTTTGCCTTCCTGATTTTTACCCTGCTTTACACACCGTGCGTCGCCGCCATCAACGCCGTCCGGAACGAGATGGGCAGCGTGAAAAGCGCCCTGGGGGTTGTCCTGTACCAGTGCGGCTTCGCATGGGTCGCGGCGTTTCTGGTTTATCACATCGGCTCGATTTTCATCCGGTAAGAGGAGGCCGCCCGCATGGATCTGCTGGACTATCTTTTGCTCGCCGGCATCGCCGTTCTGCTGTTTTTCGCCGCGCGCTACGCGTTCCGCCACCGGCACAGCGGGTGCGGGGGAAGCTGCGCCGGCTGCCCGTACCATGGGAAATGCGGGAACTGTGTGCGCCGAAAGAAAAAATGACGTTGGGAAGGGCCCGGCCGGATTTACCCGGCCGGGCCCTTTGGCGCTGTGCGCCGGCTGAGTTCCGGCGGCATGGTTTTTAAAAATCGTAATCGACGCATTCCCGCGCGCAGACGAGCGTGTGCACCACGTTTTTAATTGCGACGTGCGCCGGGTGGGTCTGGTAGGCGTTTTGTGCCTCGCGGGAATCGAAAACGCAGTTCAGCACCAGATCGAACGTTCCGCCGTTGCAGTTTTTCCCGAACTCCACTTCTTTGAGTCCGCCGACCGCCCCGGCCAGCGCCTTGAATTTTTTGCCCAGATCGGCGGCGATCCGGTCCGCATTCTGCTTTTGTTCCGGGTTCAGAGTCCATAGGACGATATGCCTTACCATGAAAATTCCGCTCCTTTTCAAAGATCGAAAATGTTGAGACCGGTGACCGGATCGGTCCGGCGGCCGATGGAACCTTCCGCCGTGCGGATGAAGATTTCCGCCGTTCCGCTGACGACCGCTTCGTTCAGGTGCCCGCCGACGACAGAACCGTCGGCCTTGGCAAAATTCGCGTGGAAATGCAGGTAGGCCATCCCGCCTTTTTCCGTGGCGTTCCCGAGCAGCGAGGTCATCTCCATTTCCCCGTCGAACGTGTTGGAGTAATATTTCTTTTCCGCCACGCGGTAAAGCCCCACCACCGCATGGCCGACCGCGCCGATTCCGGCGATGCTGCCGAACCGGATCCGTTCTTTTTCACAGACGGTTTTCACGCAGGCGACGATCTCTTCGCCGCGGTCCACCCGCAGGGCGATGAGGTTCCCGTTTTTCGTATAGTCCATTTTTATTCTCCCTTCCGATGCAGGCCGTCAAGGCCGATGTCTTCCTTCAGCAGGCCGCCGGTTGTCACCGACTTGCTGCCGTACTTTTCGCGGATGAAGTCCAGGGCCGTTTCCAAATGCTCCTGTTTTTCACGCCCGGCGGTATCCGAAACGGAAAACAGGCAGAGCTGTTCTCCCGCCGTGCCTTCCGGCACGAGCCCGGTCCCGGCAACGGAAAGCATGCGGACCGGGGCGTTCATGTTCCAGCAGGAGCGGACCAGCTCCATGGCGGCCCCGCTCAGCTCTTTGGCCAGGTGCGTCGGCACCCGCAGCGTTTTCTGGCGCGTGATGGTTTTCAGGTTCGGGTTTTTGATGCCGATCTGCACCACCCAGCATTTTACGCCGTTCCTGCGCAGGCGCGCGGCCACGGTGTCGCAGATGGCGCCGATGCCCCGGCGGATGTCGTCCGGGCCGGTCAGGTCGCGCCGGAAGGTAACGCTGTTGCCCACGCTTTTGACTTCGCGGATATCCCGGAAGTCGCGGACGGGGCTGGTGTCGAGCCCGTTCGCGTAGTCGTACAGCATGGCACCCGCCTTGCCGAGGCGCTTTGCCAGAAATTCGCGGCTGCCGCCCGCAAGACCGCCGATGGTGTGAATCCCCATCCCGGCGAGCGTCTGCTCCATCTTTTTGCCGCAGAACATCAGGGCCCCGGTTGGGAGCGGAAAAACCATCCGCCGATAGTTTTCACGGCTGATGACGGTGGTCGCGTCCGGCTTTTTGTAGTCGCTTCCGAGCTTCGCAAAGATCTTGTTGAAGGAGACCCCGACCGAAACGGTCAGGCCGGTTTCCTTATGAATCACGGCGCGGAGCTCGTCGGCGATCTGCTTGCCGCCGCCGAACAGCTCGCGGCTTCCGGTCACGTCGAGCCAGCTCTCATCGATGCTGAACGGCTCGACCAGGTCGGTGTACCGGCGGTAAATCCCGTTGATCCGGCGCGAAAGCTTTTTGTATTGCGGAAAATGCGTCCCCACGAGGACAAGCTGCGGGCATTTCCGTTTTGCCTGCCAGATGGTTTCCGCCGTCCGGACGCCGTACTTCTTGGCGGGCTCGTTTTTGGCCAGAATCACCCCGTGCCTGCTTTCCGGGTCGCCGCAGACGGCCATGGGAACCTCTCTCAGCTCCGGCCGCAGAAGGCACTCGACCGACGCGAAAAAAGAGTTGCAGTCGCAGTGCAGAATTGTCCTGTCCATGCCGATTCACCATCCGGGAATATTCTAACATAAACAGGCAAAAAAGCCAATAAAAAATGCGGGCCTTGGGAGACTTCCAGCGCCCGGCGGAATGGATCGGCTATTTTAGGAAAAGAATGTTTTAAAAATCAGGGTGAAACCCGCGCCCAGCAGGATGGTGGCGGGAAATGTGACAAACCAGGCGGTCACGATGCTTTTCGCCGTCGACCAGTTGACGGCGGAAAACCGTTTTGCGGAGCCGACGCCCATAATGGCGGAAGAAATCACGTGCGTTGTGCTCACGGGGGAGCCCAGCGCCGTCATGATCTGGATGACCGCCGCCGCCGAAGTTTCCGCCGCAAAGCCTTCGATCGGCTGCAGCTTAATCATGTTCATGCCGACGGTCTTGATGATGCGCCACCCGCCCAGCGAGGTTCCGCAGGCCATTGCCACCGCGCAGACCAGCTTGACGAGCAGCGGGATGCCGTCTTTTGCGCCGATGAAACCGCCGCCCACAAGCGCCATGGTGATGATGCCCATTGTTTTCTGCGCGTCGTTGCTGCCGTGAGAATAAGCCATGAGGGCCGCGGAAAAAATCTGGAGCTTGGAAAAGCATTGGTTTACGGTTCGCTGCTTGGCCCTCCGCAGCAGAAAAAACAGAAGCTTCATCACAAAGTATCCGATGACGAAACCGATTGCCGGCGAGGAGAAAAGGGGAAGGATAACCTTGTCCAGAATATTGGTCCAGTTGACGATCCGGATGTTCCCGGTCACGACGACCGCCGCGCCGACCAGGCTTCCGATCAGCGCGTGGGACGAACTGCTCGGAAGGGCGATGTACCAGGTGATCAGGTTCCAGACGATCGCCCCGCAGAGCGCGGCGGCGATCACATATTGTTTCAGGGGCCCGAGCACGATTCCGGTGGCGATCGTATTGGCGACGTTGACGCTGACGAGCGCCCCCGCGAAATTGAGCGATGCGGACATGAGGGTCGCGGCACGCGGCGTCAGGACGCGTGTGGAAACGGATGTTGCGATCGAATTGGCGGTGTCGTGGAAGCCGTTGATAAAATCGAAGATCACCGAGAGAACGATCACAAGGGCGAGCATTGCCGTAGCCATATTTTTGCAACGATCCTTTCCGCACCGGATTTTTTCAGACTGATATTTAATTTTTATTTACTATGAATTTAATAGTAAAACTGCGGCTTATGTTAAAGAAATTAACAGAAATATAATATTAAATGGAACTTATAACATGAATTTAACACAACCAAATGTAAAGTATAGTTTTTTTGTCTCATCCTGTCAATAACGGGGAAAGAACGATAAACGGATTTCTTTTTTCCCTCTTCGGCGGACGGCCGTTCGGGTGCCGGAATTTGGAAAAATCTTCATTGACAAGCCCGGCCCGATTCAGTATGATAAAAATATTAGCTTCGGAACGACCGCCGGAAGAAACGGCGGCCGAAAGGGGAAAACACCGCTCATTTGGTTATAGTAATAGATGTGCCGGGGCTTGCCGGCCGGAAATAAATCGGAAAATGTCGTAAAATGCGAAGCAGAGAAGGAATGGGTCCGTGGGTTTCAAAACATCAAATACACGCGGCGGCCGGTGGATGATTCTGATGATTACCGTAATCTCCACCTTTATGGCAACGCTCGACAGCAGCATCGTCAATGTGGCGCTTCCGAATATGGCCGTCGATTTGCGTGTGAGCACCGGCTCCATCGCATGGGTCGTCAGCGCCTATCTGATCGTGATCTCCGTGTGCATCCTGCTGTTCGGAAAGCTGGGGGACATCAAGGGCCAGGGAAAAATCTTCCGTTTCGGCCTGCTTGTTTTTACCATCGGTTCTTTTTTATGCGGGGTGACGCACACGCTGCCCCTGCTGATTGCGGCGCGGTCGGTCCAGGCGGTCGGCGCCGGGGCCAGCATGGCGAACAGCCAGGGAATCATCACGCGGACGTTCCCCTCGGAGGAACGGGGACGGGCCCTGGGGATCAACGGCGCTTTTGTCGCGCTCGGCACGCTGGTGGGTCCCGCGCTCGGCGGGCTGATCATCTCGTTTGCAAGGTGGGAATATCTTTTCTGGGTCAACGTGCCTATCGGCCTGTTCGCTTTTCTCGCGAACCTGAAATATTCCGGCGCGGAAGACACGCGCACGGATGAAAAGCTGGACGTCTGGGGATTTATCCTGTTCACTCTTTGGATGGGACCGTTTTTCGTGGCTTTGGAGTACGGGCAGGCCGTCGGCTTCGGCACCCCGCTGATCTTGGCCTGCTTCGCCGTTTCCGCCGTGTCCATGGCCGTGTTTTTCTTTGTGGAGAGGAAGATGCCGGTTCCGCTCCTCGATTTTGAGATTTTCCGAAATAAGTGGTTTTCCATCAGCATTTTCTGCGGGTTCACATCCTTTGTGGCCATCTCCTGCTCCAACATCATCCTGCCGTTTTATCTGCAGAACGCGCTGTCCATGAGCCCGGGGCAGTCCAGCCTTTACCTCACCATCTACCCGGTGGTGCTGGCCCTGACCGCCCCCGCAAGCGGGTATATGTCCGACAAGATCGGCCCGGAGATCCTCACGGTGGCCGGGCTTGCGCTGACGAGCGGCGGCCTTTACCTCATGTCCGGCCTGAGCGACCACCCGCTGCACTGGATGATCGGCCTGTACATCGGCGTCATGTCTCTCGGCAACGGCCTGTTCCAGTCGCCCAACAATTCCCTCGTCATGTCGATGGTGCCGCAGGAAAAGCTCGGCGTGGGCGGAAGCGTCAACGCGCTGGTCCGCAACCTCGGCATGGTGGTCGGCATCGCACTTTCCACGACGATCCTCTATTCCGCCATGAGCGCCCGCATCGGCCGCCATGTGACCGGATACGTTCCCGGAAGGAACGACGCGTTCCTTTTCGGCATGAAGCTGGCCTACATCGCCGCGGCTTCCATCTGCCTTGCGGGCGCGGCCGTGACGGCGTTCCGGCTGCGGGGAAGAAAAAAAGAGAATACGGAAAACGGTTCCGCCTGAGCGATGCTCCGGCGGATTTTTTTGACCGGGCTTCCGGTCTCCGGCGGATGCGGGAGAATCCGTCTCTCATCTGTTTTTCATGCAGCGGATATACGGAATTCATATTTTCTCTCTATGCTGTCATAAAATGGCTTTTTTGAGCGAAGCAAACCATAACTCGTGCATGGAGGGGCAGCAAATGGATCGGAAAAAGAAAAAACGTCTGATCGTCGCCGCATCGGTCGTCCTTGTGCTGGCGGTCGGTGGGACGGTCGTCCGTTTTGCGGTGATGGCGAAGTCAAAATCCACATCCACAACAACATTTCGAAGAGTGCAGGCGGAAACCGGGAGCATCAGCACGTCGGTTTCCGGCAGCGGTTCGGTTTCCGATTCCTCCCAGATTACCCTGTCGGCCGCAAACGCCGGCACGGTGGACACCGTATCCGTCAAAGCGGGGGACACGGTAAAAGCCGGGCAGGTCATCGCCCATGTGGACAGCAGCGCGTCCGCACAGGCGGTTCAGCAGAAGCAGTCTCAGCTGACGAGCGCGCAGAACGACCTGGCGCAGGCGCAGGAGCAGCTTGACAGCCTGGAGATCAAGGCTCCGGTGGCGGGGAAGGTCAAGTCCGTCACCGTGTCCGCCGGGGACAGTCTCGCCACCGTCAAATCGCTCGGGGACCTTGCGGTTCTTTCCACATCCCGCTCCATGACCGTTTCGTTTAATCCTTCCGAGACGGTAAAGATCGGGCAGACGGTGACGGTTTCGGCCGCCGGGAAGACCTATACCGGGACGATTTCATCCGCGTCGGGCAGCGGCCAGAGCGGGCAGAACGTCCAGAGCGGGCAGGGCGGCAGCCAGAACGCGGGATCCTCCGGGTCGGCTGCCGCGGTGATCGCTTCGGACGACCCCGCGGTCGGCGCTTCCGCCGTGATCCGGCGGAACGGGACGGCGATCGGGACCGGGAAACTACAGCTTGAAAATTCCGTTCCCATTTCCAACTCCGGCAGCGGGACGGTCGCCCAGGTATATGTTTCGGAAAATCAGACAGTCGGCAAAAACCAGACCCTGTTCCGGTTAAAGGGAGATTCCGTCCAGAATCAGGTCGCCGCAAAGCAAAGCGCGGTCACGTCCGCCCAGCAGGAGCTGGACGCCGCCAAGGCGAGCGCCGCCAAGGATACGGTCACCAGCCCGATCGCCGGCGTGGTGGCGGAGCTCGATGTGAAAAAGGGCGACAGCGCCGCCGCCGGTGCGTCGGTTGCGGTCATCGAGGACCCCGACGATCTGCAGACGGTGGTGTCGGTCGATGAGCTGGATATTTCCAAGGTCAAGGTGGGGCAGAAGGCAACCGTCAGCCTGGACGCGGTGACCGGAAAGACCTTTTCCGGCTCCGTGGTCCAGGTGGACCCCATCGGCACCGTATCCAACGGCGTCGCAACCTATGACGTGACCGTCTCGATCGGCCAGCCCCAGAACATCAGGGTGGGGATGACCACAAACGTCAAGATCATCACGGAAAGCAAAAGCAACGTGACGGTGGTTTCCGCCAACGCCGTCTTGATGAAGAACGGCTCGAAAGGATATGTCCTTCCGGCGGCCGACCTCTTCGATTCCGGCGGAAAGAGCATTTCGATGGCCGGTACGACGACGGCCGAGCTGGTCCGGAAGTACGGCAAGGAAGTTACGATCGGGATGGCGACGCAGGATGAGGACGAAATCGTCAGCGGCGTCAGCGCGGGCGACGGCCTCGCCATACCGGTGACCGTCGATCCGGAGGCCGTTAAAAGCCTGGGCAACCAGAGCACGTCCAACAATACCTTCGGCTTCAGCGGGATGAGCGGCCGGAGCGGCATGGGGAATGCCGGCGGTATGCCCGGGGGCAATTATTCGGCCGAGCGGAAAAGCGGAGGCACTGGGAACACGGTCGCGGGGAACGGTTCAAACGGGACCGGCAACGCGGGCGGAAACGGAACGAGCAGCAGCGGCGGAACGAAAGAAAACGGCGCCACGGGGCAGACGGGCGCCGACGGGACCGCGGGAGGCAACGGCAATTGAGGGCGCCGGAAACCGCACCGCCGAAAGGAGATGACGCCGGTGCCGCTGATTGAAATTTCGCATCTGTATAAAACCTACACGGTCGGCGAAAACAAAGTCCAGGCCCTGAACGACGTTTCCCTGACCATTGATGAGCACGAGTTCGTCGCCATTGTCGGCCCTTCCGGCTCGGGGAAAACGACCCTGATGAATATCATCGGCTGCCTCGACACCGCGACATCCGGCTCCTACCGGCTCAACGGCATGGAGATCGGCGACTATGACGACAACGGGCTTTCCGGTATCCGCAACCGCACCATCGGCTTCGTGTTCCAGAAGTTCAACCTGCTCGGTAAGCTGAACGCTCTGGAAAACGTGGAGTTGCCCCTCGTCTACCGGGGTGTCGGCGGAAAAGAGCGGCTGGAACGGGCGCGGCGGGCCCTCGAAATGGTTGGCCTGCAAAACCGCATGGACCATGTGCCCTTTGAGCTTTCCGGCGGGCAGCAGCAGCGGGTCGCCATCGCGCGGGCCATCATCACCGACCCGCCCCTGATCCTGGCCGACGAGCCGACGGGGAACCTCGACAGCCGCACCGGGGCGGAGGTCCTGAAAATCCTGCACCGGCTGAACGAAGCCGGGCGTACCGTCGTCCTGATTACGCATGACCCGAACGTGGCCGCGCAGGCAAAACGGGTCGTCCGCATCGGCGACGGGCGAATCCTTTCCGACCGGGGGGGCGGAACAGAATGAAATTTGAACAGGCGGTCAAAATGGCGGTCAAGTCGATCCGCTCGAATAAAATGCGCTCCTTTCTCACCATACTGGGAATCGTGATCGGCATTTCGTCCGTTATCATCCTCATCGGGATCGGGAGCGGTTCCAAAGAGACCATCACCAGCGCGATCGAGGGGATGGGGACCAACCTCCTGACGGTTTCCCTGACCGGGAGCGACGCGGCGTCCCTGACCGACAGCGAGCTGAAGACAATCCGGTCCTATGCGTCCGTCAGCGACGCGGTGCCGGACCTCACCGGGACGGCCACGGCAAAAGCCGGTTCGGAAAGCTACACGACGGCTGTGGAAGGCACTTTGCCCGGCTACGAGAACGTGCGGAGCGTCCACGCGGCGCTGGGCAGATTTCTCACGCAGGACGACGACGACAACCGGTACCGGGTTGCCGATGTGGGCGTCGAGGTCCTTCAGAATCTCTATCCGGACATGGATTCCTCGGAATACGAAACCCTGATCGGGAAGAACATCAGCCTGAACGGCACCGATTTCGAGATCGCCGGGATTCTGGAAAGCAAGGGGACGTCGTCCGCCGGCTCCAGCGACAACCGGGTCCTTATCCCGCTTTCCACCGCGGAGCGGTTTTTGAAAAACAAAGAGGTAAAAACCTATTATGTGGCGGCAAAAACGTCGGACGACATCTCGCTTGCGTCGGCGGAGCTCAATCGGTTTTTCCTGCAGAAATACGACAGTGATTCCAGTCAGTTCCGCATCCTCTCCCAGACCGAGCTTCTGGAGACAAGCAGCTCCACGGTCGGCACCCTGACCATGATGCTCGCCGGGATTGCCGCCATTTCGCTTCTGGTCGGCGGTATCGGCATCATGAATATCATGTTGGTTTCGGTTGTGGAACGCACCAGGGAGATCGGGATCCGCAAGGCGGTCGGCGCGCGGCGGAAAGACATCCTGCTCCAGTTTGTCATCGAGGCGATCTTTATCAGCTGTGTCGGCGGCTTGGCGGGCATCGGGATCGGCGTTCTGGCGGGCGTCCTGATTCAAGTGTTTTCCAGCATG
>JALCPO010000062.1 GCA_022650455.1 Oscillospiraceae bacterium
GATTCTTACCGTCTCGACCAGACCCTGAAGGCACATCATTCTTAAACAGGTGGCCTACTTTCTGGTTGGCGGTAGTGGTATACTTTTAAGTCAGCGCCTGGTCTACTTTCTGGTTGACAAACACATTTTCCCTTATTTTTACATTTGTAAGTAGAAACAAATTCAAAATCTGCTGATTGAATACTGTGTTGAATTGACTTTTCCAAAAATTTATTTATAATGAATGAATATAGTTTATTAATGAAAGATAAAATGATGCGTTAAAGCATTGGCATGATACGGGAGGAGTCTAAAATGTCAAACCAGATCGCATACCCTGAAGGCGTAAAGGTCCGTTCCCTCTACAAAGCAATCAAGTTATTGGACTATTTTGATTCCAGTCATCCGGAGCGGGGAATCAGCGAACTTGCCGGGCTGAGCGGAATGCTGAAGAGCAGCATCTACAATATCATGAGTACTTTCGAGACCTGCGGTATCATAGAAAAAGACCCCAAAACCAGTCAATATCGTCTGGGGTTAAAAATTCTGGAGCTCAGTAATGTGCTAAACCAAGACGACGTTTTCTGGCAAGTGATCCGGCCGTTTATGGAAGAACTGACAGACCAGACGGGAGAAACCGTTTTCCTGGCAACTCCTTATGGGACAAACATTATTTATCGCGAGGCAGCTTTCCCGAAACACGCAATTTCAGCGCGCGCTATTAAGGGTGTCGTAGCACCTATGTACTGTACAAGCCTCGGGAAAGCCATTCTTTCCTGTATGGATCCTTCCATGACAGAGCGGGTGATTGCCGACGGTCTGAAAGCTTTCACCCCATACACAATCACAGACCCTCAGACATTCCGAGAAGAAATCGACCGCATCCGCAGGGTCGGGTATGCGGTCGATAACATGGAGCACGAATACGGCATTAAATGCGTCGGGGTCCCTTTGAGCAACGAGCAGGATCAAGTGATTGGGGCCATCAGTCTTTCCGGACCTTCCCTTCGGTTCAACGAACAACAAATTGTGGAATATTCCAAGCTGTTGGAAGAACGTGCACACCAAATTCGAAACCGTATCTGACTCAGGAAAGAGACCGAAACAGCAATCATCCGCAATTTTAAAAGCCCGCCCTGCCGGCCCAGAAAACTGAACCGACAGAGCGGGCTTTATAGAAATCCATCTTCCCTCATCACCGAAACTAATTTGCTTCATATCTTCATTATGCAGATTGGATTTTCAAAGTTCCTTTCCACAACTGCTTTCCGCCGTCTTCCAGTGAAAGCGCAACGGGGCCAGGTTCCACCGTAAAACACATGTTCGCGTCCCACACGGCAAGCTTCCCGGCATTCAGAGCCAGGCAGACGGATGCGGATTCTCCGGGACGGAGAAAATGCTTTTCAAACGCGCGCAGTTCTTTCTTTCTCCGCACGACCGATCCGCCAAGCCCGTGGATGTAAAAGGACGGGACGGCCCACCCTTCCCGATCCCCAGTGTTTTGTACGGTAAATTTTAAGACGACAGGATGCGATTTCAAACCTTCCACCGACACCGAGGCACTGGAAAGATGGAACCCGGAATATTGGAACTCCGTATAAGACAGGCCGAACCCGAACGGGAAAAGCGGCCGATGGGTTTCATCGCAGTAGCACATGGCGTCGTAGGAGCTTTTATAATTGTAATACACCGGGAGCTGCCCCGCACTGCGGGGAATGGAAACCGGCAGACGGCCCGACGGGCAGACGTCCCCGAACAGGATTTCCCCCAGCGCTTGACCACCCATGGGGCCGGGATAAAAAGCGTACAGCAGCGCGTCCGTCCGGTCCACAATCTCCGGGATGGCGTAAGGGCGTCCAGCGACGAGAACCGTCACCGTCGGCTTTCCGAGCGCAAAAACGGCGCGGGCAAGCACCGTCTGCTCCGCGCTCAGCGAAAGGGTCGCGCTGTCGACGCCTTCGCCGCAGTCCATCGGCAGCCGCTCGGCATGGACCGCCGCACCGTTCGAGTCAAACTCAGCACCTTCAAACCGGCTGCTCGAACCGCCCAGCACCAAAATCGCCACGTCGGCACGGCCGGCGGCTTCCACCGCTTCTTTCCCGCAGCCCGGAGCGGTTTCCACCCGCACGTTTTTTCCCGCCGCACGGCGAATCCCTTCCAGAACAGTCGTCCCCGTTCCGGGGCGGATCGGCGGCGTATAGTCTCCGCACTGGCGGTACAGGCTGTCGGCGTTCGGTCCGATCACGGCCACGGACGAAACCGAATTCCGACCGAGGGGAAGCAGACTCCCCCTGTTTTTCAGCAGGACGGGCGACCGGCGCGCAAGTTCGAGCGACTCACTGTTCTTTTGGTAGGAAAAGCGGTCGAGATCCAGCGGTTTTTCCAGATACGGTTTTTCAAACAGCCCGCGTGAAAATTTCAGTTTCAAGACGCGCAGGACTGCGGCGTCCAGCTCTTCCATCGTGATTTTCCCGTCTTCCAACGCCCGGTCGAGCAGGGAGAAGCAATCGTCCCAGAGGCCGGCGTCGACACCGGATCTCAGCGCGAGGGCGCCGGAATCCTCGGGATTTCCGGTCAGCTGGTCCAGCCGGTCGACCGCCTTTCCGTCCGCCATCACAAGGCCGTCAAAATGCAGTTCCCCGCGAAGGATGTCTTTCAGCAGATGCGGGTTGGCGTGGCACGGCAGGCCGTCGATCTCGTTGTACGCGGCCATGATGCCCGCAGCGCCCGCGCGGCAGGCCGCCGCGGCGGGCGGAATGTGGATTTCGCGCAGCTCGCGCTCCCCGATGCGCGCAGCGCTTGCGTTGACGCCGCCGGTTCCTTCCCCCTGCGCGCAGAAGTGCTTGGCGACCGCGGCGATCCCTTGTCCCCGGATGCCCCTGACGGCGGCTTCCGCCATGCGGGAGCAAAGGACCGGGTCTTCCCCGAAACATTCCTCGCTGCGCCCCCAGCGCGGGTCGCGCAGAACGTCCAACACGGAAACCAGCGCAAGGTCCACGCCTAACGCCTTCATCTGCGCGCCGCAGACGGCGAACGCCGTTCGCACCAGCTCCGGGTCGAAAGAAGCGCCCATGGCCAGAGCCACCGGCAGGAGGTAGCCGTCCAGCGCCTGATGCCCGTGGGGGCATTCGCTGCTCATCAGAGCGGGGATGCCGAACCGGGAACGGGACGTCACATATTTCTGCACGGCGTTGTACGCCGACAGCGCCAGCGTGCCGTCCAGGCCGGTTTCGTAGCCGCGCCCGGACCACGGGTCGGCCCGGTACAGGCCGTACAGCAGACCGAGGCCGCCCCACCGCTCCACTTCTTTTTGAAATTCCTCCGTCAGCACAACGGTTCCGCCGTTCCGCCGATAGCAGGAAAAGCCGAACAGCCTCTGGTTCAGCTGCCCGGCTTTTTCCCGCACGGTCAGACGGGAAAGCAGGTCGCGGGCGCGCTCCTCCGCCGAAAGCTCCGTGTCCTGATATTTCATGGTTCCAGAATCACCCGAAACGTTTTAATTTCATAGGGCTTGTAATCGAACGAAAATTCCCGCCCGTCATAAGGCAGCTCCGCCAGGTCGTTCTCCATCAGGTCGCATTCCGAGACTTTTGCGATCCGGTCCGCGAGCCGGACGGAGGCTTTCCCCCGGCGGTTCTGGTACTCATACATGCGCAGGATGATCCCGTTGCCGTCCTCCGCTTTTTTGACCGTGTCGGCCATCATGTTTTCCGCGTCGACACGGAACAGGGAATAATCCAAATCATTCGCCGCTTCCGGCACCGCGTAGGCAGGCTGGTTCAGGCAGGCGGCTTCTCGGGCCGTGCCGGCCTCGCGCCAGGTGCCCGCGTGCGGGTACAGGGAATACGTGAAAACATGCTTCTCCTGGTCGGCGGTCTTGTTCGGCTCGATGCCGCTTTTAATCAGGGTCAGGGCCATGTCGCCGTTGTGGACGGAATGGCCGTACTTGCAGTCGTTCAGCAGGCTGACGCCGTACCCGCCTTCGGAGACGTCGATCCAACGGTGGCCGCAGCTTTCAAAGCGCGCAACATCCCAGCTGGTGTTCCGATGCGTCTTGCGCGTGACGTTGCCGAACTGGATTTCAAACGTCGCCTCGTCGGAATGGATTTCCACCGGGAAATGGACTTTGAGCAGATGCTGGTGTTCTTTCCAGTCCACCGCGGTCTGGAAGTCAATTCTGCGGTTGTCGGCATAGAAATACACCGTCTGCCGAATCGTCGACTTCGAGAATTTCCGTTCCAGCCGCAGGGCGGCGCGCACCGGGCCACGCTCGACCCATTCCATCTTGACAAGGCCGTCGACATCCCAGAACTTCTCCGTGTAATAAATGTCGATGTCCCAATTGTCAAAATAGATGGGCTTATCCTCGTAGACGCGCATCTGATTGCCGCGGCGGCCCGCCTGAAGGACCTCGCGGCCGTTCTGTTTGTCGTACACGGAAGAAAACAGGCCGTGTCCATCCAGCGCGACGCGGTAGAAAGGAGTCTCGAGCCAACGTTCCGAGATCCGGAACGGGTTTTCCGTTTTGTCCGGCTCCGCGCTCACGGCAAAGCTGCGGTATCCCTTGGAAGGCAGGGCGTCCACATACGCGACGGCTCCGTTTTCCGTCCGCTGCACCGGGTACCGCTTTCCGCCCCGCACAAGGGATGCGGCCTGCAGCTTGCCGAGCTGCAGCAGCGCGCCGCGCGCAAAGCCGAGCGTATTGAACGCCGCGACGGCCTTTCCGGAGCCGGCAAGCGCCCGCAGTCGTTTGCCGATCAGCCCGGCGCCGGTTTCGGCGATCTTCTCGTATTCTTTCTTCGTGACCTCGTAAACTTCGTGGATCGACGAACCGGGCAGAATATCGTGGAACTGGTTCAGCAGGACATTCTTCCACATGGCGTTCAGTTCCGTGCCCGGGTATGGCAGGCTGCGCCCAGCCAATACCGACAGCAGTTCCAGGTCCATCAGCATCAGCTCGCTCTTGCGGTTGGCGCGCTTGTTCCTTGCCACGGACGTATAAGTCCCGCGGTGGTATTCGAAGTAGAACTCGCCTTCCCAGGTGTGCAGCTGCGGATTGTCTTTGACGCGGCGCTCCAGCTCCTCAAAATAGGTTTCGGAAAATTCCTGGCGGACTTTCGGCACGCCGTGCAGGCCCTTTTCCATGCGCTTCGAGGTCTCCAGCATCTGCCGCGTCGGTCCGCCGCCGCCGTCCCCGTAGCCGAAGGCGATCAGCACGTCGTTGTTGATCTCTTTGTTCTGGTAGCGCTCCCACGCGCCCATGATGGCGTCCGGGTGCAGCATGCCGTTGTAGGTTGTGAAGAAGTTCTTGGCGCTCTGCCCCACACCCAGCGTGGTGATGAAATGCGTGAGGATCTCGCTTCCGTCGATCCCGCGCCACAGGAAAGTGTCGTTGGGGATTTTGTTGAACTGATTCCACGACAGCTTAGTCGTCATGAAATAGCGGATCCCGCTCTTTTTCATGATCTGGGGCAGCGCGCCGTTGAAGCCGAACGCGTCCGGCAGCCAGAGGACCTTGCTGTCCACGCCGAACTCCTCGCGGAAAAAGCGCTTGCCGAACAGGATCTGCCGCACCAGGGACTCCCCGGAAGTCAGGTTGCAGTCGGCTTCCAGCCACATGGCGCCTTCCGGCTCCCAACGGCGCTGCTTCACGCGCTCTTTCAGCCGCGAATACACGTCGGGGTAACGTTCTTTCAGAAATTCGTAAAGCTGCGGCTGACTGGACATGAACTTGTAGCCCGGGTACTCGTCCATCAGCTTCAGGACCGTTGCAAAGCTGCGCACAACCTTTTCCCGCGTCTGGGCCACCGTCCACCACCAGGCGACGTCGATGTGCGTGTGGCCGATGCAGGTGGCGATCACGTCGTCATACCCGGCCATATCCTGGTACAGCGCTTTTTGCAGATAGGCGTCCGCGGCGCGGACGGAGCGGTAGAAATCTTCCGAATATTCGACCCGGAAATCCAGCAGGTTCACCGCATGGTTCAGGACGCCCGCCATATCCAGACGGGTTTTGCTGTCCTTTTCCATTCGGGCGAACGACCACAGGGGAACCTGCATGTCGTAATACAGGTTCCGGATTTCCGGGTCGACCTGCACCATTTCGGCGATCAGCCGGAATTCCGTGTGCAAAATTCCCGTGTAGGCCTGCAGGTCGAGGCGGTAGCTGTCCCCCGCGCGGGCATGATCGGTCAGGAACACTTCCCGGTGGTTGATGTCCAGCCCCTGCGTCACCTGTCCGTTGACAAACAGCAGGAACTGCGGGTTGCGGCCGTCGTCGGTGTCGTCGATCTGCGTATGGAACACCAGCCACAAAGGCTTTCCGTCAAAGCTTTCCGGCACGGTGAGGTCGGTACGGAACCAGTAGTGCCGATCCCGCCCGTACCAGTGGGCCTTCAGGCTGTCGAAGTCCTTCCAGGGCGTCCGGGATTCGTCCGCTTCCCGCGGCCGCAGGAACAGGCCGTCCTTGATCTTCCAACTGGTAATATCCTGTTTCCGGACTTTTTCCAGCTTTTTGAGCTGGCCGCAGATAACCTGCGCGCGCTCTTCCGAAAATATCATCGTTATCCTCCTAAAAAAGTATCAGAGTATCGATTCAGCAATTCATCGGGTTTATTCTTCCGCCCCGCAGCCGCGCAGAAACCCGCACAGGTCCTGCACCGTGCTGCGGATCCGGTAAAGCTCGCTTTCCCGGTTGCGCCGCCGCCAGAGGATTTCATATTGGCGGAACCAGTATTCCAGGGCTTCCGCCAACGCGCCGCATTCAAGGGCAAGCGGTGTCTCCGGCCGGCCGTACGCGTATTTTTTCAAGGCAAGGCAGGCGGCGTCGGTCAGCGCGACCCCACGCGCAGAGCACGCATATTCCTGCAGATCCGTCGTGCGGGAAGCCGGACGCGCAGACACGGCGATCTGCCGCTCCAATTCCAGCGCGCGGCGGTATCCGCGCAGGGCGGCGGCATCGTCCATGGCCAGGATCAAGTTGCGGTCATGCTCCGCCGATTGCATTCCGAGCAGCCGGGATTCCCGCCAGCAGACGATGCCGGCCCAGGTTCCGGCCTGCTGTCTGGAAAGCTCCGTCAGCGCATCCGACAGGCCGTCAGCCAAGGCGCCGAATTCCATGCGGAAATATGCCCGTGAAAACTCCCGCCAGTCACGGGAATCGTCCGTGTTCCAGGAAAGCGCCGCCCCCAGAGCCATCCCCGGCATGGAATTCGCGAGCAGGTTGACATGCCCGAAATCGCCCCAGTCGGTGTTCAGCACCCCTTTTGCCCCGTATTGTTTTCCGAGGCGCACCATGCGGGTAATGTTGCGGAAGGCATTTTCGAACAGGTTCATCATCATTCTCCAGCCGCCGACGCCCGGGCAGACCTGGAATTCCGTGCCGGACTCCGCGACGGTTCGAATCTCCTCTTCCTTGAAGTCCGCCCCGTAATTCCAGTACAGACACTGCACCCCTTTGGGGATTTCGCGGATGTATTCCGGCGTTTTCAGAATGATGTCGCCCCAGAACGAGACCTTTTTCCCTTTGCCCTGCACATAGCGGATGATTTTTTTCAGGAAATCGACATAGACCCTGCCTTTTCCTTCCCGCTGCACCAGTTCGGCGCCCTTTCCGGCCCCGATGTCGAAGGTCTCGTCGCAGCAGATGTTGAACTGCCCGGACGAGAACAGCGGGATATACTGGTCGAGCATTCTCCGGACCAGATCAAAGCTGCCGCCGTCGGCCGCGTTCAGCGTGTGGTGCGCCATGCGTTCGTACCACGAAAACGGTTGGGAATCGTCGATCGGCAGTTCCGAGTATTTCCGCCATGTTTTGGTCATGAGGATCTCATAAAGGTGCCCGAACGTCGCGAGCGCCGGGACCAGCTCGATATGCCGTTTCCGGCAATATCCGTCCAGTTCCAGAATCTCCTCGGCCGTCAGCGGGTCTTTCCCGGTCCACGCCTCGCTGAACCCGAGGAACGCAAACGTATGCTCCACATAGAGCTGCATCTGGTTGATCTTATAGAACGCCAACCGGTCGGCCAGGTCCTTGAGCGTCTCCAGCGTGGGGACCTTGCCGCGCGTCACATCATAGAAAAAGCCCCGCGTCCGGAACGCCGGCGCGTCCCGGATGGAGACTCCCGGCCACGCCGCGCCGTACTGCCGCACGATCTGCCGCAGGGTCTGGATCCCCCAAAAGATTCCGGTTTCCCCGCCGGTCAGCTCGGCGCCGTCCGCCGTGACGGTCAGGCGGTACCCTTCGCCGCTGGAATCCGTTTTCCGAAGGAAGGCCCCGCCCCGGGGCGGGGTTTCCGATTTTTCCACCGGGCACTCGATACAGGCGGCTCTTTGAATCTCCGATTTCAGCAGCTTGGCCGCCCGGAATTCCGGGAAGCCGCAGTTTGGGTCCAGCACAATTTTGAAACCCGGGTCCAGCAAAAATTTTTCACCGTTTGCAGCCAAATTTGCCGGCTGCGGAATCAGCGTCATTCCGACCGATCTCCCTTTCCGCGTTTTCTGTTTTGAATCCTCAAGATAAAGTCCGATTTTTACAGCAATAGGAAAAAGTTCATCCTATGATAACCTACTTTTTCCAGTTTATATTTCCCGCGGATTTTCTTCTGCAAAAAAGCCGAAACAGATGTCTGCATTGCGGAAAAGTCAGAGCGGATATTTTTTCATATAATCCATCAACTCGTCCACTGTGGTAAACGCCAGGCCGGTCACCGTGTCCGCACAGCCGTAGTAAATGGCGATCCTGCCGGTAGCGGAATCCGCCAGCGCCGCGCAGGGGAACGTCACGTTCGGCACATCGCCGACCCGCTCATACGGTTCCTGCGGACCGAGGATATAAAAGCGCGAACGCAGTTTTACCTTCCATGGTTCATCCGCATCCAGCAGAGCGCATCCCATGCGGTAAACAAAGCCGTTGCAGGTATTGATGACCCCGTGGTAGATCAGCAGCCAGCCTTCATCCGTTTCGATCGGCACCGGCCCCGGGCCGATTTTTTTCGACTGCCAGGCGGAACGGTCGCCGGAGACGGTCCCCATCACATACCGGTGCTTGCCCCAGAAGGTCAGGTCCGGGCTGACGCTGCAAAAAATGTCGCCGAACGGGGTGTGCCCCGTGTCGCTCGGACGGCTGAGCATGGCGTAATGCCCGTGGATTTTGCGCGGGAACAGGACGCCGTTCCGATTATAGGGAAGAAACGCATTTTCCAGCTGATGGAATTCTTTGAAGTCGAACGTATAGCCGAGGCCGATGGTCGGGCCATGGTATCCGTTGCACCAGGTGATATAATACCGATCCCCCAGAAAACAGACGCGCGGATCATACCGGTATTCGCGCCGGTTCACTTCCGGATCTCCGTCGAACCGTACCGGGCCGGGATTGATCTTCCAATGAATTCCGTCCGCGCTGAAGCCGGCGTGGATATCCATGCTTACGGCCCTGCTGTCACAGCGGAAAACGCCCGCAAAACCGGCACGGTACGGAACAACGGCGGAATTAAAAACGCTGTTGGACGTCGGGATCGCATCGCGCGGAATAATCGGGTTCGCGCTGTACCTCCAGACCGGTGACTGGCACCCAGCCGGCTTCGGCTGCCACGGAATGTCCTGCAGTGGTGCTCCTATCAGTCTGCTCAATGAAAATGCCTCCAGTTTATCTCTTTCATTCGTGAAATGTCCATTCCCGGCCCGTCCAGCGGATTGCCCGGGCCACGGGATGATTGAATCTGCATTGTTTTCGGATTAAAGAAGGAAGTCCTGATACGGAAAACAGCCTGAACGCTTTTTGCTGTATTCGCGTTCAGGCTGCATCCTGCATTCCAAAATCAGCGTGTGTCGGTCTAAATCAATCTGCTTTCAGCTGCCCGTCCAGCTGAGACTGCAGTTCGCTGATGATTGTGTCCATACCGGCACTCTTCAGTTCCTTGACAATCTGGGGAACCTTCTGCGTTGGATCGGAAGCGCCCGTCATCAGTTCAAAGCGGTATTTATCCCAAACGGCCTGGCAGTTCGCGAGTTCGGTCGAGATCTTGGAAACATCCGGCGTAAAGCCCAGGCAGGCGGACGAAATCGCTTTTGCATTCTGTTTTTTGATCTGATCCCACTGATCGGCCGGAGCATCGCTCAAAGTCGACATGTTGAAGAACGTTCCTTCCGCATAGCTCCCGAGCTGCCACGAGTCTGACAGGCGTTTAACAACGTTCGGTTTGACATATTGGAAGTCTTTTCCTTCTTCGCCGTAAGCGAGCATATCACGCAGCTTATGGTCGGTGTTGACCAGTTGCAGCAGCTTCAGTGCCTCGGTCTTGTGATCGGAATTTGCCGAGATCGCGTTCAAAGAACCCTGAATGGCACTGTTGGTGTAAATCGGTTCCGCGGCTTGGACCGTGTCATACTTTGCAACACCCTCGTTGACCTGCCAGCTTGCTTCGGCGCCCGGAAACCCTTGTGCCGACAGGAAAATATGTCCTTTCCCAGCATCCGTCGTAGTTGGGGCGTCTGGATTGATGATGCCCTGCTGGTACCACTTGTGCAGCATCTTCAACTGGGCCATCGTGTCCGACTGCTCCAGCACGGAAACAACCTTATGGTTTTTGTCGTCGATGCGGACACCGATCGGCTGGAAGCCGACGGTCAGATCGTCGTAGTTGTTGAGCATCCCGAGAAACGCATCGGTCTGCATCAGTTTCAACGGATAGCAGGATTTGCCTTCGCCCTGTTTGATCTTCGTGAACGCCTTGTCCAGAGCGTCAAACGTCTTGGTGTTAGCCACGTCGATATTGTACTTTTTTACATATTTGTCGTCAAAAGCCCAGTATTGCGCAATAGCGGAATCTTTGTAAGTCGGAACGGCGTAAATCTTTCCGTTGATGGTAGCGCCCTTCCAAACTTCTTCCGGAATCGCCTTGTACAGACTCGGGGCATCCGATTTTACCAGATCCGTCAGGTCGGCGAAAGCGCCCAGATCGACCTGCTTGCTGTATTTGGTGTTGTTCGTGAACATGATGTCGAACTTTTCGCCCGAATTGACGATCTGGTTCATCTTATTGTCCCAGTCGCCGTACGCAGCAATTTTGATGTTCAGCTTGACATTGATCTTTTTGGAAGTATAATCGTTGATTTTGGCCAGCGCGGACTGTAAATTGGCCGGCGTACCGCTGCCAATCAGCCACCAGGTAAGGGTCGGCGCTTCCTTCTGCGCACCGGAGCCCTGCGCCGCGGAGTTGCTTCCCTGGTTGCTCTGGCATCCGGGCAGAACCGCCATGGACATCAGCAGAGCCGCCGTGCAGAGGATGGAAAGAAACCTGCACTTTTTCATAACATAACCTCCTGATTGAAATTATTACCAACAGACTGTTGTTGGCAGTCTGCGAATGGCCGGTTAAAAATTTTCGGGAAATCCGGTTGGTTACCCTTTTACGGACCCGATGGTCAGGCCGGAGATAAAGTATTTCTGGAAAAACGGATAGGCGCAGGCGATCGGCAAAACAATAATCACGGCGATGGCCATCCGCATTCCCTCTTTCGGCAGACCGCTCGCAACCTGCGCCGCGCTAATGCCCATTGTGGCCGCGTTGCGCGACAGATAATCCACGTTATTCATGATTTGCATCAGCAGAGCCTGCAGAGAATACAGTTTGGAGTCGTCAATGTACAGCATGGACTGGAACCAGTCATTCCAATAGGTAAAGCACAGGAACAGACCGATTGTCGCCAGCACCGGCAGCGAAATGGGGAGCACAATCCGGAAAAAGATTTTCAGCTGCGTGGCACCGTCTATTTTCGCGGATTCCACAATCGAATCCGGGATGGTGGACTGAAAAAATGTCTTGCAGACGATTACATTAAACGAGGAAACCATCAAAGGGAGAACCAGCGCCCAGATGTTGTTCTTCAAGCCGAGAAAATTCGTGTTGACGAAGTAGCTTGAAACCATGCCGCCGTTAAAGACCATGGGGATAAATACGACCCACGTCAGGAACTTTTTCAGGCGGTACTGTGGCCTGGAAAGCACATATCCCATGGAAGTGGTCAGCAGGACTCCCAAAACCGTTCCTACGACAGTGACAAAAATGGAAACGCCAAACGCCCGGAACAGAACAACGTACTGCTTCCATAGGAAGATGTAGGATTCAAACGAAACGCTCTGCGGGATAAACTGATACCCGACGGAGTTGATGGTCTGCTCGGAAGTCAGGGAAATCGAGAGTACCAAAAGGATCGGAACCACGCAGACCAGGGAAAGCAGAATAAAAACAAGATTGAAAACAAAATTGGTAGCGGGATGAATCCGGTTGAACTTTTCAAGACCCGTCTGATAAGCAGATTTTTTCATGGCTGCCCCCTCATATCATCGCGCTGTCCGGGTCGACGCGTTTGACGATCGCATTCGCGCCCAGGACGGTAAGGCACCCCATGATAGACTGGAAAAGCGCGGACGCGGACGCCATACCCACCGTAGAAGCTTTCAGCGATTTATACACCATCACGTCGATGGTATACGTTACGTCGAACAGGGAATTGGAATCGTGCGGTACCTGGTAGAACAGGCCGAAATCGGAGAAAAAGATGGTGCCCACACTCAGGATAAACATAATGACAATCACATTTTTCATCATGGGCAGCGTAATATATTTCGTCTGCTGCCACTTGGTGGCACCGTCGATAACGGCAGCCTCATAATAAGTAGGATCAAACCCCGTAATGGTTGCAAGGTAGACCACCATGCCGTAACCAAGGCCTTTCCAGATCTTGAGGAAAATCAACAGGCCGGGCCAGTATTGTTTATCCA
>JALCPO010000063.1 GCA_022650455.1 Oscillospiraceae bacterium
GAATGATCTTGGAAAACATCGCGTCCACCTCGTCGTCGCTGCGGCAGATGCTGCGGGCTTCTTCCACATCCTTGCTCAGGAGGACATCCATGGAGCGCCGGAACATCCTGCGGGCCGTCTCCAGCATCTGGGTGACGTGCGTAATGGCCAGGCTGTTGCCGTTCAATTCCCCGACCGTAAGGATCTCGCAGATGTCGGCGCACTGGTCGGCTTCCCGCTCCACGTCCGTCAGGATTTTTAGGCAGGCCGCAATGGTGCGCAGGTCCTTCGCGATCGGCTGCTGCAGCGCGATCAGGTCCATGCAGTCCTTTTCGATCTGGCGCACCATACGGTCAATATCGTTGTCGCTCTTCGCCACGTCCTCCGCAAGGTCCAGATTCATGCTCCGCAGGGCGGTGATGGTCTGCTGGATTTTTTCGTCAACCGCGCCGCCAAGCTCCGTCATGTGGGACATCAGGCTTTCCAGCTCGCGGTCAAAAATCTTTCTGGGCATATCGGTTTCCCCCTTCTTGTTCCGGCTCCGGCCGAAAAATCAACGCCGTTCAGCCGAACCGGCCTGTAATATAGCGCTCCGTGCGCTCGTCCTTCGGCCGGTTGAACATGGTGATCGTGTCGGTATACTCCACCAGTTCCCCAAGCAGGAAGAATGCCGTCCGGTCGGCAATGCGGGCCGCCTGCTGCATATTGTGCGTAACAATCACCACGGTATACTTTTTCCGCAGGTCATCCATCAGGTCCTCAATCTTCAATGTCGAGATCGGGTCCAGAGCGCTCGTGGGCTCATCCATCAGAATCACTTCCGGTTCGACGGCAAGGGCCCGGGCAATGCAGAGGCGCTGCTGCTGGCCGCCGGAAAGGCCGAGCGCCGATTCTTTCAGCCGGTCTTTCACTTCGCCCCAAAGCGCGGCCGCTTTCAGGGAATTCTCCACGATCTCGTCCAGCTCTCTTTTGGACTTGACCCCGTGAATTCTCGGCCCGTAGGCAATATTGTCGTAAAGCGACATCGGAAATGGATTCGGGTTCTGGAATACCATGCCGACGCGTTTCCGCAGAAGCGTGACATCCGTATTCGGCAAATAGATGTCTTTTCCTCCGACCGTAACTTTTCCTTCGATCCGGCAATTTTCGACCAGGTCGTTCATCCGGTTGATTGTTTTCAGGCAGGTGGACTTCCCGCAGCCCGACGGGCCGATGAAAGCCGTCACCTGATTGGAAGGGATGCGCATGTTAATATTCTTCAGTGCCTGGAAGTCTCCGTAGAACAGATTCAGTCCGGCAAATTCGATTTTTGTTTCCATATCCTTACGGTTTCCCTTTCCCCTTACCGCGGCTGGCGATACCGGCGGTTATTTCATTCCAATATGGCAGTTCCATTGTAAACACAATATGTTAAGAGAAGGTTAAAATATGATTATAGGAATTTTAAACAAAAACCTGCGGCAGGGCCGCACGGCCCGTCCACAGGCTTTTTTACAGAATTTACGTTGCACCGAATTTGCGGAAACGGTCATAGCGTTTTTGCAGGAGCGCCGGTATCTCCTCCGCTTTTTTCAGCACAAGGGAGTGGTACAGTTCGGTTTTCAGGGTCTCGTACACCTCGCTGAAATCAGCCGGCTCCGGGATGACGCGCTCGACCACATCCAGTCGCAGGAGATCGTCCGCCGTCATTTTCAGGCACTGCGCGGCCTCTTTTACTTTGGAGCTGTCCCTCCACAGGATGCTGGCGCAGCCTTCCGGCGAAATGACGGAGTAGCAGGCGTTTTCCAGCATCCAGACCTCGTCGGCCACCGCCAGCGCAAGCGCTCCACCGCTGCCGCCTTCGCCGATAAACACCGAAATCACGGGAGTCTTCAGCGCCATCATCTCCGTCAGGTTTTCGGCGATGGCCTGCCCTTCTCCGCGTTCTTCCGCGGAGATGCCGCAGAACGCCCCCGCCGTGTCCACAAAGCAGACGACCGGCCGGCCGAATTTTTCAGCAAGCTTCATCTGGCGCAGGGCTTTTCGGTAGCCTTCCGGGTGCGCGGAGCCGAAATTCCGGCGGACCTTTTCCTTTGTGCTGCCGCCCTTCTCGTTGGCGATGACGGTGACCGGCATCCCGCACAGGCGGGCGATCCCGGCGACGATCGCTTTGTCGTCGCCGAAGCGGCGGTCGCCGTGCATTTCCATGAAGTCCGTAAAAATATTCCGGATATAGCACAGGCCGGTCGGCCTGCCCTTGGCGCGCGCGGCGGCAAGGCGGTCATACGCTTCCATGCCCGTTCCCCCTTTGATGCATCGACAGCAGGTTTGCAAGATACTCTTTCTGCCCGCGGCGCGGCACGATTTCGTCGACAAAGCCTTTTTCCAGCAGAAATTCGGCCCTCTGGAAATTCGGGGGCAGCTTCTGGCGCATGGTCTGCTCGATAACCCGGGGACCGGCAAAGCCGATCAGCGCGCCGGGTTCGGCCAGAATGACGTCCGCTTCCATGGCGAAGCTCGCCGTCACGCCGCCCGTGGTCGGGTCGGTCAGGACCGCAACATACAGATTGCCCGCCTCGCCGTGCCGTTTGACGGCGGCGCTCGTTTTCGCCATCTGCATCAGGGAAAGGATGCCCTCCTGCATTCGCGCGCCGCCGGACACCGTAAACCCCACCACGGGCAGGGAATTTGCGGCGGCGTATTCAAACAGCCGCGCGATTTTTTCGCCCACCACGGTGCCCATGCTGCCCATCATAAAATAGGGTTCCATAGCGAACAGAGCGCAGGGAAAGCCGCCGATCGAGGCGGTTCCGCAGACGACGCCCTCGTTTTCCCCGCTCTCAAGGCGGGCGTGCCACAATTTCTTTTCATAGTTCGGAAACCCGATCAAATTGGAAGAACGCATTTTCGCGTCCCTTTCCCGAAAAGAGTCGCCGTCGGTAACCAGCCCGATGCGCTGGCGCGCGTTCATGCGGAAATGGTAGCCGCACTTCGGGCAGACGCGCGCATTTTCGTTCAAATCGCCCGTCAGAAGGATCGCCTTGCATTGCGGGCAGGAAATGCACATCTGGTCGGGAATGTCCGGCATGGAATTTTTATTGTGGCCGTCGTACCATTCCAGCGGGTTCCCCGGCTTTTTAAAAAGGTTCTTCGTCAGCATCATGGCTTGGTTGCCTCCAGCTTCTCCATAAAATCCGTATGGTAGCGGCCCGACCGGAACAGCGGATGCGCCAGAATCTTCCGCTGCAAATCCGTATTGGTATCCACGCCGGTGATGACCAGTTCGCAAAGAGCCGCCTGCATTTTCCGGATTGCTTCTTCCCGCGTCTGCGCATGGACGATCAGCTTGCCGATCAGGGAATCATAAAACGGGGGAACGGTGTAATCCTGAAACAGTGCCGTGTCGAACCGGACCCACGGCCCGCCGGGAATGTGCAGCAGGGTGATTTTCCCGCTGCTCGGCCGGAAACCCAGCGACGGATTTTCCGCGTTGATGCGGCACTCGATCGCGTGGCCGCCGACGGAAACGTCTTTCTGCCCAAAATTCAGGGGCAGGCCCGCCGCGATGCGGATCTGCCATTTTACGAGGTCGATTCCGGTCACCATTTCCGTGACGGCGTGCTCCACCTGAAGGCGGGTGTTCATTTCCATGAAATAAAAATTCTGGCTGTCGTCCACCAGGAACTCGATGGTTCCGGCGTTGACATAGCCGACGGCCCTCGCCGCCTGAACCGCGAAACGGCCCATTTTCATGCGGGTTTCCTGCGAAATTCCCGGGGACGGGCTTTCTTCCAGCAGTTTCTGGTGCTTGCGCTGTACGGAACATTCGCGTTCCCCGAGGACGACGGCATTCCCCTGGTTGTCGCACAAAAGCTGCATTTCCACATGCTTGGCCGGGTAAAGATATTTTTCGAGGTAAACGGCGCCGTCGCCGAAAGCAATTTTGGCTTCCGCGGACGCGGTGTGGAACGCGTTTTCAAACTCTTCCATGGAGCGGACGAGACGGATCCCGCGCCCGCCGCCCCCGCTGCGGGCCTTAATCAGCAGCGGGAAACCGATTCTCCGCGCCTCTTTTTCCGCCTGTTTGAAATCGTCCACCATTCCGCCGCCGGGAACGACCGGAACGCCGGAAGCCTGCATGGTCTGCCGGGCCATGTCCTTATCGCCCATTTTCGCAATGACGCCGGACGGCGGGCCGATAAAGGCAATGTTGCATTTTTCGCACAGGGCCGCGAACTTCGCGTTTTCGGAGAGGAGTCCGTAGCCCGGATGGATGGCCCCGGCGCCCGTCACCTCCGCCGCCGAAATGATCGCCGCGACATTCAGATAGCTGTCCTTGAGCTGGGCGGGGCCGATGCAGACGCTTTCATCCGCAAGGCTGACGTGCAGGGCGTCCCGGTCCGCTTCGGAAAAAACGGCCACCGTGGCAATGCCCATCTCTTTGCAGGCCCGGATGATCCGGACGGCGATTTCACCGCGGTTTGCAATCAGAATCTTTGAAAACAAGGTTTCACCCCTTATTCTTTGGCATCAGCGCGAAAGACAGCTCGGCGCTGACCGCGAGCTTTCCGTTCACGGTGCCCTTGCCCCTTGCAAAGTAAAAAGGGGGCCGGCTCCTCGTCAGGCTGCATTCCAGCACCAGCGTATCGCCCGGGCGGACCTGATTTTTGAACCGCACCTTATCGAGGCCGCCGAACAGGGGGATGCTTCCCTTCACCTTGTCGGCCAACAGGACACAGCAGGTCTGCGCCATCATTTCGCACTGGATCACGCCGGGCACGATCGGCATGCCGGGAAAATGCCCCCGCAGGAACCACTCGTCGCCCTTAACGGTATAACTTCCAACCGCAAGATTTTCTTCCCTGAGCTCCGCCTCGTCGATCAGGAGCATCGGCTCGCGGTGCGGAAGGATTTGTTTCAGTTCGTCTCTCGTCATGGTTTTACCGCCGTTTCCCCGCGCGGATCTGGGAAAAACAGGACGTCCGTCCCGCGCGGAAGGACGGACCGCACTAATTCAGCGCAGCTTGAACAGAGTCTGGCCGTATTCGACGACCTGGCCGTTGTCCGCACAGATTTCGGCGATTTCGCCGTTCTGGTCGGAATTGATTTCATTCAGGAGCTTCATGGCCTCGATCGTGCAGATCACGTCGCCCTTTTTCACCTTGCTGCCGACCTTCACGTAAGGTTCGCTTTCCGGTGAGGGAGAGGTATAAAAAACGCCGACCATCGGACTTTTGATTTCCTTGAAATGTTCCGCGCTCTCCGGCTTGCCCGCCGAAGCTCCGCCGCTTCCCGCGGCGGGGACATTCGCTGTGGCGGGCGGCACGGCGAAAGCCGCCGCCGGAGCCGGCGGTCTTTTTTCCAGCTTGATTTTCTGCCCGTCCTCCGTGACCTCAAGGCAGGTCAGGCCGGCGTCCTGCAAAATCTTTGCGAGGGAACGAATCTCTTCCAATTTCATAAATCTGCTCACCTTCCTCTGCGTATTGCTCCGTTACCGCGCTCTCCGAAACACCAGGCAGACGTTATGGCCGCCAAACCCGAGATTCGTCGAAAGCGCGTAATCCGGCCGCGCCTTGCGCGCCGTATTGGGAACGTAGTCGAGGTCGCATTCCGGATCGGGCACCCGGTAGCCGATGGTCGGGGGAACGACGCCGTTTTTCAAGGCAAGAATGCTCACGATCGCCTCGGCCGCGCCGGTTGCGCCCAGCATGTGGCCCGTCATGGATTTGGTTGAGCTGATCAGCGCGGTTTCGGCCTGTTTGCCGAGCGCCGCCTTAAACGCGAGCGTTTCCGTCTTATCGTTCAGTTTCGTGCTGGTGCCGTGCGCGTTGATATAAAGCTTCGCGTCGCCCGGCACGCCGGCTTCTTTCATTGCCAACCGGACGGCGGTCGCGATCCCCTCGCCTTCCGGCTGCGGGGCCGTCATGTGGTAAGCGTCGTTCGTGTTGCCGTAGCCGCAGAGTTCCCCATAGATTTTCGCGCCGCGGGCGACGGCATGCTCATATTCTTCCAGGATCAGAACGGCCCCGCCCTCGCCCATGACGAACCCGTCGCGGCGCTTGTCGAACGGCATGGACGCGTTCTTGGGATCATTCGACGTGCACAGGGCCATGCAGTTTGTGAAGCCCGCAACGGCAAGCCCGTTGATCGTCGCTTCGGACCCGCCGGTAATCATCGCGTCGGCCGCCCCGTACTGGATGGCGCGGTACGCTTCCCCGACTGCGTTTGCGGAAGTGGAGCAGGCCGTCACGATGCACAGGGAAGGGCCTTTCGCGTGATGCCGGATGGCAATGTTGCCCGCGGCGATATTGGAAATCAGCTTCGGAATGAAAAAGGGCGAAACTCTCCTGGGGCCCACGGTGTTCAGCCTGGTGCAGTCTTCAATGAACGTCGTCATGCCGCCGATGCCCGAGCCCACGTAAACGCCGAGCCGCTCCGGCTCGATCCGGCCGGAAATTCCGCTGTCGTCCATCGCCTGGGCGGCGGCGGCCATTGCGTACTGGCAGAACAGGTCCGTTTTACGGATCTGGGATTTTTCCATATAATCCGCCGGATGAAAATCCTTGACCTCGGCCGCAAGCTTCACCTTGTATGCCGACGTATCGAATCTCGTAATAAAATCAATGCCGTTTTTTCCCGCAACCAGTCCGTTCCAGAAAGACGCCACGTCGTTTCCAAGCGGAGTGACGGCGCCCATGCCCGTAACAACAACTCTTCTTCTCATCGTATCCTCCCAACGGAATTCCATCATTTTTCTCAGATGCAGAGGCCGCCGTCCACCCGGATGACTTCCCCTGTGATGTAGGCCGCTCCGTCGCCCGCCAGAAAAGCGGCGAGGTTTGCGACGTCTTCCGGCTTCCCCGCGCGCTTCATCGGGATCGAGGCGACAACCGCGTCGCGGGCCTTTTCGTTCATTCCCCGCGTCATGTCGGTATCGATGAACCCGGGGGCGATCGCATTGCAGGTGATGCCACGGCCCGCCAGCTCCCTCGCCACGGTCTTCGTCAGGCCGATCAAGCCCGCCTTCGCGGACGAATAGTTCGCCTGCCCGACGTTCCCGCTCAGCCCCGCCACCGAGCTGATATTGATGATCCTGCCGCTGCGCTGATGAAGAAAATGGCGGCAGCAGTTCCGGATCATGTGAAAGGAGCCTTTTAAATTGGTGCGGATCACGTCGTCGAAATCCTGCTCCTTCATGGTTGCGATGGAACCGTCGCGCGTGATGCCCGCGTTATTGACAAGAATGTCGATCTTTCCGAAATCCTTTAAGATTTCGTTCACCGTTTTCTTCGTCGCGTCGAAGTCGGCTACGTCGCACCGGTAGGCACCGCACCGCACGGAAAAGCCCTGTAACAGGGTGCAGGTTTCTTCCGCAGCCTTCTGGTTCCCCGCATAGAGAATGGCGACATCCGCCCCGTTTTCCGCCAGCTTCCGCACGATTGCCCGGCCGATGCCGCGCGAGCCGCCCGTAACGACCGCCACCTGACCTTTCAGCATGTTTTGCCTCCTCGCCGGAGGGCGGAAACCGCCTGCCTCAGGGTTTCCGCATCCTCCACATGAAAGATTTTTACATTGCGAAGCGTCCTTTTGACCAGACCGCTCAAAACTTTCCCCGGCCCGGTTTCCACATAAGTATCCACGCCGTCCGCAGCCATTTTCTCCAGAATCTTTCTCCATAAAACCGGATGGCTGATTTGATTGACAATATTTTCACGAATCTGGGCTTCATCCGCCCCGTACCGGGACGCCGTAAAATCGGAGTAAACCGGGATCGACGGGGGCTTCACCGGAACCGCCCGGAGCGTTCCCCGAAGCCTCTCCCCGGCTTCCCGCATAAAGGGGGAATGAAACGCGCCGCTGACCGCCAGCGGGACGGCCCTGCCGCCCGCTTCGGCCGCATCCCTGCAAAAGCTTTCCAGTTCCCGTTTCTCCCCCGCGACGGCGACCTGGCCCGGGCAGTTGTAGTTGACGGGATAAACGCGCTGGTAACGGGAGCAGATTTTCTCCACCGTTTCATCCGGGAGCTTTAGGACGGCTGCCATGCCGCCCCCCTCTTTTTCGGCGGCATCGTTCATCAACCGGCCGCGCGTGCAGACGAAGGAAAAACCGTCTTCCGGCGAAAAAGCATGCGAAAACGTCAGGGCGGCGATTTCACCGAGGGAAAACCCCGCGACGGCGTCCGGAAGGATTCCGTTTTCCCGCAGGGCTTCCGCGGCGGCCAGGTCGACGCAGTAAACGCACGGCTGCGTGTTGACCGTTTGGGAAAGTTCTTCCTTCGGCGCGTGAAAGCACTGCTCCGACGTACCGGGGCGGATGCCGCCCGCCAGGCTGAACACCCGTTTTGCCGCTTCGGAAGCCCCGCAAAGCTCCCGGCCCATACCGGTGTACTGGGCACCCTGTCCACTGAATAAAAACGCTATTTTACCCACTGCGACACACCGCCCAACCGTTTTTCCGCTTCCTCAAACATTTCTTCGATCATTTCTTTCGCCGTCTGTTCCTTTTTCACCAGGCCGGCGATTTCCCCCGCGAGAAAGCATCCGTTCCGTGCGTCGCCTTCCCGGGCGGCCCGCCGGAGCGCTCCGGCGCCGAATTTTTCCAGCTCCTCTTTGGATACGTCCGCCCCGCGTTCCTTTTTTTCAAATTCTCTGGAAAACGGCGTTTTCAAGGACCGAACCGCGTCGCCCAGGCTGGCGCCGGTCACGATTGTATCCAGCTCTTTTGCCTTCCGTACTTTTTCCTTATAAACCGGGCTGATGGTGCATTCCCTGGCCACCAGAAAACGCGTGCCAACCTGCACGCCCTGGGCGCCCAGCATCAGGGCCGCCGCAATTCCCCTCCCGTCGCCGATACCCCCGGCGGCAAGGACGGGAATCTTCACGGCGTCGCAGATCTGCGGAACAAGGGCCATCGTATGCAGCTTCCCGATATGCCCGCCGCTTTCCGCGCCTTCCGCCACGACGGCGCAGGCGCCGCGCTTTTCCGCCAGCCTTGCGAAACCGACGGAAGCGACAACGGGAACCACCTTGATGCCCGCTTCCAGCCATGCCGGCATGAACTCCCCCGGATTCCCGGCCCCGGTCGTCAGCACCGGCACATGTTCTTCCACAACCGTCCGGGCAACCTCTTCCACGAACGGGCTCATCAGCATGACGTTGACGCCGAACGGCTTTTGGGTCCTCTCCCGGCATTTGCGGATTTCTTCCCGGAGCTGCTCCCCGTTGGAATTCATCCCGGCGATGATGCCGAGCCCGCCGGCGTTGGAAACAGCGGCCGCCAGCGAAGCGTCCGCCACCCATGCCATGCCGCCCTGAAAAATCGGATATTCGATCTGAAACAGCTCGCAGACGGGAGTTTTTATCATGAAAATTTTCTCCTTTCCGAAAATCCGGTCAGCCCCACCGGATGACGCACGCACCGGAGGTCAGACCGCCGCCGAACGCGACCAGCGCGAGGATGTCCCCAGGATGGAACGTCCCCCTGCGGTTCAGCTCGTCCATTAAAATCGGAATGGACGCGGAAGAAATGTTTCCGTAATGCGCAATATTGGTGCAGTAGCGCTCCGCGGGGATGTCCAGACGCTTTTTCGCGGAATCGATGATCCGCAGGTTTGCCTGATGCGGCAGAACCCACGTGACGTCCTTCTGTTCCAGCCCGGCGTCCCGGATCGCGGCTTTCAGCTGCTTGGGCATCTCGCTCACGGCGAACTTATACACCTCGTGGCCGCTCCAGGTCAGGACGGAGGGCGGGCACGGGGTGCGGTTAAACGGCGAGTTGCCGCTGACGTTCGGGATGGCCATGACCTTGCTGTCGCCGTAGGCGGCGATGCGGATGGAAAGGAGGCCGCCGCCCTCCGCAAGAACGGCAGCGCCCGCCCCGTCGCCGAACAGAACGCACGTGGCCCGGTCTTTCCAGTCCAGCAGCTTCGACATATTTTCGCAGGAAACAATCAGAATTTTTTTCGCCCGCTTCCGGACAAAAAAGCCGTCGGCTACATCGAGGGCATAAAGAAAGCCCGTGCAGGCCGCGTTCATGTCGAACGCCGGACAGTGCGCCCCGAGGCGCTCCTGGATGCAGCAGGCCAGCGACGGAGTAAAATAATCGCCCCGGATCGTCGTGCAGATGATCCCGTCCAGTGCGGAAACATCCACCCCTGCGTTTTCCAGCGCGGCCCGCCCGGCGGCTTCCGCAACATCGGTGATGGTTTCATCGGTACAGACGTACCGGCTTTTGATCCCGGTGCGTGAATAAATCCATTCGTCGGATGTGTCCATCATCTCCGCAAGATCGTCGTTCGTCCGGGAATATGCGGGATGCGCGCTTCCGGTTCCTATAATTCTGAAACTCATTCAATCCCCCGTTTTATTGCAGCTTTCCGGTTCCCATTTTGTTGCATAGGAAACAGTTTGATGATTATATGCAATATTGTATGCAATTTTTCCATCGCGTATTTTCTGTATTGCAAAAATGCAGGAATCAACCTTGCAGGGGAACCCTTTTGCGGGCCGGAACGCCTTTCTTGGGAGTTCCGGACGGACGCCCCGTATTGCCCTTCCCGCGGCCCCCCCGCGAAGTGTCGGCAGGGTCGCATTCTTTTGCCGCCATCTCACGGAGCTTATATTTCTGGATCTTCCCGCTCGCCGTCACGGGGAAACGGTCCAGGAATTTCACGTATTTCGGGATCTTGTGGCGCGCCAGATTGTCGCCGATATAGCCGCGGACCTCGTCTTCGGTGAGATGCGCGCCTTCCTTCAGAATGATGCAGGCCATAATCTCTTCCCCGTACTCTTCGCTCGGCACCCCGATGACCTGAACATCGCGGATGGCCGGATGCGTGTAGAGAAATTCCTCGATCTCCTTCGGATAGATGTTTTCACCGCCGCGGATAATCATGTCCTTGATCCGGCCCGTAATGCGGTAATACCCGTTTTCGTCCGCCGCGGCGAGGTCCCCGGAATGCAGCCAGCCGTTCTCGTCCACGGCCTGCCGGGTTTCGTCCGGCATCTTGTAGTAGCCTTTCATGGTGTTGTAGCCGCGCGAGCAGAACTCGCCCGGCACATTCACCGGCTGGATCTTGCCGGTTTTCGGGTCGATGATTTTCCCTTCCACGCCCGGCATCAGCTTGCCGACGGTGCAGACCCGGGTTTCGAGCGGGTCGTCGGTCGTCGTCATGGTACAGGCGGGGGAAGCTTCCGTCTCGCCGTAGGTGATGGTGATTTCCCGTATTCCCATTTCGTTGATGACCCGGCGCATGACTTTTTCCGGGCAGGGCGAACCGGCCATAATTCCCGTCCGCAGCGTGGTGAAGCGGTGCTTTTTGAAGTCGGGATGTTCCAGCATCGCGATGAACATGGTGGGGACGCCGTGCACGGCTGTGCAGCCTTCCTCTTCCAGCGCGTTCATAACGACGGACGGCCGGTAGTATTCCACAGGGACCATGGAAGTGCAGTGGGTCAGGCACGCCATGACGCCCAGAACCAGACCGAAGCAGTGGAACAGCGGGACGGTGATGCAGAGTTTGTCCTGCTCCGTGAATTTCATGCAGTCCCCGATTCCCTTGCCGTTGTTTACGATGTTGTCATGCGTCAGCATCACGCCCTTCGGGAATCCCGTCGTGCCGGAGGTATACTGCATGTTGATAACTTCGCCCGGGTCCAGCGAATCCTGAACGCGGCGGTATTCTGCGTCACTGACGGCTTCGCCCCGCCGGAAAAGCTCCTGAAAATCGTATGTCCCCGGGATCTTCGTCCCTCCGATATGGACGAGAGTCTTTAAAAACGGAAAATCCGGTTCGGAAAGGCAGCCGGGCCGGCTCGTCTTCAGGGTCGGGCAAAGCGCGTTGATCGTGCTGATATAATCGTTTCCCTTAAACCCGTCGATGAAAACCAGTGCCTTGGTGTCCGACTGCTGCAGCAGGTATTTCAGCTCGAACTTTTTATAATTCGTGTTGACCGTAACCAGGATCGCGCCGATTTTCGCCGTCGCAAACAGCGTGATGAGCCACTCCGGAACATTGGTTGCCCAGATGGCGACATGGTCGCCTTTTTTGATTCCAATCGACAGAAACCCCTTTGCGGCCCTGTTGCACTCGTCGCGGAACTCTCTCCAGGTTCTGCGGTATGGGCGGTCGTTGTATTTGACCGCTTCCCGGTCCGGGAATTTTTTCGCGTTGGCGTCCAGCATTTCTCCAACTGTGCAATGAATCATCGTATCCATGGTCCTTTCCTTATCTTCTTGAATTTGGATGCCGGATTTTCCACCGGTACCACCGGAAATCCGTATTTCAATCTGCATGTTGCCAAATGCAGTGTTATTAACAGCTTAATGTAATTTTAAATATTATATCACATCAATATTCAAATTGGCAAGAACCGATCCAAACAGGAAACTTATTTTTTCTCTGCATTTCATGTTCAATCTGCCCAATATTTCCCGTCAGTCCGGCCGGTAAGGGAAGAATCAATCGGCTTTCCCCATCATATAAATAATGGATTGCCGCAGTGTTTTCCGTCTTTCCTTCCGCGCGCAGGATGTGATTTCCCAAAAATTTATTAAAATTACATCTTTTACAAATAATTTTGTAAGAAATATCGGTGTTATTTTGTTAATTTATACAAACGTCCAATTTTAAAGGCCTTTTTGCCAAATTTATATTGAAATTTAACGGAACGCAGGGTACAATAGAGCTTGGTTCCGGTTGCGGAATCGCCGCTCCCATTGGTTCCGATTTACCGGAATGTCAATCTTCCTATACGGAATTGAAATTGATTACGCCTTTAG
>JALCPO010000064.1 GCA_022650455.1 Oscillospiraceae bacterium
AGCAGAAAGTGTTTTTATGCGGAAAGGACGTGTCCGGGGAAATCCGGTCCGCCGAGGTTTCCATGGCGGCGTCCAAAATTTCGGCCATTCCGGAGGTCCGCGCGTTCCTGCTCGCCCTGCAGCGGAACCTCGCGGAAACGAACAATGTCGTTATGGACGGCAGGGACATCGGGACGGTCGTCCTCCCCGGCGCGAAGGTCAAAATTTTTTTGACCGCTTCGGCGGAGGACCGCGCGCGGCGCCGGTATGAGGAGATGCTCCAAAAGGGCGTGGAAGCCAGCTATGAGGACGTGCTCCGGGACCTGAAGCGGAGGGACTACAACGACACCCACCGCGCGGCGGCGCCGCTCGCCGCGGCGGAAGGCGCGGATGTGGTGGACACGACGGGCAACACGCTGGAACAGTCGGTCGAGCAGCTCGTCGGCTTTATCAAAAACCGGCTTGGCGGCAAATAACGCGGCGGGAAATGGTGAAACTATGAAGGGAACTCTTCTTTATACCTTGGCAAGGGCGCTCCTCCCCTGGTTTTTTCGGACGGTCATGCCGATCCGCGTCCGCGGGGCGGAAAACCTGCCGAAAACCGGCAAGGTCATTCTGTGCTGCAATCACGCGAGCATGACGGATCCGCTGCGGCTTGCGTATTCCCAGCGGCGCCAGATCTATTTCATGGCGAAAGAGGAGCTGTTCCGCAATCGATTGGTCGGCGCGGTGATCGGGGCCCTCGGCGCTTTTCCCGTCTCGCGCGGGCGGGGCGACAAGGGCGCGATCAACAAAGCGCGGGTGCACTTGAAGGAAGGGCATGTGCTCGGCCTGTTCATCGAGGGAACGCGGTCGAAAGACGGCCGCCTTCTGCGGCCCAAAGCGGGGGCGGCCATGCTGGCGAAAACCTGCGACGCCCCCATCGTCCCCTGCTGCATCACGGCAAGAGGGGGAGGCCTTCCGAAACCGTTCCGCACCTGCATCGTTTCGTTCGGGAAGCTCATTCCGCCGGAAGCACTCGGCGTCAAAGCCGGCACTCCTTCCGAGCTCCGCAGCGCGAGCCAGTATGTGATGGACCGCATCGCAGCGCTCCGGGAATCCAATCTGAGGGAATTCGGGTAATTTTTATGCCGTCCGCTTCGGCAGGGCCCGGCCGCGCGGCGGGACAGATCGATTCGATGCTGGAGGAAAACGTATGAGCCTTACCGTCGCGTCGTCGGCCGGTTTCTGCTTCGGCGTCAACCGTGCCGTCAAAATGGTGCACAATCTTCTGGACCGGGGCAAAAAAGTCTACACGCTCGGGCCGATCATCCATAATCCGCAGACGCTTGCCGAACTGGCGGCGCGCGGGGTGGTGATTGCCGAAACAGCCGAAGGTGTTCCGCCGGACGCCACGCTGGTCATCCGCTCGCACGGGGTGGGCCGGCCTGTTTACGGGAAAATCCGTTCCCTCGGTCTGGAATGCTGCGACGCGACCTGCCCGTTTGTGGCGAAAATCCACGCGATTGTGTCCCGCGCCGCGGAAGAGGGGAAAACAGTCCTGATCGCCGGCGACGCGGCCCATCCGGAGGTTTGCGGCATCATGGGTTACTGCGGAAAAAACCATTTTGTCTTTAAAGATGCCGACGAGCTGAAAAAACTCCTCGCGGAGCACCGCCTTTTTAAAAACGAGCCCGTCTGCGTGGTTGCGCAGACAACTTTCAGCGTTGCCGAGTGGGAAAATTGTTTGGAAATCGTTAAAAAGGTATATACAAATGCTGTTATTTTTGATACAATATGTAATGCAACTGCGATGCGTCAGTCGGAAGCGGAAGATTTGTCGCGACACTGTGATGCGATGATTGTGATTGGCGGAAAGCAAAGTTCCAACACCGCCAAACTTTTTGAAGTGTGCAAAAAGAATTGCGTTACATATCTTGTGGAAACTGTGGACGAGCTTCCGTTGCAGGCTTTGAAAAAAGCCGGACGTATTGGCATTACTGCTGGTGCTTCCACGCCGGCAAGCATTATAAAGGAGGTACTTGTTACCATGTCAGAAATAAACGAGGGTGCCGCACAGGATACGAAAGATCCTAAGGAAAATGCGGCTGCGCAAAATAATACAAAGGAGAACACTACCGAGGGGAACTTCGCGGAAATGCTGGAAGAGTCCCTGAAAAGTTTAAATACAGACGAAAAGGTTCACGGCGTTGTTGTTGGTGTTACTCCGACCGAGGTCCTTGTGGATGTCGGAAGGAAGCAGGCTGGCTATGTCCCGGCGTCCGAGCTTTCGTCGGATCCGAACGTAAAGCCGGAGGACGTCGTGAAAGTCGGCGACGAGATGGATCTCCTTATTATGCGGACCAACGACCAGGAGGGCACCATCATGCTTTCCAAGAAACGCCTGGATGCCGCGAAAGGCTGGGAGAAGATCGCAGCCGCGGCGGACGACCAGACCGTTCTGGACGGCGTGGTTTCCGAAGTGGTCAAAGGCGGCGTGATCGCCGTTACGGAGGGCGTCCGGGTCTTTATCCCCGCTTCGCAGGCCACCGCTTCCCGCAGCGACCCTCTGGATGCGCTCCTGAAAAAGCAGGTGAAATTCCGGATCATCGAAGTCAACCGCGGGCGCAAGCGTGCGGTCGGCTCCATCCGTTCCGTGCTGAAGGATGAGAAAAAGGCCCAGGAGGAAAAGTTCTGGGAAACCGCCGAAGTGAACAAGGTTTATACCGGCGTGGTCAAGTCTCTGACCTCCTACGGCGCGTTCGTCGACCTGGGCGGGATCGACGGCATGATCCATATCTCCGAACTGTCCTGGACGAGGATCAAGCATCCGTCGGAGGTCGTCAATGTGGGCGATACGGTTACCGTCTACATCAAGGCGCTCGACCGCGAAAGAGGCCGGGTTTCCCTCGGCTATAAAAAGCCGGAGGATAATCCGTGGGTGATCCTCAAGGATCAATATCCGGTCGGGAGCGTTTTGGACGTCAAGGTTGTCGGTCTCACCTCGTTCGGCGCTTTTGCGCAGGTGATTCCGGGAATCGACGGGCTGATCCATATTTCCCAGATTGCCGACCACCGCATCGACAAGCCCCAGGATGTGCTGAAGATCGGCGATGTGGTCAAAGTGAAAATCACGGATATCGATTTCGACCGGCACCGCGTGAGCCTTTCCATTCGGGCGCTTCTGGAAGAACAGGCGGAAGAGTCTGAAAATTCGGAAAACAACTAATCGTTCGAAAAACGGAAGGCACAAGGAATCCAAGGGTTTCTTTGTGCCTTTTTTCTATGAGGAAATCGGATTCCGGCGCTGACAGAAAAAAGATTGCACACGAAATTTCCTTTCGGAGTATTATGGAGTAATCCATTCCGGGAGGTGCGGCAATTGAGAAGACGGCGCCGGTACCGCAGGCCTGTGCGGGGGAGAGCTTTTTTACTTCTGTTCCTTTTTCTGCTGATTTTGTTCGCTGTGCTTTTCGACAGCCAGATTCGTCCGGTGATGGAATCGGTTACCGAAAATGAGGCAAAAATAAAATCCGTCAGCATGATTAACAGCATTGTCTTGAAAGAAGTGGGGGACAATGCGGTTTCTTATGAAAATCTCGTCAACGTCAGCAGGGATGCCGAGGGGAATGTGCTCTCCATTACGGCCGATATGGTCCGGATGAACCAGCTGAAGGCGAAAATCATCACCGATGTGCAGAATCAGCTGGGCAGCGACACGGATTTCGCCGTGGGGGTCCCCTTGGGAACTCTGGTCGGCGGCGATCTTTTTCACGGCCGCGGGCCGGATATCCATCTGAAGCTGACCCTTTCGGGAAACGTCACCGCCGAATTCAAAAGCTCGTTTGAATCCGCCGGAATCAACCAGACGCGGCATCAGATTTACCTGGACGTGAGTGCCGGAATTTATTCCTTCCTGCCCGGTTTTAACACCACCACGAATGTGAATACGAACGTGCTTGTTGCGGAAACGGTTATTGTCGGTTCGGTGCCCAGCGTTGTTGCCAACTTGAAATGACCGGAAAAGAGGTTGAAATTTATGGATTTTGAGCAGGCCCAAAAACTCGCGTCGGAGCTTGCCGGGCAGATCCGGTATCACAACCGGAAATACTATGACGAGGACGCGCCGGAAATCGACGACGCGGCATATGACGCCCTGTACCGCAGGCTGGAAAATCTGGAAGCGGAATTTCCGGAACTGGTCACGCCGGATTCCCCTACGCAGAAGGTCGGCGGCCACGCGCTTCCCAAATTTTCGCCTGTCACGCATACCGTCCCCATGGAGAGTCTCCACGATTCCTTTTCGGAGGGGGAGCTGGCCGATTTCGACCGCCGGGTCCGCGCCGCGGTGGGAAGCCCCGTCTATATTGTCGAGCCGAAGTTTGACGGGCTGTCCGTTTCGGCGGAGTACCGGGACGGGGTCCTGGTCCGGGGTTCCACGCGGGGCGACGGCCTGGTGGGCGAGGAGATTACGGAAAACATGAAGACGATCCGCACGCTGCCGCGGCGCCTGAACGAGCCGGTTCCATTCCTCGAGGTGCGCGGGGAAGTATATATGTCCCATAAGGTCTTTTTGGAGCTGTCGGCCCGGCAGGAGCTGAACGGGGAAAAGCCGTTCAAGAATCCCCGGAACGCCGCCGCCGGTTCCCTGCGGCAGAAGGATGCGAAAATCACGGCGGCCCGCAAGCTGGATATTTTTGTCTTCAATGTCCAGCAGGTGAACGGCGTCAGCCTTCAGTACCACGACGAGGCACTGAATTTTCTGAAACGCCTCGGCTTTGCCGTGCCGCCCTTTTTCACCCGCTGCGAGACCATGGAAGAAGTGACCGCCGAGGTGCGGCGGATCGGAGACATGCGCGGCTCGCTGGATTATTCCATCGACGGCGCCGTGGTCAAGGTCAATTCGTTCGCGCAGCGCGCGGTGCTCGGCAGCACGGCGAAATTTCCCCGGTGGGCGGAAGCGTTCAAATATCCCCCGGAGGAAAAGAAGACGAAGGTCCTCGCCATCGAGATCAACGTCGGGCGCACGGGCGTCCTGACGCCGACCGGCGTCTTTGAGCCGGTCACCCTCGCGGGGACCAGCGTCAGCCGCGCCACGCTCCACAACCAGGACTTCATCGCGGAGAAGGACATCCGGGTGGGGGATACCGTCATTCTCCGCAAAGCCGGGGAGATCATCCCGGAGGTGGTTTCCGTCGTGTCCCACGCGGAAGGGTCGGAGCCGTTCCGCATGCCGTCCGTCTGCCCGTCCTGCGGGGCACCGGTCGCAAGGGAAGAGGGCGAGGCCGCCACGCGCTGCACGAACCCGGAGTGCCCCGCGCAGCTCCTGCGGCACATGATCCATTTCTGCTCGCGCGACGCGATGGACATCGACGGCATGGGTCCCGCCGTTCTGGACAAGCTGATTTCCGCCGGCCTTCTCGCATCGCCGGCCGACCTGTATCGCCTTTCTCCGGCGCAGCTGGCCGGTCTGGAGCGGATGGGGCAGAAGTCATCCGAAAACCGGCTGAACGCCATTGAAAAATCAAAGCAGAACGACCTTTACCGGCTCCTTTACGCCCTCGGGATCCCCCATATCGGTCTGAAGGCGGCCAAGCTTCTCGCCGCCCGCTTCGGCAGTGTGGACGCGGTCTTTCAGGCGCCGGAGGAAGAGATCGCGTCCATTGACGGATTCGGCGAGATCATGGCAAAGAGCGTGCGGAGATTTTTCGACATCCCGAATACCGCGCACCTGATCGGCCGCCTGCGCGACGCGGGAGTCAACATGGCCGCCCGGAATTCCGGTCCGGAGGACCTCCGCTTCGCCGGCAGGACGTTTGTGCTGACCGGAACGCTTTCCGCTTTGACGCGGTCCCAGGCGACGGAGATCATTGAAAAGTACGGCGGCAAAGTCAGCGGAAGCGTATCCGGAAAAACGGACTATGTTCTCGCGGGGGAAAATGCCGGCAGCAAGTTGGAAAAGGCCAGCCGGCTCGGGGTCAAAGTCATCACGGAGGAAGAATTCGACCGGATGACCTCGTGACCCGCATCCCGGGACATCTCCGGCGGAACACGCGGCTCTTTTGCCGAAAAGAGCGATAAGAGGGGCTTCTGCGGCATATATTTCTAAAAAAGACGCAGGAGGGACCCGATATGGGACATTTTATCACCGTGGAGCCGGGGGTCAAGCTCTATGTGGAAGACCTGAACCCTTCCGGGAGCCGGACCATTTTTCTGATCCACGGCTGGCCGGGAAATCACAATCTGTTTGAATACCAGCTGAATCAGTTTCCGAAACTGGGCTACCGGTGCGTCGCCATGGACATGCGCGGCTTTGGCCTTTCGGATAAGCCCTGGGGCGGGTACGATTACAACCAGCTGGCGGATGACGTGCGTGCCGTCGTCAATGCGCTGGGGCTGCAACATATCACGCTGGGCGGGCACTCGACCGGCGGGGCGGTCTGCCTCCGGTATATGGCCCGGCACGGCGGGTACGGGATCTCCAAACTGGCCCTCTTTGCCGCCGCCGCGCCGAGCCTGATCCAGCGCCCCTACTTCCCTTACGGCCTGACCAGACAGGCGGTATTGGATATCATTGAGGCGACCTACCGCGACCGGCCGGGTATGATCCGCGATTTTGGCACCAGAATTTTTTATCATCCGGTCAGCGTGCCGCTTTCGGACTGGATCTTCCAGCTGGGCCTGCAGGCGGCAAGCTGGTCGACGGCGGCCATCTCAAATTCGTGGCTGAATGAGGAACTGTTCGATGATTTGAAATAGATCCGTGTGCCCACCCTGATCCTGCACGGCCGGAACGATGAAGTGTGCCCTTATCCGCTGGCGGTGGCACAGCAGGAAGGGATCCGGGATTCCAAATTGGTCCCGCTGGATGAATGCGGCCATTTCCTTTTTTACGACCAGATGGAGCGGTTCAACCGGGAACTGGCTGCTTTTACAAAGGACTGATACAAGAAAAATCCCTTTGCGGGCTTGTGCCGGAACCGGGCAAGGAAGCCGCGGGAGCACGGAATTTTCCGTACTCCCGCGGCTTCCTTGCTTTTTCGTCCGGATGGGAGGAAGGGCGCGGCCTGCGGCCCAGGCTCAGGCGACCGCCGAGACAAGCGTCAGCAGCATGAAAAATCCGGTCATGGCTGCGGTCGGAACGGTCGCGGGAAGGGAGAGAAGGAAAGCGGCCCGCGATGCCCATAAGGTCCCCGCGAGAAGACGGCGGCCGTGCGCCCGGCAAGATATCCCGAGACAGGCCGTCCGCAGGAGAACGACTGCGAACAGGACGCCCCCGATCGTAAGGTTGGTTCCCCCGTCGGCGTTTGCCAGCAGAAAGCCTGCCGTACAGGCGGCTGACAGCCAATAGCAGACCGTCCCCGATGTGCGGAAAGCGGCGTTTTTGGCCCAGGCCGGAAGGAAAAAGAAAACCGCGGCAAGGAGGACGGAAAAAAAGAGAAAAATCGTCAGCGCGATTTCACAGACGGAGTCGAAATCCCATAAGATCCCATACTGGTTCCGAGTCTGGGGAGACAGGACAAAATAAATTCCCGGACCGAAGGAAACGGCGGAGCAGAAAGCGACGATCGCTCCCGTCAAGAGGCGGTCTTTCCCATCGGGATTTTTCCATGGAAACCGGCGGCCCCCAATTTTACGGGTTCCCCGCTTGAATCGCCGTGAAAACGGCATCTTCACCACTCCCCAAACTGGTCTGCGCCCGCTGTGATTCCAAACCGCGCTCCCGCGGACCGAAAACTCGATGGACGGCATTTATGGTAACAGCGTCTCCCGTTTCTGTCAAATCGGCCGTCCCCTTTTAGACTTTCCGGGGCAATGGCCGCCGGAAAGAAATCCGTAAATTTTAGATTCCCCTGACTTTTTGGGCAGATAAACGGTTAAACAGAGTGAAAGGACAAAAGGAAGTGCGGCGGTGGATGACGAAAGACTGGTTCGGGAGATAAAGTCCGGCGATACGGAAGCGTTGGATGAGCTGATCCAAAAATACTACCGCGACATTTATGCCTATTGCTTCCGAAGAATGAGCTGCAGGGCGGATGCGGAAGACGTTACGCAGGATGTCTTCCTTCATTTCTGCCGCAATTTCGACAGCTACACCCAGCGGGGAAAATGCCGGAATTACCTGTACGTTATTGCCCGGAACCTTTGCGTCAACGCTTTGCAAAAGAAGCCGTCCCTTCCGTTGAGCTCCGTAGAGCCGGAACGTCTGGCCCGGGACGACGGCAGAGTCCGGCGGGCCGACACGGCCGGTTCCGTCCGGGCGGCCCTGCGGCGGCTCCCGGAAGAGCAGAGGGAAGTAGTCCTGCTGCGGTTTTATCAGGACTTGAAATTGAAAGACATCGCGCAAATTACGGACTCCGGATTGTCCGTCACCAAATACCGGCTGTATCAGGGCTTGAAAGCTCTTGGTAAATTGCTGTCAAAGGAGGACTGGCGATGAAAAGAAACGAAGGGAAAATCCGGGAAGCTCTGGGTCCGTTTTCCGTTCCCGCCTGCGACCCGGAAAAAATGCGGAGAACCGTCCGTCTCGCGAAGGCGGCATACCGGGAACGGCAGGTTTCCGTTCGGATCGGTTTTTGGGAATTCCTTTCCATGCAGCTCCGGTTCATCGGCAAATGGGTCTGGCTGGCTCAGGCGGCGCTCCTGCTGCCGGTCCTGGCGGCGGCAGGCCGCCCGCCGGCCGGAAATTCGCTCCTTCTGTTTTTTGCTTCCGCCGCGCCGCTCGTCGCTTTCCTCGGTTTCCCGGAAATTCTGAAAAGCTATTCGCACGGCATGGCGGAGATCGAAGCCTGCACCCGCTTTTCGATGCGGAAGCTGATGGGTGCGCGGATGCTGATCCTCGGCCTCGCGGACCTGTGCTGCCTTACGGTGATCCTGGCGGCGTCCGCCGCCCACAGCGGACTGCCGTTTCTGCAAATGATTCTCTATCTGTTTGTGCCGTTCAACTGCACCTGCTGCGGGTGCCTGACCGTGCTCGACCATGTCAAAAGCAGGCAGGGCGGGTATTTCTGCTCTGTCGTCTGCATCCTCTGCATTGTTTTCTTCTCGCGCCTGTCGCTGATCCGGGAATATTATGAAGCGGCCGCCACGGGCGTGTGGGCCGTCCTGTTCTTCTGCTCCCTCGCTTATTTCGCGGCCGAGCTCGTCCGCACGTTCCGCAGTTTCGACGGCCTTTCCGCCGCCTGCAAAGGAACTCTTTCCGTGCCGTGGTAAATTGATGTTTGGAGGAACAAGAATGGAACTGACGCTGAACCGGCTGACCAAACGGTATAAGGACAAGACCGCCGTGGATTCGCTTTCCGCTGCGCTGACGCCCGGGCTTTACGGGCTTCTCGGCGCGAACGGCGCGGGGAAGACGACGCTGATGCGCATGGTCTGCGGCATCCTGAGCCCGACGTCCGGCAATGTGGCGCTGGACGGCAGAGATACCGTTGCCATGGGGGAAAGCTACCGCGACCTGCTGGGCTATCTTCCGCAGAATTTCGGGTATTACCCCGTTTTTACCGCGATGGATTATCTCCTGTACGTCGCGGCGCTCAAGGGGCTGACCAAAGGCGCGGCAAAAGTCCGCGCGAACGAGCTGCTGGAAACCGTTTCCCTGCAAACCGTGGCGAAAAAGAAAATCAGGACCTTCTCCGGCGGAATGAAACAGCGTCTCGGCATCGCGCAGGCGCTGCTGAACGACCCGAAGATTCTGGTGCTCGACGAGCCGACGGCGGGCCTCGACCCGAAGGAACGAGTCCGCTTCCGGAACCTGATCTCCGGGATTTCCAAAGACAAGATCGTGATCCTCTCCACCCATATCGTGTCCGACGTGGAATATATCGCGGACGCCATCCTCGTGATGAAGGACGGTCGACTGGTCCACCAGGGCAGGCCGGAAGAAATCACCGCGTCCATCGCCGGCCGTGTATGGGAATGCAGGGTCGGCCCGGAGGAAACCGGTCGGCTGACCGCAAGGTACACCGTTTCCAATCTCAAACACGAAGGGGAACGGGATATGCTCCGCATTGTCTCCGACGGGAAGCCATGTGAGAGCGCAGTGCCGGTGGAACCGACGCTGGAAGATTTGTATCTGTACTATTTTTCGTCGGAGACCGACCCCGGAATTCCCGGGGAAGAAGGAAACCGCTGAGCGGCGGAATGCCGCGGAAGCGCTTGGAGGGAGGTTAAAATGCAAATTTTGCTTTTGGAAATGAAGCGTGTCGTCAAGTCGCGCATGACGTGGATTCCGCTTCTCGTCGCCGCGGCCCTGTCCGTGATGATTTCCTTTTCGGTTATTTCCGATGCCCAGTATCTATCTGTGGATCAGGACGGAAAGGCCGTCAAAATAACCGGCATGGACGCCATCCGCGCATCCAAAGAGCAGGCGCGGCCCTATGAGGGAACCGTGACGGAAGCGAAGCTACGCGATGCGCTCGCCGTTTTCCAGAACGTTTCCCGAAAATACGGGGAGAAGATTCCGACGGCCGAATTTTACAACAAACTCGTTCCCCCGTCGTATTTTCTGAACATGATCGGAACGGTTTACGCGGGAGGCGGGGAAGAGCAGGACGCCTTAGGAAAAGTAAATCCGGACGATGTCGGGGGCTTTTATCGGCGGCGGTCCGAGGTTTTAAAAAATGATCTGGAGGCGAAATATCCGGGAAGTCAGGACGTTGTGCGGCAGGCCCGGAAGTTAAATGACAAAGTCCGGACGCCTTTTGTCTTTCAGGACGGGTATACGAGTGACAACGCAGCCAATCTATGTGTTCTGATCTTCCTCCTTGTTCTGATCGGCGCGGCGGTCGTTTCGGGCACTTTTGCGGCGGATTATCAGAATGGCTCGGACGATATTCTGCGCTGCACGAAAAACGGCCATGTGAAATTCGCGGTGGCGAAGCTGTGCTCCTCCGTCCTGATCGTTTTGGCGATGTTCGCCGTCTGCATTCTGATTTTTGTGTTGTCCGTCGATAGTGCCTACGGCTGGGACAGCCTGCGGACTTCCGTGCAGGTCCTGTTTCCGCTCAGCTTTTTGCCTTTTACCGTGGGCCAGGCACAGGGGGCCACGGTTTTGGCCGGTCTGCTGACGCTGTTGGCGGCGGTCTGTTTTGCCCTCTTCGCCTCCGCAAAATGCCGGCATCCTACGACGGCGCTGACCATCGTCCTCGCGTTCTGCATCCTTCCGGCCATCCTTCATTCAGTGGCGGATGGAAATATCGCCGACTTTTTGACCTGCGTGCTGCCGACCGGCGGCGCCGGCATCTCCCACAACTTTTTTAATCAGCTGAACCAGTCTGCGTTTGTCCAGATCGGCCCGTTCCGCGTTTGGGCTCCGTATCTGACCATAGGCGCCGCAATTCTGGAGATCCCTCTGTTTTTCGTCCTTTCCATACGGGCGTATTGCAGACATCAGGCCGCGTGATATTCCGCCGGAGAAGCAGGACAGCGGTGAGATGAGACGGAAGGAAAGCGGCATCGCCGAAACGGAAAAAGGAGATTGACATCGATGCGTATTTTTTGGTTGGAACTCAAACGTATTTTGAAAACGCGCAGGATTTTTGTGATGCTGTCAGCTTCCGTGATTCTCTCCGTCCTCATGGCCTGCATGGCCGTTCAGGGTGTGGAGTATAACGACCCCACCGCGCGGCAACTGATCGGCGGCCGCGCCGCCGTCGATGCCCTCAACAAAGAAGACAATGATGCTTACGTGGGGCCGGTCACCGTGGAAAAGCTGCGGCAGGCGCTGAAAACCTGCCGGGACGTCTACCAAAAATACGGTCAAAACGTGCCGGCGGATGTTTACCGCCGGAAAATAGTTCCGATTCAGCGGCTTTTGGATGCCATGCTTGCCGTCTACTTTCCAAACGGGAACAACGGCGGTTATCAGAATTTGAGTACGCTGAATCCAAACCGGCTGAAAAATTTTTACACGCAGCGGTTTGAAGTCATAAAAGGCACGCTGGAAAGCCAGTATCCCGGAAACCAAAGCGTATTGCGGCAGGCCGAACAATTAAACGAAAAGTCTGCGATACCGTTTTCCTTTGCAAAAGGGGATCCCGGTGGAACGACGATGAGCCTGACCTTCCTTGCGTTTGTGCTGGTTGCAATCGGCGCCATGATCACCGCGCCGAATTTCGCGGCGGAATATCAAAGCGGCGCGGACGATATTCTGCGCAGCACCAAACACGGCCGGGGAAGGTTTGCGGTCGCCAAGCTGTGCGCGCCGCTGGTTCTGCTTGCCGCAATGTTTGCCGTCTGCGCGCTGATTTTTATCCTGCTGGTCAATCCTACGGTCGGATGGAACAGTTTTCAGGTATCCGTGCAGCTTTCTCTTCCAACGAACTGCCTTGCCCCTTTGAATTTTTTGCAGGCACAGTTTGCCACGCTTCTTGCCGCCCTTCTGTCTCTGCTGGCAACCGCCTGCCTGTCGCTGTTCTTTTCCACCAAATGCCGCAGTTCCACGACTGCGCTGATTCTTTCCATCACGATTTTTATGCTTCCGATCATGCTGGAAGTGATCGTCGAAAGCGGGGGAAACATCGGCGGAAACGGGATGGCCGTTTTGGCCTATGCGCTTCCGGGCGGCGTCGTCGGTCTGCAGGG
>JALCPO010000065.1 GCA_022650455.1 Oscillospiraceae bacterium
CACTTGTTAGGGGTAAGCCGATTCTCTTTTGTGAAGATCGGCCCGTGGGCGGTTTGGGTGCCTGATCTGATGCTCGGCGCATGCATCGTCGAAATTCCGGTGTTCTTCCTGCTGGCGGCGCATGCTTATTGCAGGCATCAGGCGGCTTAAGGGGATTGGAATATGAGACATTACAAAACGGGAAAATTAAAAATAACAGGTGCGGTTTTGCTCGGGTTTCTTCTGCTCTGGAGAGTCTTGATCCCTCTCGAACAATATGTCCAGAGGCAGTCCCTGCCTGTCCCGGCTTTTTCCCAAACCGGGAACGGGCAGGTTTCTTCCAAAGGCTTGCAGAGCGATGATGCCGTTTTAATCCGAAAAAGCGACGGGCAAATCCTGATGGACAAAAATGCCGACCAGAAGATTTACCCGGCCCTCTTTTCTTTCCTTGTCGCGAAAAGCCTCCAGCCGCATGGTAGAACTGCAACTGGAGGCTTTTTCTTAAGATGTTGATTCTTCTTGGGGCGTCATGTTAGGCGGAAAACTTGCCCCGGTCCGTACGTCGGGCAACCTTACACCCTGAGGAACGGTCACGGATTTGATGGGTTCGGTTTCCCGTCCTCCGTCCGGGCTTTTTCGCGGCCCTGGTTTTTTGTACGCGCTGCGCTGCAGCGTTCCTCAAGCCATTTGACGACCCGGGAAAGGGGCAGACTGATAACGAGGTATGACCCGGCCAGAATGGTGTAGGATTCAATCGTTAAAAAGCTCTGGGAAGCATAGGTCTGTGTGCGCAGAAGAAGTTCCGCAACGGAGACATAGGCCAGCAGAGACGTGTCCTTGATCATAGTGACAAGGTAGTTGCCAAAGACCGGCACGGCGTCGCGCATGACTTGCGGCAGGACGATCCTCTGCATCACCTGAAATTTTGTGAGCCCCAGGGAAACCCCCGCTTCTTTCAGGCCGACATCGATGTTCAGAATTCCGGAGCGGATCACTTCGGAGAGCAGGCAGCCGTAATTCAGGCCCAGCCCCACGATGCCGGCCGTGAGCGCGCTGATGTTTGCTTTCCCATTTATGCCGCACAGATGCAGGATCAGGGTAAAAAGCAGCGGCACGACAAAATAGATGTAAACAAGCTGTACCAGCAGGGGGGTGCCGCGAATGATTTCAACGATTACGGATAAAATCCCCCGCAGCGGTTTGGCAGAACCGGTTCGGCCCAGGGCGATCATCAGACCGAGAAGCAGGGCCAGAGTAAAACCGAAAAGAACCGCCTGGATGACCACGACAAATCCCTGCATCAGTTGGGGAGCCAATTCCCGAAAGGCCTTTGCAAAGTCCAGATTTTGAATGATTTCCATATTTCACCTTCGTCCTTTTGCGGGCTCCCGCGAGGAGCCTCAAGATGCCGGATTGACGGTCCGGCCGTCTTCCACACTGACAAATGAGTCATTGGACAAACCGTATTTCTCCAGAATTTTCAGAACCGTTCCGTCTTTTTTCAGCCCGTCCAGCGCATCGTTCCATTCTTTGACGAACGCGGGGTCGTCTTTTCCGAAAGCGGCGCACACATTGCCGCTGGATTCCATCGTATACGGGGAGAGCATTTTCAATCCAAGACTATTGTCCTGCTTCAGCATATAGGCCCCGACCACCTGGTCGGCCATAACGGCGTCGGCTTTTCCACTGGTTACGGAAAGCAGAGCGTCGTTGAGGGTGGTGGATACCACGACTTCCCCCAGCTTCCCATCCTGCACCCATTTCTCCAGCTGTTTCTGGAATGCCGTGCCCTGATTGACCGAAATTTTCTTTCCTTTGAAATCGTCCGCGCTTTTGATCGGGGAATCTTTCGGAATCAGGATGCTTTCGCCCTCTTTGTAATAGACGTTGCTGAACAGAGCCTGTTTTTGCCGCGCGGCGGTGCAGTACATGCCGCTGGATACGAGGTCAATGCTTCCCTTGGCAAGTTCCATCAGCAGATTGTTGTACGGGATTTTTACCATTTCCACTTTGGAAATGCCGAGCTTCTTCGCCACCGCCGAAGTAATGTCGGCGTCGACACCGGCGAAGGTGTTGGTTTTCGTGTCGATATAAGCGAAAGGTACCGCGCCGGAAGACCCTACTTTCAGAACGCCGCCGCTTTTGACCTTCTTGAGCGTTTCGGATTCACCGGTACCTGCCGATATGCTGGAAGAGCCGGTGCCGGACGAGGCACCGCCGGAAGGTGCGGCGGTACCGGAATCGGAAATGGAGCATGCGGCAAGATTCAGCAGCAACGCCCCGGCCGCGGCAAGTGCGCCCATTTTCGCAAACTTTTTCATGTCGTTCCCTCACTTTCAAATTTTCCAGTTATGAAACGGCGTCTTCAGCATCCATATTTTTTTTGCTGCTTCCGCCCGGGTTGATAAAATAATTTTGGAAACGGGACAGGCCGACGTCCTTTTTCGAGATCGGGATTGCGGATTCGGTATCGCCGGCAAGGATTTCCGCGATCAATGTTCCGATGGCGGGGGACATCATCATGCTTTTTGCCGCGCCGGTCGCCAGAATATAGCCTTCCACCTCGGGGGCGGGGCCGAGAATCACATTCATGTCGGGAGTCATGCCGTAGTGCCCGGCCCATTGACGGATGACCCGGACGTTTTGAAACGCGGGGATCATCTGCACGGCACGGCGGCACATTTCCTCAAGAAAATTCCAGCTGGAGCCGTAATTGACGATACCCATCGGCTGAAATTCATTCAGGGTGCCCATCGCAAATCCGCCGTGGGGCATTTGGTGAATATAGATTTTCTGGTCGTAGGAAGTAATCATGGGAAGTTTCAGGTAATCCATGGGTTCCGTGATCAGAATTTCATGCTTCTGCGGCTCCACGGGATGATAAAGCCCCACCATGCGGCTGATCCATTTGGTTTCGGCTTCCGTGGCATTGATGACGACTGGCGTTTCAATGGTGCCTCTGTCCGTTATGACGGCTTTGACCCTTCCGCCTTCCACGCGGATTCCCGTTACCGTGGTATAGGTGTCGAATTCCACGCCTCTGTCTTTCGCGCCTTTTTCGTAGGCAAAAGTCAGCTTGAACGGATTGATATGGCCGTCCTCGGGGTTTAAAATCGCTCCCAGCAGACCCGCCGTATTGTATTGGGGGATGATTTGTTTCACTTCATACGGTTCCAGATATTGTGTCGGGACCCCGATGCTGTTTTGCATGGTTTGCCGCCTTTTGAATTCCGCCACCTGGTCGGGCTGGTAAAGGGTAAACATGTAGCCGTTTTGTACCACTTCAAGGTCGCCAAACCCGGTTTCTTCCCCCAGAACTTTAAACTGACGGATGCTGTATTTGCCCATCTCGCATTTTACGGGACTTTCCCACTGTTCTTTGAAGTTGGCGGCACACCGGCCGGTGGAGCCGGACGTGATGTATTTTTTTTCCACCAGGACGATGTTCCGGAATCCCCGTTTGGCAAGGTAATACGCGCAGCTGCAGCCGGCCACGCCGCCGCCGATAATTACGATATCCGCTGTTTTCTTCATCTTTATTGATCTCCCTTGGCAATTTCGCCCATTGGAATCGGCTTGATCGGCGCACGGTCCTTCGGAATGTCGATCGACTCGATGGGCACATGGAGATATCGGGCCATTTCCTTTGCGATCAGTTCCTTGCAGGTCCTGCCCTGGCAGGGGCCTTTGGTGCATCTCGTGTAGCGCTTGACTTCTTCCATGGAAGTCACTCCGGCGTCCAGAATTTTATGCAGATCCGCCAGAGTCACGTTTTCGCACCGGCACAAATACATTTTCGACTCATCCATGTTCTTTCCTCCTGACTGCGATATTCCTGATATCGTAAAGATATTTTTTGGGAACGGCGATCGTAACGACGTTGGTTTTATCCAGAATCTTCCCGGCCTGAACCTTCAATACCCGGACTTCCGCAACCGGAACGCCCGCGCGGTTCAGGCCGTCCACTTTTTCCCCTTCTTTTGGGAGGGGAAGCATTTCGTAGGGAATCCGGATGGCGGCTTCCCATTCGGAGTAGGTTTCATCGATGATGAAACAGGCCAGCCCGGGGCAGGCGCTCACACAGGCTCCGCAGCCGGTGCATTTTTCCGCGTCCCGCACAGGAAGCGCGTTCAGGTCGTCCGTTGCCTGCAAAGCGCCGAATTTGCAGCTCGTGCGGCACGGGTTGCACGGGATCTTCTGGTAGCATTCCATTACGGCATAAGGGCCCTTCCGTCTCCTTTGCGGCGATGGGAGCGACGACTCGAACATTTCTTTTGTAACGATTCCGTCTTGCGTAAACATTTTGATTCCCCCTAATCCGCCATAACGGCCAGTCCGTTTCTGATTTTTGCGCCGACATCCCCGGCCCGCAGCGCGGCGAGTTCCCGAATTCGGCGTTCCCGCTGTTCCAGAATCCCCGCGGAAGGGACGTGCAGGGAAATGGCGGCCGAGAGCCCCGCAATGGCGCCTTCCATCATGGCGCTGCTCGCTTCTTCAACGCAGGACGCGTCGCCGGCCACGAATATGTCGCTGCGCGAAGTCTGCATGTAGGAGTTGTGTACCGGAACAAAGCCGCCCAATGCCGGAATATAACGCATTTTGCATCCGGCAAGCCGCAGCAGCTCCGTCAGGGGCGAAAGACCTACCGACAGGCACACCGTATCCACATCCAGCCTTTGTTCCGTGCCCGGGATCGGGTGAAAATGACTGTCCAACTTTTGGATGACCGCGCCTTCCACTTCCGTGGTTCCCAAAGCCGCCCGGATGGTCGTCCCCAGGAGAACCGGTACGCCGCACCGCCTCACCTTGGACGCATGAACCAGATAGCCGCCGATATGATCGGCCGCATCGACGATGGCCGCAACCCGGACGCCCGCCTGGAGAAGCTGATACGTCACGATCAGGCCGATATTGCCGGCGCCCACCATCAGCACTTTTCTGCCGGGCAGAACGCCGTAGAGATTCATCAGGGTCTGCACTGCGCCGGCTCCGTATACACCCGGCAGGTCATTTCCCTCGAAAACCAGCATCTTTTCCGAAGCCCCGGTTGCGACGACCAGGCGGTCCATGTTGACCTTTTTATATTGGGTTCCCTCTTCAAACGTAACGACTCCGTCCTCGTAAATGCCCAGAGCGGTGCTGCCGCGGCGGCAGTCGATCAGCCGATTGCTTTCCACTTTTTCACGCAGAATATCCGCAATCCGGATTCCGCGCGTACCGGCGTATTCGCTTTCAGAGCCGAAAAAGCGATGTGTCTGCTTGACGAGCTGCCCACCGAGCGACTCCATCCGTTCCAGCAGGGTGACTTTGATGCCGTGCCCGGCCGCGGCGAGCGCGGCGCTCATCCCGGCGGGGCCGCCGCCGATTACTACAAGGTCGCTGAACAACATGTTATTTTTCTTCCTTTCCAAGCGTACCGTTACCCTTTTGTATTTTTACGACCATGCCCGGCCGGAGTTTTTCCACGCACACGCGCACGTTCGGGCGGCCGTCCACTTCCATCAGGCAGGACGCACAGTTTCCGATGGCGCAGAACAGGCCCCGCGGACGATGTTCATGGCGCAGCATGCGGATGTTGTTGGCGTGGAGTGCGGATGCAATGGTGTCCCCGAGCTTTCCCGTCAGCTTTTTCCCCTCAAAATAGAAGGGGATTTCTTCCGCCGGTTCAAAATTCAAAATAGGGTGCTGCTGGATTCGCATAGTACGATCTCCTCTTTTTAAAGTTTCTTGGCAGACATGCGGGGCGTCAGACGCACTGCGCCTCCGGAAATTCCGTGTGTTCGTCCCGTATCCTTAAAAACCGGGTCAGAAACGAACATGCCCTTTCGGTTTTCGGCCGGGTAAAAAATTTGTCGGGGGACGCGTCTTCCAGAATACCCCCGTCCGCCATAAACAGAACGCGGTCCGCAACTTCGCGGGCGAAGCCCATCTCATGCGTCACCACGACCATTGTCATCCCTTCTTCCGCCAGAGTCCGCATCACGTCCAGAACATCCCCGACCAGTTCCGGGTCAAGCGCGGAAGTCGGCTCGTCGAACAGAATCAGTTTCGGGTCCATTGCCAGCGCCCTGGCAATGGCGACCCGCTGCTGTTGTCCGCCGGAGAGTGTGGCGGGCATGGCGTTCGCCTTGTCGGCCAGCCCGACCCGTTCCAGTTCGTCCATGGCGCGTCTGCGGGCTTCGCCTTTGTCCATTTTTTTGACGTGCAGCGGTGCCAGCATAACATTCTGCAGCACTGTTTGCAGGGGAAAAAGGTTGAAGCGCTGAAACACCATGCCCACTTCTTCGCGCAGGCTTCTGATATCGTAGTTTTTTGCGAGGATGTTTTTATTGCGGTAGAGGATGCTGCCGCCGGTGGGCGTTTCCAAAAGATTCAGGCAGCGCAGGAATGTGCTTTTCCCGGCGCCGGAAGGTCCCAGGATGCAGGTCACCTCCTTTTCCCGGATGTCGATGGAGATATTGTCCAGCACATCCAGGCCGTTGAAACTTTTTTTCAGGTTTTTGATTTTCAGAATATTCATAGGGCCTCACTCCTTATCGAGGTTGATTTTTCAAATTAACCGGCGCAAGGGAGCGTCTCTGTTGATTCAGAAACGCTCCCTTGCGCCGGAATATTCCATAAATTTTGATCGGGCCGAAATGACGGAATGGCCTTTAGTTTTGCCGGATGGATTTTGCGATTGCGGATTCCAGAATCCGCAGCCCGCAATCCAACTGCTCGTCCGTAATGACAAGCGGTGCGAGAAATCGGATCACGTTGCCGTACACGCCGGCGCTTTCCAGAATCAGGCCGTTTTGCACCGCCTCGCGGATGACCCGCGTGACCAGCTGCGGGTCCGGTGTCCTGCCGGTTCGGTCGGTGACCAGTTCAAGGCCGATCATGGCACCCAGCCCGCGTACGTCGCCGATCACCGGAAACCGGTCTTTCCAAGAGGTGTAGGTGCGCCGTATCTTTTCCCCGATGGTGCGCGCCCTGCCGGCAAAATCTTCCTGTTCCATCACCTCAATCACCTTTAAGGCAGCGGCACAGGCCAATGCGTTTCCGCCGAACGTACCGCCGATGACCCCCGGCGCAACACGGTCCAGAATGGTTTTATCCGCCACGATCGCGCTCAGAGGAACCCCGCCCGCGATGGATTTGGCGGTGGTCAGAATATCCGGCCGTATGCCCGCTTCGTCCCAATAGTCGCTTGCAAACATGCGCCCGGTTCGGCAGAATCCGCTTTGCACTTCGTCGGCGATCAGCAGAATGCCGTTTTCGTCGCATATTTTGCGGACCGCTTTTACCCATCGGATGGGGGCGGGAACGAATCCGCCTTCGCCCTGAAGCGGCTCCAAAATCATGGCGGCGATGTCCCTGGCCGGTGCACATTGTTCAAAAATCAGTTTCAGCTGTTCAATGTAATAATCGTAAGCCTGGTCGTCCGTCATCCCCGTCGGCTTGCGGTACAGGTACGGGTATGGCGCGCGGTAAATTCCGTCCGGAAACGGTCCCATATCGATCGCATAGGCCTTTTTTGAAGTGAGCGCCATGGTTAGATTGGTTCTTCCGTGGAACGCCCCGGAAAAGCAGATGATGCCGGAACGTTTCGTATAGGCCTTCGCAATCTTTACGGCGTTTTCATCGGCTTCCGCGCCGCTGTTTGTAAAATACGCCTGATGCGACCGGCCGGTTACCGGGGCGAGCGCACTCAGCTTTTCCGCCAGCGCAACGTAGCCTTCGTGTGTCACAATGTTGAACATGCCGTGGAAGTACCGGTCGGCCTGCCTTTTTACCGCCTGTACGACTTCCGGCCGGCTGTAGCCGATGTTCAGCACGCCGACGCCGCCGACCCAGTCCAGAAAGCGGTTTCCGTCCACGTCCTCAAGCATGGCGCCTTCTCCACGGTCGATTACGACGGGGTAGATGCAGGAAATGGCGGCAGGAACCGCCCTGGCCCTTCTTTGAAGGATTGCGGCCGCCTTCGGCCCCGGCAGTGTTTTCGTTTTGATCTCGGGCAATTCGTCTTTCAGCATTTTCGGATACTCCTCTTTGTTTTGGGACGCCGTTTTGTCCCCCGGTCCGTTTGCATATTACAGGGCTTCCCGGTAAATCTGCGCGGTCTGCCTCTCATCGAAAACCGCCGGATGGGCCTGCATGCCCGCCATGGAAACCTTCGCGCAGTTTTTGGTCAGCCATTCCACGTCGTCGGCCCGGACGCCTCCCCTGGAAAGCGTGGTTTCCAGGGAAATTTCCTTTAAAAGCGTCCGTATGGCCTTCACGCAGTCTTTTTCGTCGGTTCCGCCCAGCGCCCTGGAAATATCGGAGAATTTTTCGGGGCAGGCGAAAATGGATCGGTCGTAGATCACCGGCGTAAGCGCCGCCAGACCGTGCCCGTGCACCACGTTCCGCAAACCGCTGACCGGGTGCTCCATGCCGTGAGGTGCCGTGATTCCCGCCGTGTTGATCACCATGCCGCCGAGGGTGCTTCCCCAGCTGAGAGCATCCCAGGCGTTCGAATCGGCTTTATCCTGGTAAACCCGGGGCAGGTTCTTTCCGACCAGGCGGATTCCCTGCAGGGCCATCATCTCGGTTAAGGGCTGGCCGGTTTTGGAAAGGTAGGCTTCCATGTTGTGGCACAGGGCGTCGAAGCCGACGGAAGCAAGGACCTGTTTTGGCATTGTGCTCATCAGGGCCGGGTCGATGATGGATGCCTTTGCTACGATCGCTGTCGTTCGCAGCGACTTTTTGTCGCCGTTGTCCGGGTTGGTCAGGACGGCAAAACCGTTTCCCTCGCTTCCCGTCCCGCAGGTCGTGGGAACTAAAACGATCGGAAGAGCCAGACTGCTCTGCTTTCTGCCGAAGATGTAGTCGGAGATGTCTCCGCCGTTGCAAACCTGAAAGGCAATCCCTTTTGCACAGTCCATGATGCTGCCCCCGCCGATGCCGATGACAACCTTGCAGCCTTCCTGCTTTGCGAGGGCCGCGCCAGCATATACCGTGGTGGTGAGTGGATTCTGCGGGACCTGGTCGAACACGGTGGCTTCCACGCCGCTTTGTTTCAGATAGTCCAGCGCGCGCGCCAGAACGCCGGAACGTTTTGTGCTGTGTTTTCCCGTGACAAGGAGCGCCCTTGTCCCGTATTGGACCGTAACGGTCCCCAGCTCGGTGAATCTTCCCCGGCCAAACAGCAGGTTTACCGGCAGGTGATAGGTGAAATGCATAACGGTTTTTGCTCCTTTCCGCTTTGCGGCGAATGGGTTTCAGCTCTAAAATATGAAATGTTTAAATGATATTATTCATATAGAGAGTACGACTTTCAAATTTTTTCTTAAGCCATATGGAAATTTCTCTTGACTGGTTTATATTGATCATAAACGATGTTATCCTTTTATTCAAGGTTTTTCAGCACAAAATACGGGACATGATTTGTGCTGACCGACGAAAACAGCGCTGACGCCCCTTCGGCTTTGCGCAGCGGGCGCCAAAAGCAAGAGCTGATTTCTCTGTTGAATAATGAATTATATATATTAGATCAATTCAAAATGCTCCGGCAACAGCGAAAGGAAGGAAACCGATGTCCATCAAATTGCAGTCCATCTACCAATCTATGAATCACATGTATCACTGCAGGCTGGTTGCGGCAAAATCCGGCCTGGACAACATCGTAAGCTGGATCCATTTCATTGAGGATACGTCCACGATTTCCGATTTTTTGCGCCCCGGCGAACTGGTGGTTACAACCGGCATCTGCTATACAGGCGCACCGTGGCTTTACGATTTGATCGGCACTTTGCACCGGTACGGCGCCTGCGGCCTGGTCGTCAATGTCGGCGAATATATCGCGGAAATCCCAAAGGAAATTATCGGGTATTGCGAAACGATTCATTTCCCGATTTTTACGTTTCCCTGGGAAATCCATGTTGTGGACGTCATCCAAAGCTGCTCCGCCCAGATTTTAAATGCCAATCAGGCGGATGATACCGTTGCAACCGCTTTTCAGAATTTCATCTTTTCGCCGGGCAGTGCTCCGCTGTATTTCCCTATTCTCAAGAAGTACCATTATGAGCCGGACGACGAGTACCAGGTGATTGTAGTGGGAAACGGGGAACCGTCTAAATTCAATGTAGAAATGGAATTTGCCATTCGAAATCTTGCGTGCCATTTTTTTCCGTCCTATAATGCCTTTTTTCGGGAAAATCAATTGATTATCGTCCTGAAGCAACCGGAAAAGACCGTTTGTCAAGAGATGGCCGACCGGATCGTTTCCTTTTTCCAGCACTCCTGCAAGACTTTTCTGAACGTGGGCGTCGGGACGGCGGTACCTGGAGTCACCCTGCTGCCGGCCAGCTATAAAAAAGCGCTTGCGGCGCTGCATTTTTCCAGCAACAACCGGATTTCGCCGGCATTTTATGATTCGATGGGATTGAATCGCCTGTTTTATTCTCTGGACGATTTTACGGCCGTCTCCGAAATCTGCAGGAGTCAGTTGGGCGCTCTGGAAGAATACGATCAAAGGCATCACACGGATTATATCCATACGTTTCGGCTGTATCTGAAGTATAATGAAAGCGTGCAGAAAGTCGCGGATGCAACCTTTACGCACCGCAATACCGTCAACTACAGGATTGCGAAGATCAAGAAGATCCTCGGCTGCGGCTTTGAAACGATGGAAGAACGTTTTCCGTATGAGGTTGCTTTTTATTGCCGGGACATCATTGGAAAGGGATAGTTGATTCGCCGGGTCCTTCGCTTCCCGCAGGCGGCCTTTGCACCTTGCTTTTCAAAAAAATCCCGCCGCGGAAAAAGCTGTTTTTTCTGGTGGAAAAGGGAATTTCGCGTTATAATGGAACAAGAATCGGAGCGGACGGCCGGATTTGCGGAATGCCTTTGTCTTACGGGCCGGGACATCAGGGCGGGGTGGATTTATGACGCTGCAGCAGTTGAAATATGTGATCAAAATTGTGGAGTACGGTTCCATCACCGAGGCGGCGAAGCGCCTTTACATCACACAGCCGAGCCTTTCCAGCGCCGTGAAGGAGCTGGAAAAGGAGCTTGGCATCGAAATCTTCAGTCGTTCGTCGCGGGGCGTTTCCCTCACGGTCGACGGCGCGGAATTCCTTTCCTACGCCAGGCAGGTTGTGGAGCAGGAAGAGCTGCTGGAACGGCGCTACACGGGGAAAAAGCCTTCCCGGCGGCTGTGCGCCATTTCCACCCAGCACTACGCCTTTTCCGTCAACGCGTTCGTGGAGCTGGTGAAAGAGTGCAGCGCGGACGAGTATGAATTCACCCTCCGCGAAACGCGCACGTACGACATTATTCAGGATGTCAAAAACATGCGGAGCGAAATCGGAATTCTGTACCTCAATCATTTCAACGAAAAGGTCATCACCAAACTGCTCAGGGAGGACCGCTTGGAATTCCACCCGCTTTTCGAGGCGTCGCCCCATGTCTTTGTAAGCTGGACAAATCCGCTTTCCACGAAGGAGTTCGTCACGCTCAAGGATCTGGAAGAATACCCCTGCCTTTCGTTCGAGCAGGGCGAGTTCAATTCCTTCTATTTTTCCGAGGAGATTTTAAGCACGGTCTACCACAAGAAAAGCATCCACGTCAGCGACCGCGCGACACTTTTCAATCTGCTGATCGGCCTGAACGGCTATACCATCTGCACCGGAGTCCTGAGCTCCGATTTAAACGGCGTCGATATTGTCTCCATACCGCTGGCCGTTTCTTCCGACGAACGGATGCGGATCGGCTGGATCGTCAACTCGAAAGCGGTTTTGAGCAGCGCGGCGGAGAGCTATATCGGCCATTTGAAAAAGCTGATCCGAAAGTATGGCTTTACCATTATCGAATAGAAATGCGCTCCGGAAAAAACCGGAGCGCATTTCAGCCTGTAGACAAAACGCCGTTTGGGCTTCAGCCCCAAGCGGCGTTTTTCATGCAAATAATCGAATTGGGCCCAGATAGTGGAAAAAGAGAAAGGGAAAACCGTAT
>JALCPO010000066.1 GCA_022650455.1 Oscillospiraceae bacterium
CCGTACCGCCCGGTGCGGCACGCACGTATTTGTCTTCGACATAGATTTTGACCGGATTGAGGCCCGTGGGGTAATAGGCGCCGACCGGGCAGCAGATAATGAGGAACTTGTATGTCGCGGAAGGCTTGACGCCGAGGTGCGGTTCCGTTGCAATGCAGAACGGACGAATGTAAAGGGACTGACCCGATTTTGCAGGAACCCAGTCCTTTTCCGTCTTAACCAATGCCTTAACGGCTTCCACAAAATCGTTCTCCGGTACGATCGGCATGCACATACGTTCGTGAGTGGACTTGAAACGGGCCGCATTCTTCTCGGGGCGGAACAGCTGAATTGTGCCGCCGGGGGTACGGTAGGCCTTCATGCCCTCGAAAGATTCCTGTGCGTAGTGCAGCACAATGGCCGCAGGGTCGAGCTGCAGCGGCGCGTACGGTACGATGCGCGGGTCGTGCCAGCCCTTCCCTTCCGTATAATCCATAACAAACATGTGGTCCGTAAAAACGGTTCCGAAAGGCAGCGGTCCATCCGGAGCCGGTTTCTGTTTCGGATGTTTCGTCAATTCCACACGGATCTCCTGCATTTTAGATGCCCTCTTTCAAATAATGAAAATCGATTGAAAAACATTATAACATCTTTTAAAATTCATTTCAAGCTTTCATCCTTTAATCTTGTATCACACGAAAGGTTCCGCAGTCCTTTCGGATAATGGTTTTTTAACCTGCCGCCGGAACATTTCCCGAAACCGACCATCACGCCGTCCACGGCAACGCCGCAGTAGCCCTTCAGGCACTCCGGCACGCAAAGCTCGTCCCCGTGCAGGAAAGCGGAGATTTCCGCGGAATCATGGGAAAAGGAAAGAACATTTCTGAGTTCTTCCGGCTTTGCCGCCATAAAAAGCGCATGCGCCGGTTCCGCGCGTCCGGTCCGGATGCTGCCGAGCATCAGGCCGGCGCGCAACACCCCCAGGCCGTCCGTCTGCGGCAGATCGTCCGGAGCAAGGAACAGATCGCTTCGGATCCGTTCCACGTTCCCGGAAAACCGGCCCCGGAAAATCACTTCATAAAGCGCTTTGGCCATCTTGGGGACCGGCACATCTCCCCCTTGCCGCGTCTTTGCCATGCACGGATTTGCCGAAAGGCGGCGCAATCTTGCCACAAAATGTCCTTCCCCGCCGTCCATCGGGAAAATCCGGCGGGCTTTTGGAAGGAAAGCGGGCCGCCCGAAGGCAACGCCGCAGTCTTCCAGCAGAAAATCCCGATGGGATTCCAGAAAAGCGGAAACGACGCCTTCGTTCTCCTCCATGGAAAACGTGCAGGTGGAGTACACCAGCACGCCGTTTTCCTTGAGAGCCGCGCAGGCGCTTTCCAGAATTGCAAGCTGGCGGGAAGCGCAGGCTTTCACATGCTCCGGGCTCCAGGCACGCACCGCTTCTTCGCTCCGGCGGAACATCCCTTCGCCCGAACAGGGAGCGTCCACCAGAACGCGGTCAAAATACCCCGTCAGCGCGGGGCACAGCCGCTCGGGGCGGCAGCTGGAGACGACCGCGTTCTTCACGCCCGTCCGTTCCAGGTTGGACAGAAGGATCCGCGCCCTGCCCCGGACGACCTCGTTGGACCACAAAACCCCTTTCCCGGCAAGCAGGGCCGCAATCTGGGTGGATTTCCCGCCGGGAGCCGCGCAGAGGTCCAGAATCCTTTCCCCCGGCTGCGGGTTGAGAACCGTAACCGCCGAAGAAGCAGAAGGCTCCTGCACATAGAACGCTCCCGCGTGGTGCAGGGGAAGCCGGCCGATTCCCTCGGCATTTTCCGGCAGGTAAAACCCGAGCGGAGAAAAAGGAGACGGCCGCAGGGAAAACGGAAACGACGCTTTCAGCGTTTCTTCCCCGCACTTCAGCGGGTTCCGGCGTATCCCCCGGAAGGCCGGACGGGACCAGCAGTCCTGAAAGGACGCATCCGCATCCCCCAGCATCCGCTGCATTCTTTTTTGAAACTCAGGCGGCAGGGCGGTCAAAAGGATCAGCTCCCAAAAAGATGGTATAAACTAAACTTCCGGAACAAACAATAACGCACAAAGGGGGTGAAAACTTTGGATAGACAATCCCAAAAAAACAGAAAAGAGAACTCCTCGAGGCAGGGAAGCCAGCAGAAAAAGGGTTCCGACACCCATCGATCATCCGCGCAGGACTGTGCGTCGCAGTGCAAGGATTCCACGGACGCCAGCGATTGCAAAGACTGAGTTTTCGGAAGCAGGCGGCTCCGTGTTTTTCCACGGAGCTGCTTTTTTTTGCAAAACGGCCGCCGTTTACGGCTGGTTCCGCGGCAGGACGACCCGGAACACGGTACCCTTCCCAACCGCGCTGCGGGCGGATATGGTCCCGTGATGCATTTCGACGATCGCCTTGACAATGGCAAGGCCGATGCCCGCCCCGCCCGAACGGCTGCTGCGCGACCGGTCGGTGCGGTAAAAGCGCTCGAAAATATACGGCAGGTCTTCCCGGGCAATACCGGTCCCCGTGTCGGAAACTTCGACGGCCGCATTCTTTTCGTCTTCCGAAAGCGTGACCCGGACCGCACCGCCTTCCGGCGTGTACTTCAGCGCGTTCGAGAGCAGATTGACAAACACGCGGCTGATCTGGTCCGCATCCGCCGCGATCTTGACCGGCGGGCCGGAAACGGATACCTGAATTTTCTTTTTCATCCGCTCCGCTTCAAAGCTCCGCACCGCTTTTTCCGCGGCGGCCGTCAGGTCGACTTCGGAAAGGCGCAGACCGGCGTTTTCGTCTTCCAGCCGGGCCAGACGGTCAAGATTGGAAACCAGACGGGCCAGACGCAGGATCTCTTCATGGCAGCTTTCAAACCGCTCCCGCGTCGGCTCCCAGACTCCGTCGATCAGCGCTTCCACATTTCCCTGAAGGGCGGCAAGCGGCGTGCGAAGCTCGTGGGCAATATCGGTCGTCAGGCGCCTGCGGAGAACTTCCTGATTTTGGAGCTCGTCGGAGAGACGGTTGATCGAGGCGGTCAGCCGGTCCAGTTCCAGCGTGCCGGACGCCTGCGGGATTTTTTCCCTGTAATTCCCCTTCGCGATGTTTTCGGCCGCGCCGATTGCATGCGCGATCGGGCTGCTGATCCGGTTCGCCATATAGATTCCGAGCAAAACGGCCAGGACCAGGGAGCCGAGCCCGACGCCGAAAAGGACATGATTCAGCGTATTGATAAAATCGGCATCGTTGGCGCTGTAAAAAAAGGGGCCGTAATACCCGGCCGTCACCGTCCCGATCCGCTTCACTCCGGACATCAGGGGATATTTTTTTTCTTCGTATTCGCCCTTGAAATTCGGGGAACGGCTCTGCATTTCCTCCGCCATATTCTTCAGCATCTGCTGGCAGAAGCCGCCGTTGTGGGCCGTCGCGTCCCACAGGATGCGGCCGGAATCGTCATACACCTTTACGATCACGCCCCGCTCCAGCGCGCTGACGCCGACGGTCTCCAGTGCCTGTGCCCGGCTCGAACCGCTGTTCTGCACCATCTGCCGGGAAATCTGCGAAACGATTTCCCGGTTTTTCGCATCCTGCTGGCGGATCATATACCGGTTGAACTGGCTGCGGAAAAACAGGTTGGAAATCAGGCTGACGGATGCCACCAGCAGCAGGGCCATGACGGCGTAGGAAAGGGAAAGCTTAAATTTCAGAGAATGTTTTTTCGTTCCGCACGCACCTCCGTCCCACACCGCCGCCTTATCTTCCCCCAAAGGAATACCCAACCCCGTGCACCGTCAGGATATATTTCGGATTTTTGGTGTCGTCTTCGATTTTCTGCCGGATGTTTTTGATATGGGTGTCGATCACGCGGTCGTAGCCGTCGAAGCTCTCCCCCAGCGCGCTGGCGATCAGTTCGTCCCGGGTGAACACCCGCGTCGGATAACTGGCCATAGCCAGGAGAATGTTATATTCGTTCGGCGTAAGCGCGACATGCCGCCCGCCCTTGCAGACCTCATGCCGCGCAGTGTCGATCACAAGGTCGCCGTCGTGAAACGCGATCACGCTGGAAAGCGGGAGCGCCTCGGAAGACACGCGCCGCAGGATCGCACCCACCTTTGCAACCAGCACGCGGGGACTGAACGGCTTGGTCATATAGTCGTCCGCCCCGATGCCCAGCCCTTCCAGCATATTCTCCTCACCGGATTTCGCCGTGAGCATAAGGATCGGGACCCGGGACCTGCGGCGGATTTCGCGGCAGACCTCTTCTCCCGAAAGCCCCGGCAGCATCAGGTCGAGCACAATTAAGGCGGGGCGGAACCGGTCAAAGAGCTCCAGCGCATCCCGCCCGTTGGAAGCACATACGGCACGGTAGCCGCTCTTTTCCAGATACGACCGAACGATTTCCGTGATCTTCGGTTCGTCGTCGACAACCAGCACGGTTTTTTCTGCCATAGTCCGCCCCCGGTAAAAGGATTTACCCTTATTTTACTTCAAACCGGTGGATTTTAAAAGCCCGTCCGCTATTTTTTAAGGCTGGGAAACACAGCAGTTCGGTTCCGGGGAGCCCGCGGCGGCTTCAGCCGTTCCCGTCGGGGATGACGCGGCGGGAGGTTCCCCGCCGCTTCCCACCACCGTGATCGTGCTGTGGATCATGCCCATCCAGCAGGTATAGGAAATCGTTCCGCTTTCTTTTGGAAGAAATTCGACCACATTGTCGCCGGGCACCAGCTTCTTCTGGATTCCGTATGCCGGGATCGTCACCGGGTTGTTGCAGCCGTTCAGGTCGGCGTCCGTCACCCGGATGGTCCACCGGACCGGAACCCCCTGTTTCACGGTGATCGGCACGTAATACCCGTTGTCGAAGCTCGTGGTAATCTGCTGGATGTTGCCGGAGACAACGGCGGAGTTTTTCGCAGACGCCGCGGACGCGCCGATGCTTGCGCCGGAAAGGGTGAATCCCCGGCCTACCATGAACAGGCCGAGAACCATCACCAGAGCGGCGCTGACCCGCATCATCCGATGCGTGAATTTTGCGCTCAGAAAAGAGCTGACCGCCCCGAAGGCAAACATCAGGGGAAGGGTTCCAAGGCCGAACATCAGCATGGAAAACGACCCGGCCAAAAAGCTTCCCGTCCCCAAAGCATACAGCTGCATGGCCTGCAAAGGGCCGCACGGCATCAGGCCGTTCAGCAGGCCGATATAAAAGGGGCCGCGCTTTGTTCCGCCGGCGTAAAGTTTCCTGCCGACGAATTTCGGCATATGCGGGCTGAGCCGGCGCAGCCAGGGAAACGCGTGGAGCATGTTCAGCCCCATCAGCAGCATGAACAGACCGGACAGAACGGTTACGACCGCCTTGGCCGTCGCGGAAAAACTGACGACCGAGCCGGCGGCTCCGATGATACCGCCGATGACGGTATAGGAAAGAACGCGCCCGGAATTGTAGAGCAGGCTTGGCACCAGGCGTTGTGCCGCGCCCGGTCCGGCCTTTTCCGGCCGGTCGGAAACGCATTGGGAAAGGTTGATTCCTCCGCACATGGCCAGGCAGTGGATCGAGGTAAACAAACCGGCGACAAAAAGCAGTCCGTAGCCCATATTCGGGCTGATTTGCGGAATCCGGCTGAGAAATCCGAAACCGACCGTACGCTGGATCAAGAAGTAAAAGGCGGCCAGGACCAGAAGAATTCCGAGCAGGCCGGAGATTCCTTCCTTCTTCCGTACCGGATATTCCCCGTGAGCCGGATCTTCCACCGTGTACCCCAGTTCCCGGATCGCCCGGACGATCGTTCCGCGGTCAAGGCGGGCCGCGTCGTAAACGACGCGCACTTTCCCGGTGGAAAAGCTCGCGGAAACTTTCCGGACTCCGGGCATACCGTTTAATTTCTGCTCAATGCGCAGTTCACACCCGGAACAGCTCATTCCGCCCACGGTAAAAATTTCTTCCGTTTGATGCATCATGGGGATCTCCTCCATACGGCCGGACGAAAGCCGTCAAAATCAGACCTTGCGAAGGCCGGTGTGCCGATTATTTTTTCCAGTTTTCAAAGATTTCCTGGGTCTGCTGAAAAAACTTCTTTTGAATCGTTATGGTCTGGTCAGTCTCCGTCTTATATTCCCTGGTGATCCCGACCGGATTGCATCCGCCGCGCTGCTGTTCCACCTGGTCGGCCGTAAAGCGGTTGCCGCAGTTCTGGCAAACCAGCGTATCCCCGTCCAGCTGATAATATCCGCGCCCGGAGCTGTAACAGACCTGACAGGTGTTAAATGCGGTGCGGACGCTTCCGTCCGACGCGCGCACCGCGAGGACTTCCATTTTTATATTGCCCGACTGATAAGGATAAAACGAGGGCGTCGCCGTCACCTGGCTTTTCTGAATCACCAGATTGCCTGTGGCGGCGTCGATCGAACCGCTTTGGGCACCCGTATCGGCGGACGGCCGTCCGGGTGCCGTAAGGGCACGGAAAGCAAAAATGCCTGCCGCAACGACAAGAATTGCCGCCGAAAAAAGAAGAACATTCCGAATCTTTTTTGTTTTCACGCTTCATTCACTCCTTCGGTATGCATCGTACCAAAACGTTGTGGAGATCTTATGAAGATGAAAAACGGTAAAAAGACCGGTTTGTTCTTCCCATTTGCAGAAGATGGATCGATTTTGAAAAAGGTGCCGATTTCAGGTTTCTTCCGGTTTTGTCCCGGCTTTTTCCCTCCGGATTCGGCTCACCGTATAACCCGCCTCGGAAACGGCATGCATCAACTGTTTGTCGCTGTATTCCTCTTTCATCAGAACCGACGCCGCATGCCGGTCCAGGTCCACCTTTGCCCAGACACCGTCCAACTCATTCAGCGTATTTTCCACATGCACGGCACAGTTGCGGCAGAACATTCCGTCGATTCCCAGCGAGGCTGAAAACGGATAGTGGCTGCGGTCTTTGTCTTTGACCGGCTTTTTCCGCAAAGTGTCTCCGCTGCCGCAGCAGCCGGACGAAAGCCGTTTCCGGTAAACCCGGATACTCACGAAAATAAGGAAAGCAAGAATCAGGCAGAGAATAGCGGTTGACATGGCAGGCTCCGTCCTTTCCATAAGATTTTCCGGCCGGGAAGTATCTCTTTCAAATTCCGTACCGGTTATCCGGCACGGCCTGCGCCGTCGTCCCGGATCACGGAATGTTCCGACGGTCCGCGGTTTCCGTCCAGTATTTTATCCGGCAGAGCGGACGCCGCCGCGCAGGCCGCCGCGTTTAGCTCCGCGCCTGTTTTCCGGTCGGAAGATTCGCCGCTTTCATTCGCTGTTCTTCCAGATAATACGGACAGCCGCGGCAGTTCCCTCCGCAGAGGGACGCGGGATGTTCCCCGCGGCGGCTCGCCTTCAAGGCATTTCTGCAGGCGTCCCGGTCCTCACAGGCCGCACACATGCCGTGTTTCGCCAAATAACGAATGGCCAGACCGAGCAATGCGGCAACAACGACTGTCACCAGGATGGATGCAAGATTCATAAAAAGGCCTCCCATCTGCACGAGCCGCTTCCCGCTTGGTGATTCAGGAAGCGTGTACCCGCGTCTTTAAATACTGTGTGCTGTTCTTTGGGGCCGGACGGACGATCAGGTAAATGACGGCCGCAACTACAACGGCGGCGATAATCTGCCCCACTCCGAACGTTGCTCCATAAAACAGGCTGCCGAACTGGTAGCTGACAAACGCGAGGATGTAACCGATCAGCGCCTGGTAACCGATGGCGATCCAGCCCCATTTGCTGCTGCCCATTTCCCGCATGGTGGTCGACATGGCGACGACACACGGCGGATCGAAAATATTGAGGATCATGAAGGAAAACGCGCCCATCGTGGTGAACATGGAAGCGATTCCCTTTGCCACCAGCGCATTGTTCTCCGGGTCGGAAACACTCTGCAGTACGGCCAGCGTACCGATCGCCTGTTCCTTTGCCATCTCCGCGCTGATGACGGCAACGGCCCCTTTCCAGTCACCGAAGCCAAGCGGGGCGAAGAACCACGCGACGGCATTGCCGATGCCTGCAAGGATGCTCTTGTCAATATCGGCATCCAGGAACTGCATGTTCCAGCTGAACTTCGAAAGGAACCAGATGACGACGCAGGCGGTGAAAATAATGGTGCCCGCCTTGATGATAAAAGCACGGGAACGCTCCCACATATGGATCAGAACGCCTTTCAGCGCCGGCACATGGTAGGCGGGAAGCTCCATGACGAACGGAGCCGGGTCACCGCCGAAATACTTGGTTTTCTTCAAGGCAATGCCCGAACAGACGATAATCGCGATACTCAGAAAATACATGGCCGGGGCAATCAGCACGGAATTCGGGAAGAATGTCGAGGTAATCATGGCAATGATCACGAACTTTGCCGTGCAGGGCATAAACGTGCTGAGCATGATCGTCATGCGGCGGTCTTTCTCATTTTCAATCGTCCTCGCCGCCATAACGGCCGGGACACCGCATCCGGTGCCGATCAGCATGGGGATGAAGGATTTTCCGGAAAGGCCGAACCGACGGAAAATACGGTCCATGATGAAGGCGACACGGGCCATATACCCCGAGTCTTCCAAGACGGAAAGGAAGAAGAAGATCAGCAGCATCTGCGGGACAAAGCCGAGCACGGTTCCCACGCCGCCGATGATGCCGTCCACAATCAGGCTCTGCAGCCAGTCCGCCGCGCCGATCGCCTGAAGGCCGGCCGTCGCGGCGTTTGGAATCCAGTCCCCAAACAGGGTATCGTTGACCCAGCCGTCCGCCATGCTGCCAAGCGTCGTGACCGATATGTAATACATCAGAATCATAACGGCCACAAAGATAGGCAGCGCCAGGAAACGGTTGGTCACGACCCGGTCAATGCGGTCGGACGGAGAAAGGGCAACATGTTTTTTGTGCAGGCAGTTTGCGGTAAGTCTCGCGATGTAGTCGTACCGCTCGTTGGTAATGATGGTTTCGCTGTCGTCGTCCAGTTCCGCTTCCACCGGAGCGATGACGGCTTCCAGCTGCTTGCGCTGTTCCTGGGTCACGGAAAGCTCTGCAAGTACCTTTCCATCCCGTTCAAAAAGCTTGACTGCATACCATCTTGCGCGCGCGGAATCGAAAGATCCTTGAAAAAGCTCCGCTATTTTGTTGAGCGCGTCTTCCACTTTGTCGCTGAACCGGTACTGCAGAGCGAACGGTTTCTTTTCCTGTGCAAGCCGAATTGCCTTTTCGGCGACTTCCCGGGTCCCTTTCCCTTTCAGCGCGGACGTTTCGACTACTTCACAGCCCAGCGCCGCGCTCAGTTTTGGGGTGTCGATCCGGTCCCCGGATTTTTTTACGTTGTCCATCATGTTCAGGGCGATGATAACCGGAATTCCCAGCTCGACAACCTGGGTCGTGAGGTACAGGTTTCGTTCCAGATTTGTGCCATCAACCAGATTGATGACGGCGTCCGGCTTCTCGTTGAGAAGATAATTGCGGCTTACGACTTCTTCCAGCGTATAGGGGGAAAGCGAGTAAATTCCGGGCAGGTCGGTAATGACAACGTCCCTGTGGCCCTTCAGCTTTCCTTCCTTCTTTTCCACCGTGACGCCCGGCCAGTTGCCGACATACTGGCTGCTTCCCGTCAGATCGTTAAACATGGTCGTCTTTCCGCAGTTCGGGTTCCCGGCCAGCGCAATTTTGATCGCCATTGATGAAAGCCCTCCTTTGAATCACTTAGTTGTAACTAACCTCTGCGTCCTACGATTCGTGAATCGTTTTATGCCATCCGGAGAATTCACGCAACCTCGATATGTTCCGCTTCATTCTTTCGGATGGACAATTCATACCCTCTCACTGTGATCTCAATCGGGTCGCCCAGCGGCGCCACTTTCCGGACGAATATGGTCGTTCCCTTCGTAATTCCCATATCCATGATGCGGCGGCGCAGAGCCCCGGTCGCCGTAAGGGATTTAACCGCGGCGCTCTCCCCCGGCCTTACTTCTTTCAGCGTTTTCATGCCTGCTTCTCCCTTCAAATCATGATTCGGTTCGCCATGCTCCTGTCCAGAGCGATGCGGCTGTCTTTCACCTGCAGGATCAGGTTCCCGGCAATCTTGTTGACGACCGTCACGGGTCCGCATTCCACAAAGCCCATCGAAGCGAGATGCCGCCGCATTTCTTCCTTTCCGTTGATTTTTCGGATTGTCACCGTGTCCCCCATGCGCGCCATTGTCAACGGGATCATCCATCTTCCTCCTTTCATAAGTTAGCACAAACTAACTAATTGCCATTTAAGAAGGGTTAGATTTAACTAACCCTATCTGCACTATTAGTTTACCACCGCTAACCGAACCTGTCAAGCGTTTTAAAAGGATTTTCTTGTCAAGCCGGCCGGTTTGTGTTACTCTAATAACGTTAGGTATAGATGGAGGAACAAGATTATGATAATTCACGAATCGGCGGAGAATTATCTCGAGACAATCCTGATGCTCAAAGAGCAGCGGGGGCAGGTCCGGTCGATCGACATCGTCAACGAACTGGGCTACACGAAACCAAGCATCAGCGTGGCGATGAAACGTCTGCGTGAAAACGGATATATTAAAATGGATGACGAGGGTTTCATAACCCTGACCGAAGCGGGCATGGAAATCGCCGGACGTATTTACGCAAGGCATAAACTGCTGACCAAATTTCTCGTCAGCCTTGGCGTCGGGGAAAAGACGGCCGAGGCGGACGCCTGTAAAATGGAACATGATTTAAGCGACGAAACTTTTGAAAAGTTGAAGGAACATGCCAAAAAGCATCTGCAGAGATAACCGCCCGAATCCGGAGACCGCATCCAAGCGGTCTCCGGTATCTTTATGTATACAAAAACACCCTGTTTTCCGGACAGGGTGTAAACCGGCATTTGACAGACTTTCTTTACGGACACCGGATTTTTTCCATCCGGCCGAGGACACGACGGTAGAATTCTTCGTAGGATCTGCAGCCGTTTAACAAGTGTAATTGATCTTCGTCCGGCAGGGACAGAAAATAAGCCTTTGCTTCTTCTCCTTCGTCGTTCAGGACGGACGGAAACGGAAACTCATGAAAACCGGAATAATCCATTTTTTTCACCTCACAGGTTAGTTTGAGGCAATTTGGGGAATTCCATTCACGTTGCAAAAAAATAATCGGAAAAACCCCCTCGATACGCCGCGGCGGCCGCACGGCGCACAATAAGCCGAGGCCCCGCCGCAGGGTCTCCAAAGGCTTCCGCACGTACCGCTGCCGGGAAGTTCAGGTCCTTGACCTTGCGGAGAATCCCGCCGGATTTTGGTTTCATACGCTTTCGAAGCGCACTTCGTCAACCCCTTCAACACAATTCTATTTCGAAAAATGCAATATTAGAACCGTGATTTGTGGTATCCTGTATTTAGGAGGTTTCCTATGGATACAAAAGAAAAGACGTTATTGAAAAGTAAGCTGAAAGTTTACCAAAGCTGTTTTCAGCATGCGGTGAAACAGGAAGACCACCAGCGAATGAGTAAACTCGGTCTGGCCATTGAAGAATTGCAGGAAAAAATCAACAACGATTGAAACAGCGCAACGGGAGCCGCGCTGTTTTTTACGAAACCGCTGTTAATTTCTCAGCCCGTGGGGAACCCTATCGGCTGAGGTGATTGTATGGCGTCTTATATTGACCCGAAACTCAGAACCCGCTTTGAATCCCTTTCCATCGACTTGAAAAACGCGATTCTGGAAAAAAATGTTCAGATTCATTCCCTTCAGGATCTGATTCACTGTCTGGAGTCCATCGTAAAAGAAGGGTAAAAACAACCGCACTGGTCTGGAAAATCCAAGACCGGTGCGGTTGTTTTTTTGCGGAATTTATTGGGCCATGCTTTCATATGCTTTCTTCAGCCAATCCA
>JALCPO010000067.1 GCA_022650455.1 Oscillospiraceae bacterium
TGGCGCGGACCAGCGCATGGTTGACGGGGGGGACGACGGAGCTGACCGCCGCGCCTTCAATGTCCCCCAGAGAAATGCCGTAAAGGGAAAGAATCTCACGCAGCTCGATCGCATACTGGTCTTCCATTCTCATCCGGTCCGTTGCCATGCGCGAGACGAACAGAAGCTTTTTTCCCCGGTAAACGCCTACCGTAATATTGGTGTTCCCAATGTCCAGAACCAAAATCATTGTAACGCTCCCGCCGCGGCGGAATTTTTATTTTCCCCGCCTGTCTTTTTGAACACATTATAACAGCATCCTTTCCGCGATGCAATCGGGAAAAGGATTTTCCCGATCTACCGGAAAAACAGGCGCACGGTGAACGCCGAAAGGATGCATGCCGTCACGTCGCCCACCAGGGCCGCGGGGATGGTGTGGCGCGTCTTCTTGATGCCCACCGCGCCGAAGTAGACCGCGACGGCGTAAAAGGTGGTTTCCGTGGAGCCCGACATGACGGAAGCGACCCGCCCGGCGAAGCTGTCCGGTCCGCAGTCCTTGTAGATCTGCGTCAGGACGGCGGTGGAGCCGCTGCCGGAAATCGGTTTGATCAGCGCCAGCGGCATCACCTGCGGCGGAAGCCCCAGCGCGTTGGCCGCCGGGGCGAGAAAGGACGAAAGGAGGTCCAGCGCGCCCGAAGCGCTCAGCATGGAAACCGCCATAATCAGCCCCACAAGCGTCGGCAGGATGGAGATCGACGACTGCAGCCCTTCCTTCGCCCCGGCGACAAAGGCGTCGAAAACGGGAACGCGGCGCAGAAAGCCGAACAGGACGATGCACAGCATGACGGCGGGCACGGCGTATGCGCCGTAATTATCCATAGGTCCTTCCCTCCAGCAGCTTGGCGGTCGTCACGCCCGCCAGAAGCGCCCCGACGGACGTGAGCCACACGGCGGGAAGGATGTCGAACGGCGAAGCCGCCCCGTACTGCGCCCGGAGCGTGGCCATGAACGTGGGGATCAGCTGCAGGGAAGACGCGTTGATGACGACGAACATCGCCATGGCATTGTCCGCCGTCCGGGTCGGGTTTTTCTTTTTCAGCTCCTTCATGGCGGCGATGCCGAGCGGGGTCGCGGCGTTCCCGAGGCCCAGGAGATTGGCGGTGATGTTCATGCACATGGCTTTGGCCGCGGGGCCGTCCTTTTCACAGGATGGGAAAAGGCGCCGGATCGCCGGGCGGAAGGCCTTTGCAAGCAGGCCCGTGATGCCTCCGCCGTCCGCGATTTTCATCAGCCCCGTCCAGGCGCACATCATGCCCGTCATGGCGATCACGAGCGTTACCGCGCTTCCGGCACCGTTCAGGACTGCGGCGGAAAGTTGGCTCATCCGGCCGGTGACCAGGGCGCAGAAGATGCTGAAGAGGATCATGAAGGCCCAGATATAATTTAACAGAATGTTCATCTCCTTCCTCGGAAAGCCTAGTATAATAACTATTCAGCGCAATAGGGGAATATTATATAATTTGGCGCCCGTAATTTCCTACAACTAATTGACAATATTGGAAAAACATACTATAATTCAACTGCTTTATTCCACATTTTGCATTTATAAAGAGGAAAGGATGTAGTAAAGTTGAAATTTACCGGAATCGTGAGGAAAGTGGACGAATTGGGCAGAATCGTTCTGCCGAAGGAATTAAGAGGGACGCTGAATATCAATGAGAAGGATCCGCTGGAAATCTATGTGGACGAGGGAAACAAAATCGTGCTGAAAAAATATGAGCCCGCCTGTATTTTCTGCGGAAGCATGAACGGCATTGTCAATTACAAGGGTTACAATGTTTGCCGTGACTGCGTGAAAAAGCTGGAAAAGATTTTTGAGGAAGATCGGGAAAGCTGAAAACAGGGTGAAGTCGTTTTTATCGGTATGGTGAGGAGAAAAATGTTGCGGTTGACCGAGTCTGACGACCGGTGCTTCCGGAGATGCCTGAAAGGCGTTCTTTGTTCCCGGGATGTGCGTTCCATGTCTGCGTTTGTGCAGCATGCGGAGATCTCCACACTTGAGCACAGCGTTTCGGTCGCATACGTCAGCCTTTGGCTCAGTGAAAAAGTACATTGGCGCGTCCACCGCAGAAGTCTGGTACGGGGTGCTCTTCTGCACGACTTTTTTTTATATGACTGGCATTTGAAAAGCACTCGGAAGGGTCTGCATGGTTTTACCCATCCCCGGACGGCGCTGGAAAACGCCGAGAGGCGGTTCCGGCTGAACCAATGCGAAAAAGATATTATCGTCAAGCACATGTGGCCGCTGACCCCGGTCCCGCCGAGGTACCGGGAATCCGTTCTCGTCGGGCTGGCAGATAAATACTGCTCCCTGGTGGAAACGCTGCGGAAACACGCCGTATATCGCCTGAATCAATCCGAATAAAAGAGCGGGCGCCGGTTTGGCGGGCCTGTCCTTAAAAAGACGGGGCGGGATGGAATTGGAATTCCGTCCCGCCCCGGGTGATTTTAAAAGCATGAAATCAGTTGTGGTATTTTTCCACGATGTCGCGCACCGCGTCGATGATGTAGTCCGATTCCTCATCCGAAAGAGTCGGGTAAAGCGGAAGGGAGATGATGCGCTCAAAGTGCTTTTCCGCGTTCGGGAAGTCGCCCGGACGGAATCCGTAGCGCGAGGTGTAGGCGCTCATGTCCGTCACCGGGATGAAATGGACGCTGGTGCCGACGTTGCGCTCGTTCAGTTCGGTGATGAATTTGTCGCGGTCGATCGTCAGCAGTTCCGGCACGATGCGGATGACGTAGAGATGCCAGGAGTGCGTGGCGTAGTCCGGTACATACGGCGGCTCCACCGCGTCGATTTTTGCAAACTCGCGCTGATATTTTTCCGCGATTTTCCGCCTGCGCGCCTGCATGTCCTTCATGCGGGAAAGCTGCACGAGGCCGAGGGCGGCCTGGATGTCGAACATATTGTATTTAAAGCCGGGTTCGCAGACGTCGTACCGCCACGTTCCGCCTTTCGCGTAGCGGTTCCACGCGTTGTGGTTCATGCCTTGCCCGGCCCAGATGCGCGCCTTCGCGTCGATTTCGTCGTCGTCGGTCACCAGCATCCCGCCTTCGCCGGTCGTCAGGTTCTTTGTGGCGTAAAAGCTGTAGGACACGGTGCCCTTCGGGCGGCAGCCGATCCTCTTTCCTTTATAATAGCTTTCGAGGGCGTGCGCCGCGTCTTCGGAAACAAAGAGGCCGTGCCGGTCGGCGATGTCGTAGATACGGTCGAGGTCGCAGACCTGCCCGCTGTAATGGACGGGCACGACGGCCCTGGTTTTGGGCGTAATTTTCTTTTCAATCTCGTCCGGGTCGATGCAGCCCGTGCGGTAGTCGATGTCGGCAAAGACCGGCTTGGCGCCGACGTGGATGATGGTGTTCGCCGTGGATGCGAAGGTGATGGGCGTGGTGATGACCTCGTCGCCCGCGCCGATTCCCCGGGCGAGCAGAGCCACGTGGAGCGCCGCGGTGCAGGAGTTCATGGCGACCGCGTGCTTCGCGCCGACATACCGGGCGAATTCCTGCTCGAACTTCACGGTGCGGGGGCCCTTGGCGATCCAGCGGGATTTCAGCGTGTCCGCCACTTCGCTGCTTTCCGCGTCCGTCAGGTCGGGCAGATTATAGGGAATGAACTTTTCCCTTTTTTGAAACTGACTCATGATTTTTCCTTTTCCTTTCGCTGTTATCGTTCGGTTTTCGGCAGAAAATTTCTGCGCGCCGTATTTTTTTCTTGGCAGCCGATTCCCGGTTTTACCGGAAAAATACACAACCGGAGGAAAAATCCGGTTATTTCGCCGGGATCAACGAAAAATATGATAGCGCCTTTTTCCGTTAAAGTCAACGAAGAAAGAAAACGGAGTTTCAGGCGGCGATGATTGACTATGTACATCCTTAGGGATATAATATACAGGTTAATGCGATGCTATGTATGCTCCCCCGGCGGAACGGTCCGGGGAAAACGGGAAACGGTGGTTTGACTGTGGACGATTCAAAAGATTATTATGTGCATCCGAGCGCGTGCGTGGACGAGGGCGCAGAGATCGGAAGCGGGACGAAAATATGGCATTTCTGCCATGTCAGCTCCGGCTGCGAGATCGGCGGGGGCTGCACGGTCGGTCAGAACGTGTTCGTCGCTCCGGGCGTGAAGATCGGCAGCCACTGCAAGATTCAGAACAATGTCTCCGTTTACGAGGGTGTGGAGCTCGGGGATTATGTCTTCTGCGGGCCTTCCATGGTGTTTACCAACGTACAGCGGCCGCGGTGCAAATATCCCCAGCGCGGGTCGGAGTTTTACGCGCATACGCCCGTAGGCGAAGGGGCGAGCATCGGTGCCAACGCGACGATCGTGTGCGGCCACCGGGTAGGGAAAAACGCCTTTGTCGCCGCGGGCAGCGTCGTGACCAGGGACGTCCCCGACCATGCGATTGTGATGGGGTGCCCCGCGCGCGTCTGCGGCTGGGCCTGCGAATGCGGCGCCAAGCTGGGCGAGGACCTTGCCTGTCCGAAGTGCGGCAGAAAATATGTCCGGAGCGGGGACGGCCTGAAGGAGGAAACGGAATCCATGCAGAAAATTGCGTTTAACGATCTTGGCGCGCAGTACCGCCATCTAAAAAAGGAAATCGATGAGGGGATCGCGGAAGTGCTCGCGGGCAGCCGGTTTATTTCCGGCCCGCAGGTGGAAGAGCTGGAAAAGGCGCTCTGCCGCTACACCGGCAGGAAACACTGCGTCACGACGGACAACGGAACCGACGCCCTTCTGATGCCGCTGATGGCGAAGGGGATCGGCAAAGGCGACGCGGTGTTCGTGCCCTCCTTTACTTTCTTCGCTTCCGCCGAAGTCGTCAGCCTTGTGGGGGCCACGCCGGTGTTCTGCGATTCGGATGCGGACACCTTTAATCTGGATCCGGATTCCCTGCTCCGGCAGATTGCGAAAGTAAAGCGTGAGGGGAAGCTGAAGCCGAAGGCGGTCATCGCGGTCGACCTGTTCGGCCAGCCGGCGGACTTCCTCAAAATCCAGCGGATCTGCGACGAGTACGGCCTGTTTCTTCTGGAAGACGCCGCGCAGGGGTTCGGCGGGGCGATCGGCGGCCGGAAAGCCTGCTCGTTCGGCGACTGCTCGGGGACAAGCTTTTTCCCGGCGAAGGCGCTCGGCTGCTACGGGGACGGCGGGGCCGTCTTTACCGACGACGAGGAGCTGTATCGTCTTCTGACATCCATCCGGGTCCACGGCAAGGGTGCGGTCAAATACGAAAACGTGCGCCTCGGCCTGAACGCGAGGCTCGACACGCTCCAGGCGGCGATCCTTCTGCCGAAGCTGCGCGCTTTCGACCGGGAGAACGCACACCGCATCCGCGCCGCCGCGCGGTACGCGGAGCGGCTCCGCGGCCGTTTTGCCGTGCCCGTGGTGCGCGAAGGATTTGCTTCCAGCTTCGCCTATTACACGCTGAAAGCGGAAAGCGCGCAGGAACGCGCGAAGGCGATGGAAGCCTTGAAGGCCGAGGGTATCCCGACCATGATCTATTACCCGAAACCGCTTCACCTGCAGAAGGTCTACGAACCGCTCGGTTACCGCAAAGGCGACCTTCCGGTCGCGGAAAAGCTGGCGGAAACGGTGTTCAGCCTGCCGATGCACGGCTACATCACGGACGACGTGATCGACCGCATCTGCTCCGTACTGAAAAATATCTGATAAAGACGAGGGAAAAATATGTCGAATATCAAATCGGAACTCCTGGGAAAAATCAAGGACAAGTCCGCCGTCGTCGGCATTGTGGGTCTGGGCTATGTGGGCCTTCCGCTCGCGGTTGAGTTCGCAAAAGCCGGCTACCGCACCATCGGGTTCGACGTGCAGGCGAAAAAGGTGGACGCCGTCAACGCCGGGCACAACTATATCGGCGACATTGTGGGCGATACGCTGAAAAACGCGGTGGAAGCCGGCAGGCTTACCGCCACGTCGGATTTCGCCTTCATCCGGAAAGTGGACGCCGTCGCCATCTGCGTTCCGACCCCACTGGACAAATACCAGCAGCCGGACATCAGCTATGTGAAAGGCTCAACCGAATCCGTTGCGAAATACGTCCATGGGGGCATGGTCATCATCCTCGAGTCCACAACGTACCCGGGCACGACGGAAGAGCTGCTCAAGCCGATCCTCGAGGCGGGCGGCCTGAAGTGCGGCAGGGATTTTTACCTTGCCTTTTCGCCGGAGCGCGTCGATCCCGGCAACAAGCAGTACAAGACGAAGAATACGCCCAAGGTGGTCGGCGGCATCGGCAGGGATTCCACCGAGGTCGCGGCGGCTTTGTACCGCAGCGTGCTGGCTGGCGGCGTGTTCGAGGTTTCTTCCCCCGCCGTGGCGGAGATGGAAAAGCTTCTCGAGAACACCTACCGCAACATCAACATCGGCCTGGCGAACGAAATGGCCATCATCTGCCACCGCATGGGCATCAACGTCTGGGAAGTCATCGAGGCCGCGAAAACCAAGCCGTACGGTTTCCAGGCGTTTTATCCGGGTCCGGGCCTCGGCGGCCACTGCATTCCGCTCGACCCGTTCTACCTGGCCTGGAAGGCCCGCGAATACGACTACCACACCCGCCTGATCGAAACCTCCGGCGAAATCAACACCGGCATGCCGGAATACGTCGTCCAGCGCGCCATGACGGTCCTGAACCGGGACAAAAAATCCATGAACGGCGCCAAGGTGCTGGTCATGGGCGTGGCCTATAAGGCCGACATCGACGACTACCGCGAAAGCCCGGCGCTGAACATTGTGGACCTGCTCCTCAAGCAGGGCGCCGACACCACGTTTTACGACCCGTATATTCCGGAGTACCGCCACAAGGGCAAAACCCACACCGGCGCGAGGGAACTCACGGACGAGATGCTGAAACGGGCCGATATCGTCATCATCTGCACGGCGCACTCCTGTTTCGATTACGACAAGATCCAGAAGCTGTCGCAGGAAGTGTTCGATACCCGCAACGCCATGAAGGACGTAAAAGACCGTTCCAACATCGAGCTCCTGTGATCCGTTTCCCCCGTTTTCAGCCGAGAGCGGGGGACTTTTTGAGCGGGGGCGGGGAAGTGCCTGTATATTCTGCGGAAAAGAAATCAATATTCATAAAAACGGGTGATTGAACATGAAACAATATCGTTTTGCCCTGATCGGCTGCGGCCGGATTTCCAAAAACCACATCGCCGCCGCCATTGCCAACCGGGATATTATGAAGCTCGCCGCGGTCTGCGACCCGGTGACGGAACGCGCGGAGAAGAAAGCGGCCGACCTGTTCGCGGGTACGGGCGAAAAACCCGCCGTCTATGCCGACTACCACAAAATGCTGCAGGAAATGGATCTCGACTGCTGCGCGATCGCGACGGAAAGCGGCTACCACGCCCGCATTGCTCTGGACTGCATCCGCGCGGGAAAACATACGCTGGTGGAAAAGCCGATGGCGCTCTCCACCGCCGACGCGGAGCAGATGATCCGCGAGGCGAAGGAGCACGGCGTCACCCTGGGGGTCTGCCACCAGAACCGGTTCAACGCCCCGATCCGGCAGCTCCACAAGGCGCTGGAGAACGGCCGGTTCGGAAAGCTCGTGAGCGGCTCGGCACGCATCCTGTGGAACCGCACGATGCCTTACTATGAGCAGGCCCCTTGGCGCGGCACCTGGGCGCAGGACGGCGGTACGCTGATGAACCAGTGCATCCACGGCATCGACCTTCTGCAGTGGAGCCTCGGCGGCGAGCCGGACACCGTCATGGCCATGACCGGCAACTATCTGCGCAAGATCGAGGCCGAGGACTTCGGCGCGATCCTCATCCGCTTCAAGAACGGCGCGGTCGGCATGGTGGAAGGCACCGCCTGCATCTACCCGAAGAACCTGGAGGAGACGCTTTCCGTTTCCGGCGCGACCGGCACGGCGGTCATCGGCGGCCTCGCGGTCAACCGCGTGGAGACCTGGAATTTTTCCGCTCCCGCCGCGCAGGACGCCGAAGTGGCGAAGCTGGCCGGAACGGACCCGAAGGACGTTTACGGCAGCGGCCACAACGCGCTGTACCGCAATTTCATCACGGCGGCGGACACCCGTACCGAGCCGCTGGTCAGCGGAGCGGAAGGCATCAAGGGCATGAAGATCATCCTCGCGGCGTACAAGTCGCAGAAAACGGGGCTTCCGGTCAAGTTCGACGGCCTGGAGTTCTCGACGCTCGACATGACGCACGACGACGTGAAAGTGGAGTAAAGCCATGAAATTACTGACCGTAGTCGGCGCAAGGCCGCAGTTTATCAAGGCGTCCGTCGTTTCGCGGGCGCTCCGGCCCGTCTGTGAGGAAGTGCTCGTCCACACCGGGCAGCACTACGACCGAAACATGTCCGCCGTCTTTTTCGAGGAGCTGAACATTCCGAAGCCGGCCTACAATCTGGGCGTCGGCTCCGGTACCCACGGCAAGCAGACCGGGGAGATGCTCATCAAAATCGAAGAGGTGATCTTCGAGGAAAAGCCGGACATCGTTCTGGTTTACGGCGATACGAACTCGACCCTCGCGGGGGCCCTCGCGGCTTCCAAGCTGCACATCCCGGTGGCGCACGTGGAAGCCGGGCTCCGCTCGTACAACATGAGGATGCCGGAAGAGCAGAACCGCGTTCTGACCGACCATATTTCCACCTGGCTGTTCTGCCCGACCCGCACCGCCGCGGCTAACCTGAAGAAGGAAAACGTCACGCGCGGCGTGGACATCAGCGGCGACGTGATGCTGGACTCCGTCCTGCATTTTCGGAAGCTGGCGCAGGAAAATCCGCAGAAGGCGGCCATTTACGGCCAGATCGGCATCCGGCCGAAGCAGTACCGCCTGGCTACGCTGCACCGCGCGGAAACGACGGACGGCGGGCTGGACGCCATCATCCGCATCTTCGACGCGTTTGAAAAGCTCCCCCAGCCTGTCGTGATCCCCATCCACCCGCGCACGCGCCCGCTTGCGCAACAGGCGATCGCCAAGCGCGGCTACCGCAACATCAAGCTGATCGCCCCGGTGGGGTATCTTGAGATGCTGCTGCTCACGAACGGCGCCGTGCAGGTGCTGACCGATTCCGGCGGTCTGCAGAAGGAAGCGTGGTTCATGGAGGTTCCGTGCATTACGCTGCGCCGGGAAACCGAGTGGGTCGAAACGCTCGCCGGGAAATGGAACGTGCTTTCCGCGCTGGAAACGGACGACATCTACCGCAAAGCCGTCGAAACGGTGCCCGACCCCGCGGCGCGCGAGTCCATGCCGTTCGGCGACGGGCACGCATCGGAGCGGATCGCTTCCATCCTCTCACAATACGGGGTGTGATGCAATGAACATCGTCTATATCAATCATTACGCGGGTTCGGCCGTGCACGGCATGGAGTTCCGCCCGTATTACATGGCCAGGCGCTGGGCGGCGGGGGGACACGGCGTCACCGTCGTGGCGAGCTCCTTTTCGCATCTCCGCACCAAAAATCCGGAGATCGGCGGAAAAAAGTACGACGAACAGACGATCGACGGGGTCCGCTATTTCTGGATTGCGGGCAACCAGTACCAGGGCAACGGCAAGGACCGCATCCGGAACATGCTTTCGTTCCTGTGCGGCCTCTACCGGTACGGTTCCAGAATCGCCGCAGCGGGGAAGCCGGACGTGGTGATCGCTTCCTCCACCTATCCGCTGGACATTTACCCCGCGTGCCATATCGCCAGAAAATACGGCGCCATGCTGATCTACGAGGTGCACGACCTCTGGCCCCTCAGCCCCATCGAGCTGGGCGGGATGAGCCCGAAGCACCCGTACATCCGGGTCATGCAGGCGGCGGAGAATTACTGCTACAGGAACAGCGACTATGTCGTTTCGCTTCTGCCGTTCGCCAAGGAGCATATGGTCGAGCACGGCATGCTGCCGGAGAAATTCGTCTATATTCCGAACGGCATCGAGAAATCGGAATGGGAGCAGCCGTTCCACTACCCCATGGTTTACCGCGAGGAACTCAAACAGTACCATGACGACGGCTATTTTCTCATCGGCTACACCGGCGCGCACGGCGTGGCCAACGCGCTGGACAGCTACGTGGAAGCCGGCCGCTGGCTCCGGGACAAAAAGATCAAGCTGCTTTCCATCGGCCCCGGGCCGGAGCGCGGGCGGCTGATCGACAAGGCGCATCGGCTCCAGCTGGACGACGTGGTGGAGTTCCTGCCCCCGGTCCGGCGCGACCAGGTTCCGGAGCTTCTGGACCAGCTCGACGCACTCTATATCGGCCTGCAGCGCCAGCCGCTGTTCCGTTTCGGGGTCAGCCCGAACAAGCTGATGGACTATATGATGGCGGGGAAGCCCATCATCTTTGCCATCGACGCGCCGAACGACATGGTGAAGGAAGCGGACTGCGGCATTTCCATCCCGCCCGAGGACAGCAAGGCCATCGCCGACGCGGCGGTCAAACTTTCCGAAACGGCGCCGGAAGAGCTGGAAAAAATGGGCGCGCACGGCAAGCTGTATATTCTGTCGCACAATGAGTACGACGTGCTGGCCGAAAAATTTTTGAAAGTATTCGGTATGCCGCGGATGAATCCATAAATGGAATTTGCGGGAAGAAACAGCCGGCGGTCCGATTTTTGCGAAAGGTCTGATCCGTGTGCGGATATGCGGAAAGGGCATCGGAAGCGGGGCCGCCGGTTTTTTATGCCCTGTCGTTTTCAGCCGGCCCGAAACCGGGCCGGGCGGTGCTTTTTTAGAATTTATTTTTAGAATTTAATTGTTTAAAATTCAACAATTTTTTTGGAAGACCTATTGACATCCGGGCAGTAACATTATACGATGGAATTGTTAAAGATTAAACAATCTTGGAAAGGAGTCGTTACCGTTATTATGAAAGGATTTGCAATGATCGGGATTGGCCGCACCGGCTGGGTTACCAAAAAGGACCCCGTCTGCGGACCGCTGGACGCAATCTGCCGCCCGATCGCCCTTGCGCCCTGCACGTCGGATGTCCATACCGTCTGGTCCGGGGCGCTCGGCGACCGGCACGACATGATTCTCGGGCACGAGGCGGTCGGCGAGGTTGTCGAGGTCGGTTCCCTGGTAAAGGATTTTAAGGCGGGCGACAAAGTCCTGGTTCCCGCAATCACGCCGGACTGGAATTCTCTGGAAGCGCAGGCCGGGTACCAGATGCATTCGGGCGGCATGCTGGCGGGCTGGAAGTTTTCCAATTTCAAGGACGGCGTTTTCGCGGAGCTGTTCCATGTGAACGACGCGGACGGCAACCTTGCCCATCTGCCGGACGACATGGACCCGGTGACGGCGTGCATGCTTTCCGACATGGTCCCGACCGGGTTCCACGGGGTGGAGCTCGCCGACGTCCAGTTCGGCGACAGCGTGGTCGTCGTGGGCATCGGCCCCGTCGGCCTGATGGCCGTTGCGGGAACCGCCCTGCGCGGCGCTTCCCGCATTTACGCGGTGGGCTCGCGGCCGAACTGCGTCCGGCTTGCCAGGGAATACGGCGCGACCGATACCATCGATTACCATGACGGCGATCTTGCCGACCAGATCCTGGAAAAGACGCACGGCAAGGGCGTCGACCGCGTGGTGATCGCCGGGGGCAACGTGGACACGTTCGCGCAGGCGATCCGGATGCTGAAGCCGGGCGGGAAAATCGGGAACGTCAATTACCTCGGCGAAGGCGACTATGTAAAAATTCCGCGCGTCGA
>JALCPO010000068.1 GCA_022650455.1 Oscillospiraceae bacterium
TTCAGGATGCTGACGAGCAGAAGATTTTTCCCCTCGTAGTCCCTGCTGATGCGCGCGCCCACCCCGTGAACGATCTCGGCCAGCTTTTCCCTGCTGTAGAGGACTTTCTGAATATCGTCTTCCATGCTATGCACTGTCTACCTGCACTCCTTCATTACAACTTCCGCAATTTTTTCCGTGTTTTCCGAAACGCAGGCTTCCTGCGAAACGCCGAAACCTTCCACCCAGACGATTTTTCCGCCGCATTCCAGAACAGCCCTGCGGTCCCGTTCCGTAACGGGGATTTTCGCCTCATTAAAAAGTTTTTTCAAAGTTTTTGTGACTCCCCGCCCGGCGGGGCGGTACGCATCGCCCGGATTTCGGCTCCGGACAACGCCGTCAATACTAAGTATTGTATCATAGTTAATCCAATTATTAAATATGAAATTATTAATTTTCTTCGGATTTTCGAACGCGGCGGGCGGGACGGGACGGACAAAAAGCTTCCGCCCGTCCGGAAGCAGTGTTCCGGAAGGGGAAAACGGCACGCTCCACGGCCCCGATGAAATTTTTTTCCGTTTGTCAATAAAAAGAGTATTGCCGGATATTCCGCATTGTATTCCGCCCGCGACGGTCACCGACCCCGTTCCGGCCCGGATGATCTTTTCCACCGCCCCGATATGCGCGAACTCCAGTCTGCAGCGGGAAACCCTCCGCACGGCCAGCGGGATGACGCGCAGAAGGACCGCGCGCGGGAGCTCCCGGAGAGCGGGGACGGCATAGCCGCCGGGAAGAACGGCTTCTCTGAGCGCTTCCTCCGCGCGCCGCTCGAAATACGCCTCGTCGCAGCGCAGGATTCGCGTGGTGCGCAAAACGGAACGTTCAAAGGCCGGGTTCACCTGCTTCAGTATGGGAACAGCCTCGAGCCGGATCCGGTTCCGGGCGCAGCCGGCCGTTCGGTTTGTACTGTCCGTAACATACTGGAGATTATAATACTTGCAGTATTGCTCGACCTCGGCCCGCGTGATCTCGATGAGGGGCCGGACGACATTCCCGCGGACAGGCGGGATCCCGCAAAGTCCCTTCGTTCCCGCCCCTTTCGCAAGGTTCATCAAAACCGTTTCCGCGGAATCGGAAAGCGTGTGGGCCGTGGCGATTTTTCCGCTGCCGCCGCACAGCCTGCGAAAAAAAGAATAGCGGACTTCGCGCCCGCATTCCTCCAGCCCCTGGGATTTCCGCCGGGAAAGGGCGCGCACGTCTGCGTGAAAAACTTCCAGCTCCAAGTGGTTCCGCTCGCAGAACACCCGCACAAACCGCTCGTCGGCGTCCGCCTCTTCCCCCCGCAGGCCATGGTTCACATGGGCGGCGACCAGCCGCAGCCCATACCCGGCGGCATGGCGGAGCAGAAAATGCGTCAGCGTGACGGAATCCGCGCCCCCGGAAAGACCGACCACAACGCGGCATCCTTCCGGAAACATTTTCCACCGGGCAACCGTCCGTTCGATTTTCCTCTCGATTTCAGCGGGCTCCTCACTCACTGCGGATAACCTCCTGCGCGGTAAAGCGCATATATTCCCCCTGCCAGTGCAGCGGAATCGTCTTGGTTTCGCCGTGGCGGTTTTTGGCGATGATACATTCGCTCTGGTTGCGGTCGGCATCTTCTTCCGGCGTTCCGGCATCCTGATAGTAATCCTCACGGTACAGGAAAAGCACGATGTCCGCATCCTGCTCGATCGAGCCGGAATCCCGCAGATCGGAAAGGACGGGCCGGTGGTTGGTGCGCTTCTCGCTGTCACGCGCCAGCTGCGACAGCGTCAGGACCGGCACGTTCAGCTCCTTCGCCATGATTTTCAGGTTCCGGGTGATCTGTGAAATTTCCTGCACGCGGTTGTCGATCCGGACGGAAGAGGTCATCAGCTGCAGATAGTCGATGACCACCAGGTCGACGTCCTTGAGCCGGCGCAGCTTCGCCTTGATCTCCGGAACGGTGATGGACGGGTTATCGTCAAAATAGAGCTGGGTCTTGGAAAGAATATCGCCCGCCTCGATCAGGCGGACCCATTCGTCCTCGCTCAGCCGCCCGGTCCGGAGCTTGGTGCCCTCCACCATCGCTTCGGTGGAAAGCAGGCGGGAAACCAGCTGCTCCTTGCTCATTTCCAGGGAAAAGAAGGCGACTTTTTTGTCCGCCTTGACCGCCGCGTGCCGCGCGATGTTCAAAGCGAAGCTGGTTTTGCCCATGCCGGGGCGCGCGCCCAGAAGGATAAAATCCGTCCGGTTCAGCCCGGTAATCGTGTCGTCCAGTTCCTTGATCCCCGTCGGGACCCCCCGGTACTGGTCGGCGTCAGGCGAATTGAGCTTGTCCAGCCGATCGAATTCGTCGAGAATGATTTCATCGATCTTCTGCAGACCCTGCATATTCTTTCCGCGGCGGATATCGAAAATACGCTGTTCCGCCGAATCCAGCAGCGTGGAGGCGTCGGCTTCGCCCGCCGAGGCTTCCTCGACAATATCCCTCGCCGTGGTGATCAGGGTGCGGACGTCGTATTTGTCCCGCACGATAGACGCGTAATATTCCACATTGGAAATGGACGGGACCAGCTGCGCCAGCTGGAGCAGGTACGTTTTCCCTTCCGCCTCGTCGAAATCGCCGGTCTCCTTCAGGCTCTCCAGCACGGTGACGAAATCGATCGGCTTGCCCTCGGTAAACATCCGAAGCATGACGGAATAGATGCGGTTGTTTCCGCTCAGATAAAAATAATCCGGACGCGGAAGGATTTCCGCGACGCGGTCCATGCAGGAAGCGTCCAGAAGAACCGCGCCCAGAACCGACTGCTCGGCTTCCGGGCTGAACGGAAGATTCAGTCCATTGTAACCCGTCGTAACCGAATCATCCATCGCGTTTTCCCTCCGAATCCCGAAAATCCGTTATTCCTCGCCGACCAGGACGTACAGCTTTGCGGAAACCCCGCCGTACAGCTTCATCTCGCACTCGTAGGTTCCGTAAGCCTTGATTTCACCGTTCAGGATGATTTTCCGCTTATCGACATCCACATGGAACGAACGCTTCAATTCGTCCGAAATCTCCTTCGCCGTGATGGAACCGAACAACTTCCCGCCCTGACCGGACTTCGCCGTGAGCTTCAGCGTTTTTCCGCCGACGGCCTCCGCCGTTTTCCGGGCTTCCTCCGTCTCTTTCCGGACGCGGTATTTTCGGGCTTCCTCGGCGCCCTTCAGCTCGTTCATCACCTGGGCGTTCGCCTCTTTCGCCAGTCTGCGGGGAAACAGAAAATTCCTCGCATACCCGTCGCTGACCTGCACCAGCTGGCCTTTCTTTCCGGTTCCCCGGATATCCTGCAGCAGTACTACTTTCATTGCAAACCTCCATGTTTCCGTCCGTCAGGACGAATGCCTTTTCTCCGCCGTTTTTCGGATGGCCGAAATCAGCCGCTCCACCGCCTCTTTCACCGTGACGCCGCTCAGCTGCGCGCCCGCCATGGTCAGATGCCCGCCGCCGCCCAGCTGTTCCATGACCAGCTGGACATTCACTTCGCCCAGCGACCTTGCGGAAAGATTGACGACGCCGCCCGCCGGGTAAACGACAAACGAAGCGTTCACCCCTTCGATCGAAAGCAGCTCGTCCGCGGCCTGCGCCGCCGAAATGCGGATATCCGGAAACTCCGCCTCGGCGGAAGCAACCGCATAGTCCCCGTAAAGCTGCGCGTTGGAAACGATCTTGTACTTTGCCTTGTAGGCGTCGATAGAATCCGAAAACAGGCGCTTTACCCTGACGGTGTCCGCGTCCTTGCGCCGCAGATACGCCGCCGCCTCGAACGTGCGGACCCCCGTCTTCAGCACAAAGTTCTTCGTGTCGAGCATAATGCCGGCCAGCAGGGCTTCCGCCTCCGGCTCGCCGAGCTCCCGGTCGCCGATGTACTGCACCAGCTCCGTCACCATCTCCGAAGCGGAGCTCGCAAACGGCTCGTGGTAAAAGACAAGGGCGTTTTCAATATGGCGGACCATCATGCGGTGGTGGTCGATGACCACGACGCGCGACACGTTTTCCAGCAGGTCGGTGCTTTCCACAAAATCCGGCGAATGGGTATCCACCACAATCAGCATGGTTTTCGGCGTCACCTTCGCGAGGGCTTCCGACGGCGCGAGGAAAATTCTTTCCTCGGGATACGCCGCCTGCAGCTTGGAGATCAGCGGCCTGGCCAGGCTTTGCCCCCGGTCGACGACGATATACGCCGGCCGCCCCAGCGCCTTGGCAGCGGCGTTCCACATGCCCGCCGCTGCGCCCATGCAGTCCAGATCGGAATATTTATGGCCCATGATCAGGACGGTGTCGCTCTGCTTGATGTCGTCGGAGATGGTGGCGGCAAAAACGCGGGTGCGGACTTTGTCGCGCCGCTCGACCCCTTTGGAAAGGCCGCCGAAAAACTCATATGTATCGTTCGCCTGTTTGACCGCCACCTGGTCGCCGCCGCGCCCGAGGGCCATGTCCAGCGCGCTGCGGGCCCACAGTTCCGCCTCTTTCAAGGATTTTGCGCCCCGCGAGAAGCCGATGGACACCGTGGCCGTCAGGCGGTCCCCCGCATGGATGGCGCGGACCGAATCCAGGATGGGAAAGCGTTTTTCCATCTCCCGGCGGACATGGCGTTCGTCCGTAAAGATGATAAACCGGCCGCTGCTCATCTTTTTGAGGAATCCGCCCATGCTCTGCGCCCATTTGATCAGCGTTTCCTCCACTTCCGAGGCAATGCGGGTATCCTCGCTGCTGCTGAAATTCCGGGCCAGCTCCTCGCGGTTGTCAAAGTAGGCGAAAGCAATGGCCGGGCGGGTCTCGTGATGCTCCCGCTCCAGATTCTTGTAATAGGTATTGTCGATAAAGTAAAGGATGCTGCCGGATGCCGCGGGCGTGCCGTAAACCGTAAACCGGTGCGTGCCGACCGAAAGATCGGTCCCGCCCGCTTCCAGAATCTGCGGGACGGTTTTCGGGTAAATAAATTTCTGGATATTCTGCCCGCGGCATTCCCGCTTTTCGCAGACGATGTTCCAGAAGGCGTCGTTGATCCAGATCATGTCGTTCGCTTCCCCGACCAGGACGACCGGGAGCGGGAATTTCTGCATCCGGTGGTACTGTTCGCCGGAAAGTACCGTCTGGGCACTTTTCACCGCCTCGGACACATGCGCGTGGAAACGGGCCGTCGCCGCCAGCACGGCGGCAACGGACACGGCGGCGATGGAAATCTCCACATAAAACACCGTGCGGTTCCAGAACCAGCTTGCGCAGGCCATGACCAGCATGACGGCCGATATGGTGAAAAAGACGGGGGAAGACGCCCAAACTTTCCGTTTCAATTTGATTTCTCCTTCAGGAACGCGGGTCGGCGCTTAACGCCTAAATCTCCATGATGATCGGCAGGACCATCGGGCTGCGGCGTGTCCGCTCATAAAGCAGGCGGGACAGTTCGTCCTTGATTTTGGTTTTTAAAGTCCCCCAGTCGTGGATCTTGCTGTCCGCGCAATGCTCCAGCACGGAAGTGACCAGTTTTCTCGCCTCATCCATCAGCGGTTCCGACTCGCGCACATACACGAACCCGCGGGAAACGACGTCCGGTCCGGAAATGATATGCCCGTCCTGGGCGGAAATGGTGCAAACGGCGATAATCAGGCCGTCTTCGGCAAGGTGCTTGCGGTCGCGCAGAACGATGCTCCCCACATCCCCCACGCCGAGACCGTCGACCAGAACGCGCCCCGCCGGAACGGAAGGCAGGCGCTTCATGTAGTCTTCGTGAAGTTCCACGACGTCGCCGATGTCCCCGATGAAAACGTCCTTCGGGTCTTTGCCGAGGTCGTAGGCGAGCTTCGCATTCTTGCGCAGATGCTTCTGCTCGCCGTGGACCGGGATGAAATACTTCGGCTTTACGATCGCCTGGAGCAGCTTAAGCTCTTCCTGGCACGCGTGGCCGGAAACGTGAACATCGTACATCGACTCGTAAATGACCTCGCAGCCGCGCTTCATCAGCTCGTCGATCACGTTGCCGATCGTCTTCTCGTTCCCCGGGATCGGGCGCGCGGAAATGATGATGAAGTCCCCGGGGCCGACTTCCACCTTGCGGTGGTCGGCAAACGCCATCCGCGTCAGGGCGCTCATCGGTTCGCCCTGGCTTCCCGTCGTCACGAGGACGATTTTGTCCTTCGGGTAGCGATTGATCGCATCGATGTCGATCAGGGCGCCCTTCGGGACGTCGAGATACCCCATTTCGACGCCGATGGTCATGACGTTGACCATGCTGCGACCCGAAAGCGCCACTTTCCGGCCGTATTTCACGGCGCAGTTGATGATCTGCTGGACGCGGCTCACATTCGAGGCGAACGTCGCGATGATGATGCGGCTGTTCTCCGCGCGCTTGAACAGCATGTCGAACGAATCGTCGACCTTGCTTTCGGACTTCGTGTAGCCCGGCCGCTCCGCATTGGTGGAATCGCAGAACATGCCGAGGACGCCGTCTTTGCCGAGCTGCCCGAACCGGCCCAGGTCGATCATCTCGCCGAGCGCGGGGGTGCAGTCGATTTTGAAGTCCCCCGTATGGACGAGGGTGCCCGCCGGCGAATGGATCGCCAGGGCGACGGCGTCCGGGACGGAGTGGTTCACATGGATGAACTCAACGTCCATGCAGCCGAGCCGGATATGGTCGCCGGGACGGACGATGACGGCCCGCACCTTGCCCTGAAGGCCGTGCTCCTTGAGCTTGCTGTCGACCAGTGCAAGCGTAAACCTTGTCCCATAGATCGGGAAATTGAACTTTTTCAGCAGATACGGCAGGGCGCCGATGTGGTCCTCATGGCCGTGCGTCAGAACAACGCCCCGGATCTTGTCCACGTTGCGCTCAACAAACGTGAAATCCGGGATAACGAGATCCACGCCGAGCATATCGCCGTCCGGGAAAGACATGCCGCAGTCCACGATAATCATGTCGTCCTGACATTCGAACACGGTGAAATTCTTTCCGATTTCATTCAGGCCGCCCAGAAAATACGCCCGGATCGGCGGCTTCTTGGAGCTTCTCCGTCCACCCTTTCCGAAACGGCCCGGCCGTTTCAGCGCGGCCGGCTTCTGCTGCCCGCGCGCGGGTTTTGCCGCCGCGACCGCCGGTTCTTCCGCTGCCGGCTGCACCTTCAGCGCCGCGCTCTTCGCCGTATTTTTCTTTGTCTGGCGCCTTCTGCGAATGGGACGCTGCGGCTCGGCAGCCTTCTTCCCGGAATCCGTCTGCACGCCGGACTTTGTTTCCGCACGATTCTCCGGGCGGGCCTTGGGGCGCGGCTGCGCTCCACGCCGTTTCGGGATCTCCACTTTCTGGTAAAGGGGGGGATTCATCCCTTCCGTCGCAGGCTGTGGTTTCTCCGCGCTGCCGCGTTTCGCTGAACTATTTTGTTTTTTGTCTGTCACAAAATAACCTCCATCTGAATTTCGGCAGCGCCATTTTTCCGCAGGCAAACGGGCCGAACGGATGGACACGCCGTTTTTTATAATGATACTTTTTGCGCATAAATCCGCACAAAACGTAAACTGCCGTTTTTATCATGAGAAACCGGACACAAAGATATAGTTTATTTTACTCTGAATCACATTTTCTGTCAAGGCGGCACGGGCGATGGCTACAATCGTGGCTGCAGTCAATGATATAGTATTGCCATAAGCCCACTCCGTAAACATGTTTTCCGATCCGCACCCGTTTCCTGCGGGCGCGGACAGCTTCCGCCGCCGGACGCCGGTTTGTTTTGAAAAGAAAATATGGTATAATGAATCATTCCACAAACGGCGGAGGAAATTATGAAAAAAGTTGAAATATTCACGGACGGCGCCTGCAGCGGGAACCCCGGGCCGGGCGGCTGGGGAGCGATTCTCCGCTACAACGGGCGGGAAAAGCAAATCAGCGGCGGCGCGCCGTCCACCACCAACAACCGCATGGAACTGACGGGCGTCATCGAGGCGCTCCGGCAGTTGAAAGAGCCCTGCGAAGTGGTGCTGACCAGCGACTCCCGGTATGTGTGCGACGCGGTCGGCAAAGGCTGGGCCGAAAACTGGCGCCGAAACGGATGGCGCAAAGCCGACAAAAAGCCGGCGCTGAACAGCGACCTCTGGGAAACTCTGCTTTCGCTGCTCCGCGTGCACCGCGTCACCTTCCGGTGGATCAAGGGACACGCCGGCCACGCGGAAAACGAACGCTGCGACCACCTTGCCGTCGCGGAGTCCCGGAACTACCGGTCAAAGGCCTGATCCGTTCCGGATTCCCGCAAAAAATGCCTGAAAACTCCCCTTCCGCACCGCATACCAACGGCACGGAAGGGGAGTTCCGGCGTACGGGCTTTTCCGGCCCGCCGCGTCGAGCAGTTTTGCCCGCTCTACCGCTCGTGCTCCTTTTCCTTGACATACATCAGGCTGACGTGCCCGTCCTTTCCGCGCACCGCGCGGATGTCGAAAATCTTCAGGGACTTGATGAACGGGGTCAGCTTCCGGAACCCGTAATTCCGCACGTCAAAATCCGGGTAGCGCTTCGTGAGGATATTTCCAATATCGCCCAGCGAGGCCCATCCGTCGTCGTCCGAGGTTTCCTGCACAATCGTCAGCACCGTGTTCCGCACGGCGTCCAGCGAAGTATGGTCGAGCCCGGACAGGCTCGGCGCAGGGGAAGCGGTCTGGTTTTCCGAAATATCGTCCTGCGCGAGGATTTCAAGATACTTGAACTTGTTGCAGGCCGCAATAAACGGATTCGGCGTCTTTTTCTCGCCCATCCCGACGACGACCATGCCGGATTCCCGCAGGCGCGAGGCCAGCCGGGTAAAGTCACTGTCGCTGGACACGATGCAGAATCCGTCGATATTGCCCGAATACAGGATATCCATCGCGTCGATGATCATCGCGGAATCGGTGGCGTTTTTCCCGGTCGTGTAGCCGTACTGCTGAATCGGAGTGATGGAATTGTCCAGCAGGACGTTCTTCCAGGACGTCATGTTCGGCCTCGTCCAGTCGCCGTAAATGCGCTTGATGGTGGCCACCCCGTCGTTGGAGATTTCGTCCAGGATAAATTTGATATATTTTTCCGAGACGTTGTCGGCGTCGATCAGCACGGCAAAACGTTTTTCATCTGCCATAGCAGCACCTCCTTTCCTTTCGATTCACTGCGCGAGCAGATCGGTCTTTTCCGCATGGCCGGTATAGGTGGGCACCAGCCGGTGCACGATCTCAACCATCTGCACGTTGTCCACACCGGCGACTTTCCGCAGGGCCTCAATGTCGCTCAAAAAGGTCTTTTCATTGAACGGAATCGGGTTCCCGATATAGATCAATTCATGAGACGTTTTTTTGCAGCCGCCCTCGCTGTCCAGAAGCAGCTCCTCATACAGCTTCTCGCCGGGGCGAAGGCCCGTGTACCGGATGGGAATGTCCACGTCCGGCTCGTACCCGGACAGGCGGATCAGATTGCGGGCAAGGTCGACGATCTTGACCGGCTCGCCCATATCCAGGACAAAGATTTCCCCGCCCTTCGCCATGCCCCCCGCCTGGATAACCAGGCGCGCGGCTTCCGGGATCGTCATGAAATAGCGGACGATGTCCGGGTGCGTAACGGTAACCGGGCCGCCCTCGGCAATCTGCTGCTTGAACAGGGGAATCACGCTGCCGTTGCTGCCGAGCACATTCCCGAACCGGACCGCGACAAAGCCGGTCTTGCTGTGCCGGCTGTAATACTGGACGATCAGCTCGCAGATACGCTTCGTCGCACCCATGATATTGGTAGGGTTGACCGCCTTGTCGGTGGAGATGAGCACCATGCGCCTGACACGGTATTTGTCGCAGGCCTGCGCAACGTTCAGCGTGCCGAAAACATTGTTTTTCACCGCTTCGCCCGGGCTCAGCTCCATCAGAGGGACATGCTTGTGGGCCGCCGCATGGAACACGACGTCCGGCCGGAAGCACTCGAACACATGGTCGATCCGCGCCCGGTCGCGCACGGAGCCGATGATGACCTCCATGTCGAGGTCCGGGAAGCGGCGGAGAAGCTCGTTTTGCAGTTCATAGGCGTTGTTCTCGTAGATTTCGAGGACAATCAGCTTTTTGGGGTGGAAGCACGCGATCTGGCGGCAAAGCTCGCTGCCGATGGAACCGCCCCCGCCCGTCACGATGATCGTCTTGTCCTTCAGGTATCCGCTGATCTCCCCGACGTTCAGCTTGATCTCGTCCCGGCCGAGAAGATCCAGGATGCTCACGTCGCGCACCTTCAAAGGGCCGGCGTTCCCCTCGAGCATCTCGTACAGGGCGGGGATGGTTTTCAGCCTGCACCCGGTGTGGGAGCAGATCCGGATGATCGCGCGCTTGTCCGCCTGCCTGGCGGTGGCGATGGCGAGGATGATCTCGTCAATGTGGTAGCGGGCCGCAATTCTGGGGATGCTTTCCCGGCCGCCGGCAATTTTGACGCCGTGGATCCTCGTCCCGCGCTTTTTTTTGTCGTCGTCGATGGCAACGACCGGGATTCCCTTGGACTGGGGCGCGTTCTTCATGTCTTTGATGACCATGGAGCCCATTTCCCCGGCGCCGACGATCATGACCCGCTTCGCCATGCCGTCCGGCCCGTGGCGGATCATCCGCTTCCGGCGCATTCTCCGGGCGAAACGGATGCTGAAGCGGGAACCGCCCACCAGAAACATCGTCAGGACCCAGCCCATTACATAAACCGGGATCGGGAAACGCTGAACCGCCATGCCGAAGGAGTCGGTAAACAGATTTGGGAACACGGTATAGCCGCAGACCGTGACAATCAGACACGCGGTCGTGGTTCCGTAAAAAATCTGAAGGAGCTCGTCCATGCTCGCAAACTCCCACATGGTGCTGTAAAAACGGAAAACAGCAAAAACGGCCAGGCAGATCAGCGTCATCCACGGGACGCAGGTCCGGAACGACTCGATATAATAGAACGGAATACCGCTGTCCGGCAGAAAACGAAACACAAAAGCCAGCAGGTAACTGAAAAAGATGCAGACGGCATCGATAATAACCTGCGGGATCAGGTTTCTGATACTGTTCCTCTTATTTATCATTCCAGCTTACTCCAATTCGCTTCTATATTAACCGAACCAGTATAACACAATTCAGGTGGAAAAGAAACACCCATTTTCCCGTTTCCAGACTTTCCAGTGCCGGCAGAGCCGAAATTCGGTCATTTCTTTTGGCGAATCGCAACAATTTTCAGCGGAGGCCCATCCAGAA
>JALCPO010000069.1 GCA_022650455.1 Oscillospiraceae bacterium
GGGAAATACAGCCTCGATGGTCCCGGAGAAACCGGCCAGGTTGTCCGTGCAGGCGATGAAAATGTCTTCGACACCGCGGTTGCGCAAGCCGTTGAGCACGGCGGCCTTTTCTTTTCGGACCAGCCTGCGCAGTTTTTTCAGAGTCACATGGTCTGAAATCCCACGGCGCTCAAATTCCTGCCGGACTGCTTCCCGCACCTTGCCCAGATACCTCTCCATCGTTTTGCGCCAGACAAACGTATACCGGTTTGCCCGGCTCTCTATCCTGGTGCCGTCAATGAAAACCTCGTCGTGCTCTGTTTCGCCCAGTTCTTCCAGCCTGCGGACAAACTGGTAAAACAAATCTTCCACCGCGTCTTTCGTGCGTCCGGTGCGAAACCGTGAAAACGTGCTGTGGTCCGGCACCGGCTCGCCCCGCAGCAGCCGCAGGAAGTCCACCCGTTTCCGGCAGGCTCCCTCCAGTTTGCGCGTCGAATAGATGCCGCACATACAGCCATACACCAATACTTCAAAAATGATCCGGGGTTCGGCCGCCGATTTTCTTCCTGTGAAAGAATAGGCGCGATACAGTTCCCTGTAATCCAGTTCCTCAAGCTGGGCGCTGACAAGCTGTACCGGATCCTCCTGCGGTATTGTAATTTCCATGTCCATCGGAAACGTCAACTGTTGAAATTTCCGCTCAAATCTGTTATGGTCTAAGAGCTTTTGATTTTGTTTCACAACTATATTTTAAAGCAAAAAGCCGGAGCAGCCAACCCTTTTCGGGTGGCTTGCTCCGACTTTTTTTCGGGCTGTTTTGCAACAGCCCCTTCTATGGTACGAGTGTTCATAACGACAAACTCGGGAACTCGCATAAAATAAAGGTTTTCGGCATCAGGTAAACGAATGTTACATCTAATTTAAGGCGTTAAAGCGTCGCCCAAGTGAGACTATGGGCGGCGCTTTTTAAAATAGGTAATACCTAATATTCATAAAGCCGGGTATTTCATGTCATCAGGAACATGAGAAAATAATGGACCCTTTTTGAGTTAGTCTAAGTCTTTTCAAAAATCTATGTTTTCGATTTAGCAGGGTATATGTATCGCTCCACATACTCCCAAAAATCAGATGCCAATTTTGTACAGTTATTGTAAATTTCCGTTCCAGTATATGAAAAAATTTTAATCCCTGTAGTCATATTAATATCACGGATTCTTTCCTGCGTTTTTGTTACTTTGTCAGGATTGTTATAGTGATAGTCATATCCATCACACTCAATGCCGATAATAGGGACACCTTCTGTTCCATCCTTTTCTGGATCTCTACGATCCATTAAAGCAATGTCAAGAATATAATATTTTTCATTACATACTGGAACTTGTGGCATCATAAATGCTTTTTCCCATATGTATGGTGGCATAGAATTCTCCAGTGCAGAGTAGAGTAAAAATTCGATAGGACTTTGATGCATCCAACTAGTCACGATTGGTATCTTTAGACCAGATATAGTGTTAACCATACCGATTATTAAGGCCTTTTTACTGGTTTTGTCCTTTTGTATGTCTTGTTTGTAAAATTCAATTATCCAATCGAAGATATTTTCAATATTTTGTTCTGCATAGTAAATTTTCTCTATATCGATTTTGTGATATTGACATATTCGTGTAAAATTTTCGCATATATCCAATTTTGTATCTTCCAGTGACTTAATGCGCTCCTGACTGGTCATGGCAACCTCCTCATATTTATAATTAGTATTATAGGAATTATTAAATTCTATATTCATAATTATACCACATTATAAAAATAGCGAAAGCAGGCCAGCAAATTGCTAACCTGCTTTTGTCGCTATGAACACTCGAGGGTAATTCGCAATGGTCCGAGTGGCGAGACTTGAACTCACGGCCTCTTGACCCCCAGTCAAGCGCGCTACCAACTGCGCCACACCCGGAAAACAACGTATTTAAGTATATCATAACATTTCGCCATTTGCAACATAATAATGCCGAAGTAACCGATGCAGGAATGCGTAATGTGTTCAGACCGACAACAGCTTGAGTTCACCGACCGATTTTTTTTTTGCAGAATCCTCGTATCCTCTCCACTGGCTTTCTCCTCTCGAATTTCTCCATTCCCTCACCGTCCAATATGTTTGACAAACCTACATAATCCTAATTCTGCCGGAGCCATGCGTTTTTCAAAAACCGGAAGAGGACCGCCGGTACCGTGACTTTTCGGTTGGAAAAGAGTATAATAATTGTTTGCGGATGGAATACGCCGTTGCAATTTATGTTTATGAAAATCGTTTTGCCTGGATCCGTTTCCACCCGGTGGGAAACGGGACGGATTGTTCTGCCCTCCTTCGCAAGGGGCTGGACGACCGGAAAAATCGGGCAGTCGGCTTCAGCACTCCTTCGCAGAATCATTCAAACAAAGGGGAAAATATGAAATTTCAAGATTTATTCCGCACACAATTGAAGCTGTTTTTAACGGAAAACCAGGGTGAAGAGGCCGCCGTGTTTTTTAAAGGTTTCGGTCGTCTCCAGAACCGTGAAATTTTGTCCTGCGGCAGTCTGCCCGCGACGGACGGGATTTTGAACGGGGACGGAACGCTGAATCTTCCTGCTTTGGAAGCAAAAAATCAGGAGATGGCCCAAGCGCTGCTTTCGCGGCAATTCCGGATCGGGGTTTATGAACAGCTGATCGCGATGCTGTCCGCGGTTCCGGACCTTGCGGACCGCTATGGCGAAAAAATCATCATTGCGGAAAACAATCTGTTTTCCGGTGTTTACCCCGCCGCCATTCCGGCGGAAGCGGCAAAACGGCTTTACGACTACTTTCAGGATGAAACGCCCGACCTTCCGGAAGAAATCCGGCCTTTTCTGAACTATTACGGCGACGTGCTGTCGCTGGACGAGGAGCATTACTTCACCGCCCCGGTCCGCCGCGACCCCGGCAAGAAGGCGGAAACCGTCCCCTTCTTTCCGGATGCGCCCCGCGCCGATTTCCGGGATCTGCCGGATGGCAGGCCCGTCTTTCTGACGGACCGTTCTTTTCCGGCCCGGAAAGCGGACCTTCTGGAAGACCGCCTGCCCCCCGAAACCACCTATGTGGTCGATTCCCGCACGGACCCGGACGCCTACGGCTTCGGGGCCTTTGCGGGCATTCTGAGCAGGATGGGCCTTCCCTTCGGAGTCCGGACGTTCCATGAATTCAATGTGACGGACGGGGCTTCGGCGGACCAATATCTGCCGCTGCTGCGGAAATACTGGGGGAAAGACGCGTCCTTCCGCAAGCTGAAGTTTTACGAGTCGCCGGGCGCCGCCGGAACGGTCGAAATCTCGCAGGGCGAGATCGTCACGCAGATCGTTTCCCAGTGCACCGCCGCTCTCGGCGGGAACCGGGACTTCAACAACATTTTCATCACCGCGCCGACCGGGGCCGGGAAGTCGCTGCTGTTCCAGCTTCCTGCCATCGAACTCGCCGAAAAACATGGTGCCGTCACCATTGTAATCACGCCGCTGATCGCCCTGATGAAAGACCAGGTGACGCAGCTCGAGCAGGAACATCACATAACCTGCGCAACCTTTATCAACTCGACGATTTCTTTTGAGGAACGCGAAAAGCGGATCGAAGCGATCAAGTCCGGCAAAAAATCGGTCGTCTACCTTGCGCCGGAGCTTCTGGTCTCCACGCCGCTGGCTTCCATTACGGGCAGCCGCCCCGTCGGTCTGTTCGTCATCGACGAGGCCCATATCGTCACCTCGTGGGGAAAGGACTTCCGCGCCGACTACTGGTACCTGGGCGACTTTCTGAACCGCCTCAGGCGCGGCGGCGTCTGGTTCCCGGTCCTGTGCCTGACGGCAACGGCCGTCTACGGCGGGCAGGAGGACGTGGTCAACGAGACGATCGCGAGCCTGTCGCTTGAAAAACCGCTGATTTACCTCGGGAGCGTCCGGCGGGACAACCTCGGCTTCGACATCCGGCACGCGGACCCGGCGGAAGTTTCCGGAAGCGTGGAAGCCTTTAAAATCAAAAAAGCCGCCGAAGCCGTGGAGCAGTTCGCCGTCCGGGAAGAAAAGGCCTTGGTATACTGTCCGTTCGTCTCCCAGGTCGACGATATTTACAACGCCCTGAAGCCGGAAACCCGGCCGAAGGTAAAAAAATACTACGGCACGCTGGAAAAGCGGGTGAGAAACGAGGCTCAGAACAGCTTCCGCGAGGGCGAATGCACCGTCATGATCTGCACCAAAGCGTTCGGAATGGGGATCGACGTAAAGGATATCCGCAACGTATACCACTTCGCGCCGACGGGCAGCCTTGCCGACTATGTGCAGGAAATCGGCCGGGCCGCGCGGGAAGAGGGCAGCCGGGGCTGCGCTTCCGCCGATTTTCTCCCGACCGACATCCGGTATGTGAAAACCCTTTACAGCATCTCGGAAATGAAGCAGTACCAGCTCCGCGAGATGCTGCGTAAAATTTACGATATTTACCGCGAAAGGAAGCAGCGCGGCTTTTTCCTTTCCCCCGACGCCTTTTCCTACCTCTTCGGCGCCCGGGACCTGGAAAACAAAGTGAAAAACGGCCTTCTGCTGATTTCCAAGGACCTGGAATCCGTTTACGGATACCCGGTGCTCCGCGTCCGCCCGAAAGCAATGCTGACCAGAAGCTACGTCAATGTTCCGAACGCCGCGGCGGAGGATTTTGAACGCGGCTACGGCCGGTACGTCAAACACCTGGATGACCACACCCGGCGGGTCCTGCCTTCCAGAAACAAGCGCTACGAATCCGACACGACCGTCGTCAACAGCGGAAAAATCTACGAGCTGGATATGGCGGGAATCTGGGCGGGCCATTTCCAGAGCATGAGCTTCGCGCAGTTCAACCACCGGTTCTTCAGCGGGGACCTGTTCCACTGCTCCACCGGGGAAAAATTCTCCCCCCGCGTCCACATCCGGGCGGTTTACAGCCTTCCTTTCCGCGACACGCTGGCAAAGCTGAAGGAATTCTGCACCGTCCTGTCCGACATCTTCCGGAAGCATCGAAACCAGAGCCGCATGTTCACCGCGGAAGAATTCCGGAGCGACTTGGCCGCCGGTCTTGGAAAAGAATTCGGCCGCCTGGAGCTTGCCGGGCTGGTACTCGGTCTGTTCGTCGCTGACCTGTCCCGGAGCATCGGGTTCCGCTCCAACAGCGACCGGCTGCGGTTTCTCGGGGCCCGGAAAGCACCGTCGGGGAAATATGCCTACCGGGTCCTGAATTCCGGCTACATCACCATGCCGAATTACTTCGTCCAGCTCGCGTCGCAGTGCGCGCCGGGTGAGGCCGACACCTACCAGGCGTATATCCCGATCGGCCGGAACGGCCGCCAGCCGGAACGTCTCCGGCTGCTCGCCCTGCTGGAGCTGTTCGGCCTCGCTTCCTATCAGGTGGAAGGCGGAAAAACGATGGAAGTTTTCATCCGAATCAACGACCCGGTCAAATTAAAGGAGCTGACGGACGGCCGCTACACCAACGGCGTCCTGCAGGACATCAAAAGGCGGCACGGGTCCGCGCTGGAAGTGATGCGGGACTTCATGGCGCGGGATCTGACGAGCGAACAGCGGTGGGACGTGATCGAAAACTATTTCCTCGGCCGGGACAGCGACGTGAAAAATGCGCTGAAAGAGCCGGAATCCGTCGAAAAAGGGCAGACAAAAAGCCCCTGACCGGTTTCGCGCCGGCCGGGGCCTTCCGCTCAGTGATTGGCCATGCTGTAAATCCGGTAGCAGTCCTCGCGGTCCAGCTCCCGGAAATGGCCGACTTTCCGGGCACCGCGGAATACGCAGCGGTCGGCCAGCTCCCGAAGGGTTTTCTCCGGCCGGACGCCGATTTTCAAATCGGTAAAGCAGGTCGGCATATGCAGGGAGCGGAAATAGGCGACCGTTTTTTCGATGCCTTTCTTCGCGGTTTCCCTCACGTCCGCCCCGGAAACGCCCCAGACCTTTTCGGCATAGCGCGCAAAGCGCTCGGGCTTCTGCCCGAAACAGTAGTCCGCCCACGAGCCCCACACGGCCGACAGGCTGGCGCCGTGTGCGACGTCGAACATCGCGCTCAGCTCGTGCCCGAGCTGATGCGTCGCAAAATCGGTGACGGCCCCAAGGCCCGTCAGGCCGTTGTGGGAAAGGCTGCCCGCCCACATGAGCTCGCTCATCGGTCCGTACTGGCCCGGATGCTCCAGGGCGGCCCTGCCGTTCCGGATCACCACGCGCAGCAGCGCCTCGGCCAGCTCGTCCGTCAGCTCGTTGCCTTCGGTGAGCGTGAAATAGCGGTCCAGCGTATGCATCATAATATCCACGACGCCGCAGGCGACCTGATAGGCCGGAAGGGTAAACGTCAGCTCCGGATTCAGGATGGCAAAACGCGGGCGGTAGATTTCCACGCTCAGGCCGCGCTTGACACCGGTCGCCTGGTTGGTCAGAACGGCGGAGTTGCTCATCTCGCTGCCGGACGCGGCGATGGTCAGCACCACGCCGACCGGAAGCGCCTTCCCCGCCGCGGCCTTCTGCTCCCAGAAATCCCACAGGTTTGTACCCGGGTTGGCCGCTCCGAGGGCGATCGCTTTCGCCGTGTCGATCACGCTTCCGCCGCCGACAGCAAGGATAAAGTCGGCGCCCGACTGAACCGCAAGCCCGACCCCCTTCTCCGCCAGGTCCAGATGCGGGTTGGGGCGGACACCGCCGAGGCTTTGGAACGGGATGTTTTCCGCGCGGAGCTCCCGCCCGATCCGGTCGAGCAGGCCGCTTTTGCGGGCGCTCTCGCCTCCGTATACCACGAGGGCTTTTGTTCCGCCGTATTTGCGGATCTCCGCCGCGGCGTGCCGCTCGCTTCCGCGGCCGAACAGGACCTCGGTGGGGGTGCAGTAAGTAAAGGAATTCATGGATGACTCTCCTTCCATGGAAAATATTTTACAATCGATCCGGTTTGAAAATCCAGTCCTATTTCCTATCTTAAGCCGAAACGGAACTGCCAATATGCCCGTGTGGCAATATCCGCACGACTGGGACATATTTCTCCCAGTGTTCCGCGTTGGAAACGGTTTTGACGCGCCGCTTATTGAATAAAAAAGAGAGTTATAGTAAAATAGCCGTAAAAGGCCAAAGGGAAGGCCGGGGAAGAAAACGATGCGACGGAATACGGACTATTCGGCGGAAATGGGACGGTACGAAACGGCTTTGTCTTCGGACTACAAAAAACAGAACGGCGTTTTTTATACTCCGGTGGAGCTTTGCCGAAGGATTCTCCGGGAGATCAAAGTCCGGCGCGGCAGCGTTCTGCTCGATCCCTGCTGCGGCGCGGGAAGCTTTTTGTTCGCCGCCCGGGCGATGGGTTTCACCCGGCTTTACGGCGCCGACCGGGACGAAGGCGCCGTTGCCTTCTGCGGGGACCGCCTGAAGACCGGGACGGTGAAATGCCTGGACACGCTCGGAAACGACGGGTCTTCCGTGCTGGCGGCGCTGCATCTTCCGGAAAAAGCGGATTTTGTGGTGGGGAACCCCCCCTACGCCCCGATGACGGGGAACTGCCGCATCCAAAGCGGCGACCGTGCCTTTCTGCAGCGGGTCCGCACATCGGGAAAAAACCTGTTTCTGGCCGCCCTGCTGCGTTCGTTCGAGCTTGTGAAGGACGGCGGGACGGTTTCTTATATCATCCCCAAAAATTTTCTCCACGTTGCTTCCTACGGGCCGCTCCGGAAAGAAATTCTGAGGCAAAAAGCCGTCGTCTCCATCGTCGATCTGGGCGTGTGCTTCAAAAACGTCCGCGGCGAACAGGTCGTCTTCACCGTGAAAAACAGGCCGCCCTCTCCGAGACACTCCGTCCTTTTGGAACGGGATACGGGGACGGAATTTGAAAAGCGCGCCCGGATCCCGCAGAACTTTTACCGCGATGAGATCATTCTGTTCGACAGCCGCGAGGAATACCGGATTTACCGAAAGCTCTGCGGGCGGCATCCGCCTCTCGGCCGGGCCGTCCGTTCGATCGCCCGCGGCCGGTGCGCGGAGAGCGGGGCGGTAAGCGGAAAGGCCATCCGCAAGTTCGGCTACCGGGACCGGAAAACGCCCGAAAACGGGGACCGGATTCTCCTTCAGAATATTTACAGCGCCGAGTCGGGCGTGATCGCGGCGTGCGGCGGAAACCTGGAAGCCGGGCAGACCGTCACGGTTCTGGTTCCCCGGGAAAGCGGCCGGTGCCGGTATATTCTGGGGCTTCTGCATTCCCGGCTGGTCAATTTTTATCTCTACAAATTCTGCTACAACTCCTCAACGCTCACCATGCACACCGACGCGGGATACTTGGGCAAGGTACCGTACGCGCGGGGGAACGCCCGGCAGACTGCGGCGGTGGAAGAGCTTTCCGCCGGACTGGAACATTCCGAATATCTTTCGGAAGAATGGCTGGAGGAAATGGAAGCCCTCAACCGGCTGGTTTACCGGATTTACGGAATGTCCGAAGAGGAATCCGCGTACATCGACCGATGCGTCCGAAAAATCCAATCGAAAAGGTGGTCTAACGGTGGCTGACCGTGCAAATGATTTAACGGGAAAAGAATGGCTTCAGAATTCCTTCAGCATCTGGAGAGAAATGAAGAAGACGCCGGAGGAAAAGGCGCTGAAACATCCGGCGTCCTACCCCGCCGCCCTGTGCGAAAAATTGATCCGGTCGTTCGCAAGGGGCGGCTGCCGCGTTCTCGACCCGTTCGACGGGATCGGCTCCACCATGGCCGCGTGCCGGGAGCTCGGGTGTTCCGGCGTGGGAATCGATCTGTCGGAAGAATACTGCCGGATCGCGCGAAAACGCGTCGCCGGCGCGGACCGGATCTCCATCATCAGCGGCGACAGTTTCGAAGAGCTCAAAAAGCTCCCGGAAAACAGCTTTGACCTCTGCATCACTTCCCCGCCGTACTGGGACATTCTGAACCGGAAACGGAGCGCCGACGGGAAGCAGAGCGTCCCGTACTCGGAAAAGGAAAGCGACCTCGGGAATATCGCGGACTACCGGGAATTCCTTTCCATGCTCCAGCGCCTCTTCCGCGAGGCGGCGCGCGTTCTGAAACCCGGCGCCTACTGCATTGTGAACGTGATGGACATCCGGAAGAAAAGCGTTTTCTATCCGCTGCACAGCGACCTTTCCTCAGCGATGCAGCAGGCGGGGTATCTCTACGACGACATCATTATCTGGGACCGGCAGAACGACTACAACAATATGAGACCGTTGGGTTACCCCTACAAGTTCCGGATCAACAAGGTGCACGAATATCTTCTCATCTTCATCAACCAAAAATGACGGAGAAAAGAGGCGGCGGACGTGAACAGCGAGATGGCGTACCTGCTGGGCATGGTGTGCGGGAACGGGGAGATCAGCCGCGGCAACTCCAGAACGGTCGTCGCGATCGAAATCCCGCATAAAAAGCTCCGGACGGAGTCCTGCGGGAACGTTGCGATCTATGTGAAAGCCAGCATCGCGGACATCCGCACGGTTCTGGAGCCGTTGATCGGCACCGGGCTGGGATTCACGCAGACGAAAAACGTGACGACGCTCTCCTTTGAAAAAGAAAACGGGGACTACCTGATGCGCGAGCTGCTGCGTTACGTCGGCCGCGCATCCTCGCATGAAAACGTCTCCCTCTGCCCCGAAATCTTTTCTTTCAGCCGGGACGAAAAGCTCCAGTTTCTGAAAGGATTCGCGGATGTGACGGGATATATCCGCCGCAGCAACTATTGTTTCAAAGAATACATGCACCGCGTTTATCTGGAAATTCCCCGCAACTGGGAACTCGTCGCGCAGATCTGCAATCTGCTGGCTTCCGTGGACATTCCGGTACAGAATATCGACTGGGCACACCCCAATATGCGCGACGGGAATCTGAAAAAATACCGGGCGGGCAACACCGGCTTTTGGAAAAAAGAGCATCAGATCAAAATATGGGCAAACGAATTCCTTCCGGTCGGGTTTGCCGTTCTGCACAAGACGGAGGCGCTGGCCGCCCTTTCCGACGAGCTGAAGCGCGGGCTCGAGGAAAGCGGCAGGACCCCGGCCGACGTGACGCACCGGTACTACTGGGAGACCCGGAAAGCCGGAAAGAAAAAGCCTCCCCACCCGGCGGAAAACGACGCGTTTCTTCCGCCCGGCATCCGCGGCCGCCATTATGACTCCTGGAAAGAGATTGCGAGGGATTTGGGATACCCCGAAAAGCGATGAAAGAATCAGAATTGTACGAACCGATGCGGCTCTGGCTCCAACGGTATCTGGAAGACCGGTTCCCAGGCTGCGGGATTGTTGCGGCGGACACGCACTCCGAGCGGCTGGACCGGGCCCTGAGGCGGCACGGCGTGGTCTGCGAGCAGGCGGCGGGGATGGATATTGAGATTGACGTGCTCGGTATTGCGGACACCGGAAGTGCCAAACGGCTGTTCTTCATCGAGGCGAAGAAAACCAGCCTCACGTTGCGCGATCTGGGACAGCTGTGGGCCTACTGCAAGCTGATTGATCCGGAAGAAGCGTTTCTGCTGACGTCGGCAGACTTCGGGACCTTGAATAAAATTCTGAACACCTTTAAAAGAGAGGATCTCCTGGACTTCGGGAGCGGGAAGCGGATCAAAAAGATGAAGGTCGGCGTTTGGAATCTCCAGACCAACGCGCCGGACCTGCTCACCATGATTCCAAAACTTTAACGGACCGGCACATCCGGCGCGGAGCGGCACCCGTATGGGAAGTTTAAAAAGTTGAAAAAAAGAAGCGTTATACCTTGACTTTGCCAGTACGGTATGTTATTAT
>JALCPO010000070.1 GCA_022650455.1 Oscillospiraceae bacterium
GAATAGGATGGCCTCCTGACCGGTTGGTGTGTCACAACTCAACTGTAACACAGGCTTTTTCTATTCGCTATCTTTGTTTACCTCCTGTAACGCATCTATTGTAAACCTACATCTGTAAGGCGGTTTCCGCGCTTTTCCGATTGATTCTTTGCCGCAAAAGTTTTAAAATAGAACTGTTTGTGCCGAAGGATCGGAATAAAACCGCGGAATTGCCCGGAGGGCGGTTCCGGCGGATTTCAATACGGCTGGGGGAACTGCATTGCCAGACACTCGAAAAGAGATTGAAAAAAGAAGAACGTTCGCCATCATATCGCACCCGGACGCCGGCAAGACGACGCTGACGGAAAAGCTGCTTCTGTACGGCGGGGCCATTGCCCTCGCGGGCTCGGTCAAAGGGAAGAAGGCCCAGCGGCACGCCGTTTCGGACTGGATGGAGATCGAAAAGAAAAGGGGCATCTCCGTCACCTCGTCGGTCATGCAGTTCCAGTACGGCGGGTACTGCATCAATATTCTGGACACGCCGGGGCACGAGGACTTTTCGGAGGACACCTACCGCACGCTGATGGCGGCGGACTCCGCCGTGATGGTGCTGGACGCGTCCAAGGGCGTCGAGCGGCAGACCCGGAAGCTTTTCAAGGTCTGCACGCTGCGGCATATCCCCATTTTCACGTTCATCAACAAGATGGACCGCGCCGCGCGCGACCCGTTCGACCTGATGGAGGAGATCGAGCACCTGCTCGGCATCCGCACCTGCCCCATCAACTGGCCGATCGGCTCGGGCAAGGAGTTCAAGGGCGTTTACGACCGCGAAAGCAAAAAGATCCTCGCGTTCCACGCGAACAGCGACGCGGTCTTTGAGCAGAAAGAAGTAAAGGCCACGGCGGTTTCGCTGGACGACCCCGCCGCCAAAGGGCTCATCGGGGAGGAGTTCGCCGCCCGGCTGGGGGACGACGTGGCTCTGCTGGACGGGGCGGGCGACCGGCTCGGCATGGAAGCCGTGCGGAACGGAAAGCTCTCGCCGGTGTTCTTCGGCTCGGCGCTGACCAATTTCGGCGTGGAGCCGTTCCTGAGGGAATTTCTGCGCATGACGACCCCGCCGCTTCCGCGCGAATCCGATGCGGGCACCGTCGACCCGTTCGGCCCGGATTTTTCGGCGTTCGTGTTCAAGATTCAGGCGAACATGAACAAGGCGCACCGCGACCGGATCGCGTTCATCCGCATCTGCTCCGGAAAATTTGAAAAGGGCATGGAGGTGTACCACGTGCAGGGCGGCCGGAAGGTCAGGCTCACCCAGCCGCAGCACCTGATGGCGCAGGACCGCGAGATGATCTCGGAAGCCTACGCGGGCGACATCATCGGCCTGTTCGACCCCGGCATCTTTTCCATCGGCGACACGCTCTGCGCCGCGGACAAGCCGTTCCGGTTCGGCGGCATCCCGACGTTCGCGCCGGAGCATTTCACCCGCGTGGAGCAGGTGGACACCATGAAGCGCAAACAGTTCGTCAAGGGCATGACGCAGATCGCGCAGGAAGGCGGCATCCAGATCTTCCACGAGCCGGATTCGGGGCTGGAGGAAGTCATTGTGGGCGTGGTGGGAACTTTGCAGTTCGACGTGCTGAAGTACCGGCTGGAAAACGAGTACCACGTGGACATCCGCATGACGGCGCTCCCGTATGAGGAGATCCGCTGGATCCGCAGCGCGGGCCGGGACTGGAAAAAGCTCGACCTTACGTCCGACACGCGGGTGGTGCAGGACTTCAAGGGGAACCTCTTGCTGCTGTTCTGCAGTTCCTGGAGCATCAGCTGGGCGCTTGAGCACAACAAGGGCCTGAAGCTGGCCGAATTCGGCGGGACCGATTTCGAGCGGTAAGGGCTTCGACGGCCCGGGATTTCCGGCTCTGTGGCAAAGTATAAATTCTGAAAAAGTGGATACCATTCAGAAAAACGGCGGCTCGGAATTTTCCGGGGCCGCCGTTTTGCCGATCTTTTGTTTCGGGCGTTTCGGGTGTGGGGAAAATAGAAAAAATAAATATAAAAACAGTTCTCATTCCTATTTACAAATGGAAAAAAGTGTGCTACGATAGAGCCGGAACAAAAAAGGGCCGAAAGGACCGGAGAAAGGATGAGTGAAATGAGCGTCTATGATTTCAAAGTGAAAACCATCAAAGGCAAAGAAGTATCCCTTTCGGATTATAAGGGAAAACTTCTTTTGATCGTGAACACCGCGAGCAAATGCGGCTTTACGCCGCAGTACGAAGGGCTGGAAGCGCTGTATAAAAAATATAAGGACCGGGGGCTCGTCATCCTCGGGTTCCCGTGCAACCAGTTCCTGGAACAGGACCCGGGAACGAACGAGCAGATTTCGTCGTTCTGCAAGGTGAATTTCGGCGTGACCTTCCCGCTGTTCGCGAAGATCGACGTCAACGGCCCGAAGGAGGATCCGCTTTACCGGCACCTCAAGGATGCCGCTCCCTTCCGGGGCTTCGAAACGGAGAAGGAATCCGGCAGGAAAATTCAGGATGTGGTGCGCAGGCACTACCCCGAGAATCTGAAAGGCGACGGGATCAAGTGGAACTTCACAAAATTCCTGGTTTCCCGCGACGGCGCCGAAGTGCGGCGCTTTGAGCCGACCTTCACGCCGCAGGAGCTGGACGCCGTGGTGGCGGAAGCGTTGAAAGCCTGAAGGCCGCAGTGCCGGTTTGGGAGGCGTGAAAAAATGGTGGATGTCCTGATTGTGGGCGGCGGCCCGGCGGGGCTGACCGCGGCGGTCTACGCGGCGCGCGCGGGCCTGTCCACGACGGTGCTGGGCGAGATGGAAGGCGGGCAGGTGGCTTCCACGTCCGTGGTGGAAAACTACCCCGGCTTTTCCAGCGTGTACGGCCCCGACCTGGCCGAAAAGCTGACGGAGCACGCGAAGTCCGCGGGGGCGGTGCTGAAGCAGGAGAACGCGGCGGAGTTTTCCCTGGACGGCGATGTCAAGACCGTCCGGACGGAGAGGGGCGAGTACCGGGCGAAAACCGTGATCCTCGCGCAGGGCTCCCATCGCCGGAAGCTGAACATCCCGGGCGAAGCGGAGTTCACGGGCCGCGGGGTGTCGTGGTGCGCGGCGTGCGACGGGAACTTTTTCCGCGGGAAGACAACGGCGGTCGTCGGCGGGGGGAATACCGCGGCGGGCGACGTGATCGAGCTGGCGCCCCTGTGCAAAAAAGTGTACCTGCTGGTGCGCCGCGAGCTGAAGGCGGAATACCGGCTGGCGCAGAAGGTGAAGTCGCTCCCGAATGTGGAGATCCGCCTCGGGGTTTCGCCGGTGCGCATTGAAGGCGGGCAGAAAGTGGAACGCATCGTGGCCGCCAGAAAAGGCGGCGGCGAGGAAGCCGTCCCGGTGGACGGCGTGTTCGTCGCCGTGGGCGTGGACCCGAACACCGACCGCCTGCCGCCGTCGCTTCCGCTTTCCGGAGGGTTCCTCTCGGCGCCCGAGAGCGGGGAGACTCCCATCCCCGGCGTATTTGTCGCGGGGGACCTGCGGAAGAAAAATCTGTACCAGATCGTTACGGCGGTTGCCGACGGGGCGAACGCGGCGTATTCCGCGCAGAAATATTTGCAGAGGGGATAAGCGGCGCGAAAACGCATTCCCCGGACCAACACCCGGCTGCTTTGGCGGCCGGGTGATTTTTCTGCCGCCGGGGGAAGCGGAATTTCACGAGCCGAAGATCCTTTTGATGCGCGGCATGGCTTTCTTTGCGGAGAAATACCCCGCTTCCATGCATTCCGTCATCTGCGGAAGGTTCAGGACCCCTTCGGTGTCGGGAAGGCCGGGGTTCAGCAGGAGCTTCTCGCCGCGCGTCATGCATTGCCGCAGCTTCGTTTCCATGATGGCGAGCGAGTGGGACGCGACCTCCAGCAGGTTGATGCGCTCGGGCATCTTGTAGTATTCCGAAACGTCCACGGCGAGGACGTTCGGCTCCCCCGCGGCGATGAGCAGATCGACCGGAAGGACGTCCGCCACGCCGCCGTCCACCAGGCACATGCCGTCCAGCATTTTCGGCCGGAAGACCGCGGGCAGGGCGGAGGTCGCGCGCATCACTTCGCTGAGCCGCGCGCCGGTGACCCATTTTACGCCGTGGATCGGCCTCAGGCCGAACAGGGAGTTGGTGAATGCGACGGTCAGCCCGGTGCAGAGGTCTACGGCCGGGATGACGGTGCGCATGGAGATTTCGCGCAGAACGCGGCCGCCGGTCAGCTCGCGCAGATATTTTTCCATCAGGTCGCCCTTCAGCAGACCGGAACAGGCGGATTCCTTGCGGAACAGCAGCTTGGGAATCAGCGAAAGGATGCCGCGGACGTCCGGGTCGGCGAACGAGGCGCCTTTTACCGCCATTTCCCGCACAATTTTGCTCAGCTCCTGCGCGGAGATCCCGGAAGCGTAAAGCCCGGCGATGATCCCCCCCGCGCTCGTACCCGCGACGGCGTCGGGTTTCAGGCCGTTTTCTTCCAGCGCGAGGAGCACCCCCACGTGCGCCGCGCCGCGGATGCCGCCGCCCGCAAGGGCCAGCCCGAAAGACATAAGCGTTTTCCTCCCTTTCAAAGTCCTGATCCATACTTATGAAAAGAGGGCGCAAAGTGTGACGGCGCGGAAATCCGACGCACGCATTGATTTTTTGCGGGAAATGCGTTATGATTAAAATAAAAAAGAATCGGATTACGGAAATTTGAAAACGGCGGTGATTGCAATGGTTTCACGCGTTACGGCGGCCAATCCGGCCGCGTCGGGTGCGAAAACAGCGGCCCCGCGGAAGACGTCGGCAAGTTTTTCGGAGGCGCTGGCGGACTCGGCCGAAAAGCTGCGGAGTACGGAAAAAACCGGGAGCCTGGACGGGATTTTCAGCGAGGCTTCCGCCAAATATCATGTGCCCGTCAATCTGCTCAAAGCGGTGGCGAAGGCGGAGTCGGGGTTCCGGGCGGACGCCGTTTCCAGCTGCGGGGCGCAGGGCATCATGCAGCTGATGCCTTCCACCGCCGCCTCGCTCGGCGTGAAGAATTCCTTCGACCCCGAGCAGAACATCATGGGCGGCGCGAAGTACCTCGGGGAGCTGCTCGATTCCTTCGGCGGGGACCCCCGGCTCGCGGTCGCCGCCTACAACGCGGGCAGCGGCAGCGTGCGGAAATACGGCGGCGTGCCGCCGTATGCGGAAACGCAGAACTATGTGAAAAAGGTTCTGGCCTATGCAGGGGAGGACATTTCCACCGCCGGGTGGACCTCCGGCGCGCAGTCCGGCTCGGCGGACGCTTCCGCGGCTTCCGGCGGGGATTCCTTCGGCGGCGTGTCCGCGGAGGCGCCGGTCCTGACTCTGGCGGATCTGCCGCTGAGCGGGGACGACTACCGTCTGTTCGCGAAGATGTATGTGCAGAAGCTGGAGCAGGACGCGCTGAACATTGCGGCGGAAAACGCGGCGGAAAGCGAAAAGCACGCCGGATAGCGGAAAAAAACGGGAGCGGCCTGGGCGCGTGCGGCGCGGGACGTCCCGAAAGGTGGAAGAACGGTGGCCGGGGAAAAAATCCTGATTGTGGACGACGACAGGAACAGCGTCCGTTTTTTGGAGCTGGAGCTGCGGCATGAGGGATACCGGGTGGAAAAAGCGTACGACGGGGCGGACGGCCTCCGGCGCGCGACGGAAGAACCGTTCGACCTGATCCTGCTGGACGTCATGCTCCCGTTCCTCGACGGGATGGACGTGCTGAAAAGGTTCCGCACGGTTTCGGACACGCCCGTCATCCTGCTGACGGCCCGGGATGCCGTTTCCGACAAAGTCACCGGACTGGACGGCGGCGCCGACGATTACCTGACGAAGCCGTTTGCCATTGAGGAGCTGCTGGCGCGGATGCGGGTCGCCCTGAAAAAGCGGGCCGCCGCGGCGCCCTCCGTCCTGCGATGGGGGGACCTGGAGGTCAACCGGTCCGCGCGCGAGGTCATGTATGGCGGGGAGCCGGTCCGGCTTACCAAGCGGGAGTTCGACCTCCTTGCGTATCTGCTGGAAAATCACGATATCGTCTGTTCGCGGGACACCCTGATGGAAAAGGTCTGGGGGTACGATTTCAGCGGCGAGACGAATCTCGTGGACGTTTATATCCGCTATCTCCGGAACAAGATCGATTACCGCTTTCATATCGGCCTGATCCGGACGGTCCGGGGCGTGGGGTACCTCATCAAACAAAATGAAGAACATTGAACTGCCGTTCCGCAGGCGGCGCGGCGCCGGAAGACCGGCCCGGTTTTCCATCGCGTTCAAGACGTCCGTCCTCTACACCGTCCTGTTCAGCCTCGTCTTCGCCGTGTCGGTCGGGTGGATGGCGTGGACGCTGGCGGCGCGCACCGAGCGGTTTCAGAAGCTGGACCGGATGTCCGCTTTCCTTGCCGAGCGCCTGACCCGCCCGGACGCGGCGCCGTTCGACTTCGATTCCTTCGCGCGCGCGAACAATCTTTATGTGGAGATCCGCGGCAGGGCGGGAAAGCCCGCCGCGAGCTACGGCCTCAGGCCGGATGCCGCCAAACGGCACAACGAGGCCGTGCGCCGCCTGGACCTGCGCGGGGCGCAGGCGCTGATGCGCGTGGTGGACCGGGAAAACCTCGGGTTTGCGGACAGCCTGACCCCGGCGGGCTTTCTTGTTTTTCTCGTTTTGATGGTGGTGCTCGCCGCCTGTTTCGGCGCTTTCCGGATGCGGAAAATGATGCGGCCGGTGTACGACATGACGCGGACGGCGCGTTCCATCTCCGCAAGCGACCTGAGCCGCCGGATCGACACGGTCCGCTCGCACGACGAGCTGAAAGAGCTTGCCGAGACGTTCAACGGAATGCTGGACCGGCTCCAGAAAGCCTACGAGCAGCAGAACCGTTTCGTTTCCGATGCGTCCCACGAGCTGCGGACGCCGCTTTCGGTGATTTCCGGGTATGCCAACCTGCTCCGCCGCTGGGGCGGCGAGGACCGGGACGTTCGGAACGAGTCGATCGGGAAGATCGTGGAGGAAGCCGACGGCATGCAGCGGCTCGTGGAGCGCCTGCTGTTCCTGGCGCGCGCGGACAAGCAGGCCCAGCCGGTGCATTGGCAACAGTTCTGCGCCGGGGACATGGTGCGCGAGGTCGCGGCGGAAACGAAGATGATCGACGGGAGCCATACAATCCGGGAATCCGTCGAGCCGGACGTTTTCCTCACGGCCGACCCCGCCCTTGTCAAGCAGGCGGTGCGCGCCGTGGTGGAGAACAGCGTAAAATACACGCCGGCCGCCGGGACGATTGAACTTTCGTGCCGGCGCGCGGCGTGCGGCGCGGAGTTGGCCGTTTCGGACACCGGAATCGGGATTTCGGAAAAAGACCTTCCGCATATCTTCGACCGGTTCTACAAGGCTGACGCGTCCCGCACCCGGGAGCGAAAAGGTTCCTCGGGCCTCGGCCTTTCCATCGTGAAATGGATCGTGGAGCGCCACGGGGGGAAGATTCAGGTGGAAAGCCGTCCGGGATGCGGCACCAAAACGAAGATCTTTCTGCCGGACCGGCCGGAATGAGCTCATAAAAAAGAATTTTAATGCTGCGGCGCCCGTCCCCGGATTTCCGGGGACGGGCTTTTTGCATTCCGGGACGCCTTTTCGCGGACGGCCGCATGTTCCTCTAAAAAACGGAAAGAATAGCGGAAAAAGGAGGAAGCGTTTTGGATGAGACGGAATTCATGTCGCTGTGGCAGACGGAAAAACGGCCGGAGTTTCCCCGCTTCCGGGGCGATGAAACCGCGCAGGCCGTGGTCGTCGGCGGAGGGATCTGCGGCCTGCTCTGCGCTTACGAGCTGCTGCAGAACGGCGTAAAAGATATTGTGCTGCTCGAGGCGAGAAAAATCTGCGGCGGCGCGACGGGCCACACGACGGGGAAGATCACGTCCCAGCACGGCCTGATCTACCGGAAGCTGACCGACGGCCTCGGCAGGGAGCGCGCCGAGGAGTACGCGCGCCGGAACGAGGAGGCGATCGGCAGGTTCCGAAAGATTGTGGAAACGGAAAAGATCGACTGTGACTTTATTCCTTGCAGCGCCTATCTTTATGCGCTGACCGACGACGGCGTCCGCAGGCTGGAAGCGGAGGCGGACGCCGCGCAGCATCTCTCGGTCGACGCGCGGATCGTGCATGACTGCGAGATCCCGCTGCCCGTCCGGGCGGCGCTGTGCTTTCCGAACCAGGCGCGGTTCCATCCCCTGAAATTCGCCTACCGCCTGGCTGAAATTCTCCGGGAGAGGGGCGTCCGGATTTTCGAGGACAGCCTCGCCATCGCGCTGGAGGACAACACGGTCGTCACCCGGGAAGGCAGGGTGTACGGGAAAAACGTCGTTCTGTGCACCCATTATCCGTTTACAAATTTCAAGGGCATGTATTATACCCGCATCGTCCAAAGCCGGTCGTATGTGCTGGCCCTGGAGAACGCCCGGAAGCTGGACGGGATGTACCTGGACTGCGAGCAGGGCGGGTGCTCCTTCCGCAGCCAGCCGCGGGAGGGCGGGGACATCCTGCTTTTCAGCATGTTCGACCACAAGACGGGCCATGAGACGGGAGCGCCCCATTACCGCAGGATGGAGGAGGAAGCGAAAAAGCTTTACCCGGAAAGCGCCGTCCGGTTCCGCTGGTCCGCACAGGACTGCATGACAAACGACGGGATCCCTTACATCGGCCGCTACCGCCAGCAGGGAAACAGCGTTTACCTTGCATCCGGATTCAATAAATGGGGCATGACGGGGAGCATGGCCGCGGCGGACCTCATCAGCGGCCTGATCGTCTCCGGCGGAGACGACTGCACCGTCTTTTCACCGTCGCGCTCCGACTTTTCCATGCAGGCGCCGGTCATGTTCCGGGAGATCGGGGACGTTGTGGCAAATTTCACGAAAGGTTACCTGGAGCCGCCGGGGCGGAGTCTCTCGGAGCTGAAAAACGGCGAAGGCGGCCTCGCGGAATACCAGGGTGCGAAAATCGGGGCCTACCGCGACGAAGAAGGCGCGCTTCACGGCGTGAACCCCGTCTGCCCGCATATGCACTGCCCGCTCCGGTGGAATCCCGAGGAACGCACCTGGGACTGCCCCTGCCACGGCTCCCGCTTTGACGAGACGGGGAAAGTGATGGAAAATCCGGCATCCCGTCCGCTGGAACAGCGGGGCCCGGACTGAACGGAAAAATTTGATTTAATAATTCTGAATAAGTATATAAAAGCCGTTCCGGAATGATAGACTTTTGTTGAAGGATATTGTTTATTTAATAACAAACATTTAAAGGAGGATGTTTTATGGCGCGCTTTACTTTGCCGAGAGACATTTATTTCGGCCCCGGGGCGATTCAGGAGCTGAAAAACCTGAAAGGCCACAAAAAGGCGTTTATTGTGACCGGCGGCCACTCCATGCGGCGGACGGGCTTTCTGCAGAAGCTGGACGACGTTCTGAAAAAAACCGGTCTGGAAACCAGAATCTACGAAGGCGTCGAGCCGGATCCGTCCATTGAGCGCGTTTACGACGGCGCAAAGGCCATGCGCGAGTTCGGGCCGGACGTGATCGTGGCCATCGGCGGCGGGTCCCCGATGGACGCCGCAAAGGCCATGTGGGTTTTCTACGAATACCCCGACAAGACCTTTGAAGACATCAAAACCCCGTTCACCATGCCCAAGCTGCGCAAGAAGGCGATTTTTGTCGGCATCCCGTCCACCAGCGGCACGGCGTCGGAAGTAACGTCTTTCTCCGTTATCACGGACTATTCCACCGACATCAAGTATCCCCTCGCGGACTTTGAAATCACGCCGGATATTGCCGTTCTGGATTCCGATATTGCCCAGACCATGCCGAAGACCCTGACCGCGCACACCGGCATGGACGCGCTGACCCACGCGATCGAAGCCTATGTGGCGGTCAACCGCTCCGACTTTTCGGACCCGCTTGCGCTCAAGGCGATTTCGGATATTTTTGACAGCCTTGTGGATTCCTACAACGGCGACGCGCAGGCGCGCGCCAAGATGCATATTGCCCAATGCCTTGCCGGCATGGCGTTCTCCAACGCTCTTCTGGGCATCGCCCACAGCATCGCGCACAAAACGGGCGCCGTGTTCCACATCCCGCACGGATGCTGCAACGCCATTCTGCTTCCGTTCGTCATCCAGTACAATTCGCGCGTCTGCATGAGCCGCTACGCCGAGATCGCAAGGATCGCGGGCCTGCCGGGCAGAACGGACAAACAGCTCACGAACTCTCTGGTGGAAGCTGTGCGCGCGCTGAACGTCAGGCTGAACATCGCCCCCACGTACCGGGAAAACGGCGTCAGCGAAGAAGACTTCAAGGCGCACGCGAAGTCCATTGCGGAGAACGCCGTGCTCGACCCGTGCACCGGCGCGAACCCGCGGCCGACCGACGCCGAAGCAATGGAAAAGGTCCTCACCTGCGCTTATTACGGCGAGGACGTGACGTTCTGAACGGACCGGACAAAAAAGAACAGGCCTTCCTTTTCAGGATGGCCTGTTCAGAGTGAAGACAAAGTATCGAAAAGAGGTACTTTGTCTTTTTTTAGTGCTTAGAAGATGGTAAAATAGAAGCAGGTGATGAAAGATGCTGAACCAAAAAGGTGAAGAC
>JALCPO010000071.1 GCA_022650455.1 Oscillospiraceae bacterium
TTTCCAGTTTGACGAAAAGCGCCGCGTGGGGAAACACGCGGCGCCCCAACGACCGGTCTAACCTTCGGCGCTCTGTCTCGGTTCCTTAAGCGACAGGATGAGAACAAAGCCCAGGATCAGTACCGCCACAAAATATAGAAATGCAATATTGTAGTTGTTGTGAAAAGCATCGAGGAGCGCGCCAATGATAATCGGCGCAAAGAAACCGCCGAGATTTCCTCCGCTGTTGACCAGGCTGATTGCAAAAGAATATGTATCGCGGCTCGTAATCCCCATGGGATAGGCGGTAAAGCAGGGCCACCCGATCTTGAGGAAGAAACCCGCCAGCATAAGGCTCGCCGTTACGGCCGCCGTGTTTTGAGGCGCACGGATCAGAACAATCATCATGATCGCCGTGGCAAGCGCGGTAAGAAGCATCGTGGGTTTGCGCCTTCCAAGAAAGATTTTATCGGAAACCCAGCCGCCGATTACGGCGCCGATCAAGCCGCCGACGGATGGGGCCGCGGCGACAAAGCCCATCTTGATAATGGAGTAGTGCCTTGCGACCGTCAAATAGGACGGAATCCAGGTCAGCATCCCATACAGGACGTTGTTCATAAAGAAATAGGCCAGCATATCGCCCCAGATACCCCAGGACCGCAGAACCTTTGCATTGGTATCAAGGGTTGCAACCGGCTGGTAGCGGATGATTTTATCGAGCAGCCCGAGGGATTTCTGCCCCGCGGACTTCTCGGATCCCGATTCGTCGTTCCGGATTTCTTCCAGCTCCGCTTTTGAAACATGAGAGCTTTCCTCCGGTGTGCTCCGCACCACCAGGAACCACACGCCCGCCATAAGGACGCCGGGAAGCGCAAACCAAAGAAAGACGCTGCGCCAGCCAAAATTTGTGGCGAGCACCGCCGCCGCTATGGGGGCGATGATCGGCGCGAACTGCGTTGAGGCGATATAAAGGCCCGTGGCGGTCGCCTTTTCTCTGCGCGGGAACCAGGAATTGATGGTGGTCGTCATGCCTACCGGAGCAGGACCCTCCGCAAGTCCGAGGAGAAGTCGGAGCACCAGAAGCATAATGGCCGATACGACATGGCCCATTAAAAAAGTAACGATGGAAAAGCCGAGGATTGCGACCGAAACAATCGTCCTGGTCCCTTTTTTGCTGATGATAAGGCCCGCCGGGATCTGTGATATCGCATAGCCAAGGAAAAAGAAGCTCGAAATGGCCCCCAGTTCAAAGTTGCTGATCGAAAACTCCTTTTTCAGAAACGGTAAAACCGTTCCGATGTTGGAGCGGTCCGCCATACAGACGACATACCCGATGAAAATAACGGCCATAACCGCCCACCGGAAATGGGTCTTTTTCTCGGACGCCAAAGATCTTGTATTTTTCAATCAAACTCCCTCCAAAATCTGTTTCTGCTCCCGCCGTAAAGGCAGGGCTCGAGGACGCAAAACCCACCGGGAAAACAACACGACATAGAAACGGCATACATCCGCCTTTCTTTTGGGCGTATCCCCGTCAAGTTCAAGATACCTTTTGAGGATTCCCCATAATATTCATTAAAAAAATGGCCATTTTTTAACTACATTTGTATTGTATCACGGGACATTCATAATTTCAATATTTTTAAATAAATAATCCAGAAATGCGATATTTTCGAATGATTCGCCATAGTCCGGGAAAGACAGATTTACCGGGTAAAATACCGGCAGAAGATTTTACTCTTTGTCCGAAAGACTTCGGCTATTCGTTTCAACCGTTATAAAGATCCTTTCCGGAACATGATAGGATCCGAATCGAGTGTCATGCAGAATATTCAGAATAAATGGATATCTTGTCGCTTCTTCCAATTGAACGCAAGTGATGATTCGTGTATAATGTTTTACAGGAAAAGGGGGAACCGCCCATGAAAACGTTGGGGGCTAAAATCAAAGAAGCCCGTTTGCAAAAGGGACTTACGCAGAAGCAGCTTGCTTTGCAGCTTAGCATAAAGAACACAACGCTGAACAACTGGGAACAGGACAGGAACAAGCCGGACATAAACTATATTGAAATGCTTTGCAGGCTTCTGAATGTTCCCCCAGGGTATTTTTTCGAGATCCACCGCGGAGTCAACGACGTTTCATCGGAAGAAAACGAATTGATCGCAAAGTATCGTCTTCTTTCAGATTACGGAAAAAAGGCGGTCGAAGATATGATGGAATCTCTGGTGGAATACGAAAAACGTATCAGTCACGCGGACAATAATGCGGACCGATTCCCCACGTCCTACATGATTACCCCGATCAAAAACGACGGGACCTGAAGCCCGCCCTTTCTTTCCGTATCTTCCGAATCTTGCGGAACGATGCATCACACGCCCTGTCCGGGCTGATAAAGAGCAAAAAGCCGGCGCCTTTTGGCGCCGGCTTTTCCGAGCTCCGGGGGAGCCCGCGCCCCGTCAGGGGCGGCCGTTACTTAGGAAGATTTCATTCGGGAGCCGCACAGAATATGTTTCGCTGCATGTGTCATCGCACGGGCACGCATAGATGGCAGTCAAAATCGTTTTGGAAATTTTTACCCGTCATCCATGCAGGCCCGGAAATTCGTCAATTCCGGAAGCCGGGCTGCAAAGCCGCAGAGACGCATTTTTGCCTACGGAACTCACAGGCATATTTCGCGTTTTCCAGCGGGCACGTCCCTATTCACTTTCTTCGGATAGGCGAAGACCTTTTTGGTATCATCTTTTCCTGCGTCATATTGCAGGTCTTCCAGAATTTCGCCGAGATTATCTGGAAAAACGGAGCAGCGGCGAAGCTGGTAAGCCAGGTCAAGGACTTCCGACAGTTTCCGTGAGACGTATTGATTTGCACATTCTCCGTTGGCCCTGAGAATACGGATTCCGTATCCTTCGCGGTGATTGCCGAAAACATAGTACTTCAGACACACGCCGGGCAAGTCTGCGCTCCCCAAGAATTTAACCATTTGTCCACCTTCCTATCAATGTGAATAATCCTCACAAAATCGTAAGGAATGATAATATTTTATTTCACATTTCAAAAATAATCAAGCAAAAAATGGTTATTCCTGTCGGGAAGTTATCAAATTCGCAATATATTCACTAAAAAAGCAATCGTACGATGTATCTTGTATGGAGAAATTTTGACAGATTTCTACATTTTGTATAAATAAAAAATAAGTATCGCGCAAAATACGCCGAGTAAAGATCCGGCTACCGTGTCGGAAGGATAATGGACGAACAGAAAAATGCGCGAGAACGCAATGCTGCAGGCCAGCAGCAGCGCAATCAGGCCGAAGGATCTGTCGGCCATGCAGATGACCGTTGCGGCGGCGAAAGAGGATGCCGAATGGCCGGACGGGCAGGAATAGCCGCCCGGGGTATGGATCAGGAGCTGACGGCCCGGGTATGCGACGAACGGCCTGGGGCGCCCGATGACCGGTTTCAAAATTTGACTGATCAGGTGGGCCAGAGCGATGGAAAAGAAAAGCATCAATGCGTAGCGTCTCGTGGGCCGCGACGTTCCCAGAAAGATCGCAAAAGCGATCCAGACTGCTCCCGCATTCCCGATGCGCGATAAAAGGGTGAAGACAAAATCGGTAATTTTATTATGGAAGTGGTCCTGAACATAATTCAAAATCGTGACATCCATACTGCTTCCTCCGCTCGGTAGTTGTCACTGGTATTATACCATATTTTCTTACCGTTGCGAATATACATAGTTAAAAAAGCGGGAGATGGTGGTTTTGGAATGGCAAAGCCTGTCCAAAGAAAAGTGCGCTGAAAATTTAAGGACCAGCCTGAATTCGGGACTTTCCGCCAGGCAGGCTGCGCAGCGGCTGCGCGACTGCGGCCCCAACGAGCTGACGCCGCCCAAAAAAAAGAATCTCCTGGTCCGGTTTCTTGCCCAATTCTGCGATTTCATGGTGATTATCCTGCTGGTGGCGGCGGGAATCTCCTTTGTCACCTCATACTATCAGCATGACCGGGATTATATCGATTCCATCATCATCCTGGCAATCGTGGTCGTCAACGCCATCACGGGCATGGTCCAGGAAAACCGGGCGGAACGCGCCATCGTGGCGCTGCGGAAGCTTTCCAGCCCGCGGGCCCGCGTCGTGCGCGGCGGCAGGGAATCCGTCATCCCGGCGGCCAGGCTGGTTCCGGGCGACTTGGTCCTCCTGCAGGCCGGCGACCTCGTTCCCGCCGACATCCGCGTGACGGAAGCCGTCGACCTGAAAGCGGAAGAAAGCGCCCTGACCGGGGAAAGCCTGCCTTCCCGGAAAGAGGCGGACCCCGTTTATCCCGCGCAGACGCCGCTCGGCGACCGCCGCAACCTTCTGTTCTCGGCCACGGCCGTCACGTCGGGGCACGGCAGGGGGATCGTAACGGAAACGGGCATGCATACCCAGGTCGGCCGGATCGCCCGCATGATCGGCAGCCAGTCGGCGCCGCAGACTCCCCTTCAGCGCAAACTGGCGCAGACCGGCAAGTACCTCGGCATCGGCGCCCTCGCCATCTGCTTTGTGATCTTTATCATGGGGCTGTTCCAGCACGTCCAGCCCCTTGAGATGTTCCTGATCGCCATCAGCCTCGCCGTCGCGGCCATTCCGGAAGGGCTGCCCGCCGTCGTCACCATCACGCTGGCCGTCGGAGTCCGCCGGATGGCGGCAAAGCGCGCCATTGTGCGCCGCATGCCGGCGGTGGAGACGCTGGGAAGTGCCAGCGTGATCTGTTCCGACAAAACGGGCACGCTCACCCAGAACCGCATGACGGTGGTGGAACTGCGGAATGCCCGCGGGGTCCTGGCTCCGAAATCCGCGGATGCGGAAAAGCTGCTGCGCATGGCCGCGCTCTGCACCAACTGCGAACGGTCGGGCGGGCAGATCGGCGGCGACCCGACCGAGGCTGCCCTCGTGCGCGCCGTGCCGGCCGGGGATTTCGAACGGGACCGAAAAAAATACCCCCGCGTAATGGAAGTGCCGTTTTCCAGTGAAAGAAAGCGGATGACGACCATCCACCGCATGCCCGGCGGCGGATACCGCTCCATCACGAAAGGGGCCCCGGACCTTCTGTTCGCGCGCTGTGTTTCCGGCGCGGCGTCCGGGCAGAACGATGCGATGGCGTCCAGCGCGCTGCGGGTCCTCGGGGTCGCTTTCCGGGACTGGGATACCTTGCCGGAGAAGCCGGAGGACGCGGAAAACGGGATGACCTTTCTCGGATTGGTCGGGATGGCCGACCCACCCCGGCCGGAGGCCAAACGGGCCGTTGCGCTGTGCAAAAAGGCCGGAATCCGCCCGGTGATGATTACCGGCGACCACGCGGCGACCGCGGCCGCGATTGCAGAGCAGCTCGGCATTGCGGGAAACGGCAAAGCGGTTGTCACGGGGGCCGAGCTGGACCGCCTCTCCGAAGGGGAACTGAAAAGCAGAATCTACGACTACACGGTGTTCGCGCGCGTCTCCCCGGAGCATAAGGTACGCATCGTGCGGGCCTATCAGGCTCACGGCGAAGTCGTCGCCATGACGGGCGACGGCGTGAACGACGCGCCCGCCCTACGCGCGGCCGACATCGGCTGCGCCATGGGCATGTCCGGCACGGAAGTGGCGAAGGCCGCGTCGGACATGATCCTGACGGACGACAATTTTGCCACGATCGTCGCGGCCGTCCGGGAAGGGCGGGGAATCTATGAAAACATCCGGAAAACGGTCCATTTCCTGTTAAGCTGCAACATCGGGGAAATCCTCGCGGTATTCGTCAGCTTTCTGCTCCGCCTCCCCGAACCGCTGGCGGCGATCCAGCTGCTGTGGGTCAACCTTGTGACGGATTCTCTGCCCGCTCTGGCCCTCGGGGTCGAGCCGCTGGACGAAAGGATCATGGAACGGCGCCCGGCGCGGCGCGGCGAAAGCATCTTCGCGGGGGGAATGGGCTACAGCATCACGGTGGAAGGCTGCCTGATCGGCGCGCTTTCCCTTCTCGCTTACAGCGTGGGGCGCGTTTTTTTCGACCCGGATCCCTCGTCGCCCCTGATCGGCCGGACGATGGGGTTTGCCGTGCTGAGCCTGTCCCAGGTGGTGCATACCTTCAACATGCGGTCGGAACGTTCCGTGTTCGAGTCCGGCCTTGCCGCAAACCCGAAGCTGTTCCCCGCGGCGCTGGCGTGCGTCCTGCTCCAGGCGGCGGTCATTGTCGTACGGCCGCTCGGCGCCGTGTTTAAAACGGCGGTCCTGAACGGCATGCAGTGGCTCGCCGTGGCAGCCTTTTCCCTCGTCCCGCTGCTTGTGGTCGAACTGGAAAAAGCCGTGGCCCGGAAAAGCAAAAGAAAAAAGCGCGGAACCCGGCCGAAGCATCCGGGCCGTGCGGAATTTGACAAGACGGCAAAAGGGGGCTAAAATGTCAATATACATGTCTTGACATTATGGCTTGCGGCTTTTTCTTTCCTTTTTCCCGGGCGCCTCGGCCGGAGGAACCGTTTTCTCGCCGCTCAGCAGATGCGGCAGCGCCCCGGCCTGCGTTAAAATCTTGTAGCAGATAATCAGGACGGAAAAGTAAATCAGGAGCCAGAAATTGTTCGCCATGAGCGCAAAGTAAAGAGCCGCGAGCATGGTAAGCGGATGGATATGAATGGACGAGGACACGATTTTCGGCTCGATGACCTGCCGGATCGCGGAAATCAGCAGCCAGCAGACCAGCAGGGCGGCGGCGTGGAAAAAATCGGCCTGGACCAGGTAGATCAGCGCGAGGGGAATATAGACGATCCCCGGGCCGAGCACCGGCAGAACATCCGCAATTCCGGTCACAAGGCTCAGAACCAGCGGATACGGCACGCCGAGCGCGTAAAACACCACAAGCGTTTCCAGAAACGTGATAAAATAGATCAGCAGGTACGAGCAGATATACCGACCGCTGAAATTGAGGCCCGTCCTGGAAAAAGAGCGGATGCTCCCCGCCGTTTCATCCGAAAACAGGCTGAGGATATAGCCTTTGATGGAGATCATGTCCTTGGAAAAAAAGTAAGTGGAAAAGATCATGACGATAAACATGGTGATGATGGCGGGCAGCGAGGTAAGAAAGCCGAGAATCGCGCTGAAAATCTGCTTGGCGGTTCCCGCGCCGCTCTGGATCATGCCGACAATCTGTTCCCGGTTCTGCTGCACGAAATCGGAATCGACCTTTTTGAAAGAACTGCCGATCTGATTGACAATCTCATTGAAAGGGCCGGTCATGCCGCTGAGATTCGCCTTGGAAAGCTCCGAGACGTAGACGATCAGGTTGCTGATTTCGCCGACCAGCCAGTAGCCCAGAAGGAAAAGCAGCCCGAAGATCACGGCGTAAACAAGCATGGTCGCCACGGCGGCGGCCGCCGCGCGCGGAAGGCGCAGGCGTTTTTTCAGCCAGCGGATCATCGGCTGGGCCAGAAGGGCCAGCAGAAAACCGGCCAAAAAGGGAAATGTAAACTTCAGCGTAACGGCAAACAGGTAAAATCCGGCGGTAAAAGCGCAAAAAAACAGCAACAAAGGCTTTCGCCGGACCAGCTGCGGGTATTTTTCAAACAAAAGAATCCCCCTTGTCATTCCGTCGGTAACAGAGTATGATTAATTATAACCCGTACGGCAGGAAAAGAAAAGTGAAAAAGAGCGCCCCGCGAACGCGAAGCGCTCCTTTCCCGGTTCCGGTGTCATTTCTCTCTGCCAAGCAGCCAATCCACCGAAACATTGAGAATGTTGGCCAGCGCGGAAAGCTCAAAATCCGTCACATAGCGGATCTGTCCTTCCAACTTGGACAGGCCGGAAGCGTTCATGTCAACCCCGTTGACCTGAAGCTGGGCCAGAAGCTCCTTTTGCTTCATACCTTGATTCTTACGCGCCATTTCGACGCGTGCACCCACCAAATTGCGGGTTCCCAATGCTTGTTTGCGCAGTCTCAATTCGTTCATCTCCTCATAACGTATTTGGTTTGCACATACCATTTTTTCCACAAAGCTTGCTCTCGGAAGAGATCCGCGGAGTTTCTCAAAAAAAGCGGAATCCCGTTTCACCTTACCGATATTCATTAGTATAATATTTTTTTGGTATTAATACAATAAAAAATGGATTTTTTTCACACATTCCGTAGAAAATTAAGATGTCGTTAATATTTTATACAAACACAAATTTTCGTTTTTATTATTTTATCAAAACAAGCTTATTTTATTCTGGGAATTTTATATAATTTCTTCAAATCAATAACTTAATCTTAAATCCACCGGACAGGCTCCGCGCGGGAACCCGAACCGCGGAAAACACGGGGCCCGGCCGCCGGATCGATTTCGGTTGCGTCATTCCATAATATGTCTGCCGGTATACCTCGAGTCACTAAAAATTTTGAATCTTTCACAGGGGGATGAATTCTTTGGACAAGAAGAACGCATTAAAAACGAACCTGACCATGCTGACGGATTTTTACGAAATTACCATGGCGAACGGCTATTTCACAAACGGATTGCAGAATACCGTTGTGTATTTTGACATGTTTTTCCGCGAGCTGCCCGACAACGGCGGTTTCGCCATTATGGCCGGCGTCCAGCAGCTGATCGAGTACTTGGAAAACCTGAACTTCACGGGGGACGACATCGGCTATCTGCGCAGCTGTAAAATTTTCAACGAGGATTTTCTGCAGTACCTGGCCCATTTTCATTTCGCCTGTGATGTCTGGACGGTGCCGGAAGGGATGCCGATCTTCCCGGGGGAGCCGATCATCACGGTGCGCGGGCCGGTGATTCAGGCCCAGTTTGTGGAAACCATGATTCTTCTGACCGTCAACCACCAGAGCCTGATTGCCACCAAGGCGAACCGCATCTGCCGCGCGGCGGCGGGACGGCCGGTCATGGAGTTCGGCTCCCGCCGCGCGCAGGGACCGGACGGCGCCGTGCTGGGCGCCAGGGCCGCGTATATCGGAGGCTGCTGCGGGACGGCCTGCACCATCTGCGGCGTGGATTACGGCATTCCCGCGCTCGGCACGATGGCCCACAGCTGGGTCCAGCTCTTTGATTCCGAATTGGACGCGTTCCGCGCCTACGCGCGCGAATATCCGCAAAGCTGCACCCTGCTGATCGACACTTACAACGTGCTGAAATCCGGTCTGCCGAACGCCATCCGCACGTTCAAGGAAGAGGTCCTCCCCCGCGGATACCGGCCGGCCGGTATCCGCATCGACAGCGGCGACATCACCTACCTGTCCCGCAAGGCGCGCAAAATTCTGGACGATGCCGGGTTCCCGGACTGCAAGATCTGCGCTTCCAACTCCTTGGACGAATATATCATCCGGGACATGCTGGTGCAGGGCGCCTGCGTGGACAGCTTCGGCGTGGGCGAACGCATGATTACCTCGTCCAGCCACCCCATTTTCGGCGGCGTGTACAAGCTCAGCGGTGTTGAGGACGGCGAAGGAAACATCGTTCCCAAAATCAAGATCAGTGAAAACGTCACCAAAATCACCACGCCGGGCTTTAAAAAAATTCTCCGCCTGTACGATCGCGAAACAGGCAAAGCCATCGCCGACGTCATCACCCTGCACGACGAAACCATCGACGACAGCCGCCCCTATGAAATCTTTGACCCGGACTATGTCTGGAAGCGGAAAACCGTTAAAAATTTCCGCGCGGTAGAAATCCGCCGGCAGATTTTCCGGAACGGGCACTGCATTGCGCCGCAGCGCACCATCCAGGAAATCCGGAACGACTGCCGCAGGCAGGTGGACACGCTCTGGGACGAAGTCAAGCGTTTTGAGAACCCCCACCGCTATTATGTGGACTTGTCCCGGAAACTGTGGGATATGAAGAACCGTCTGATCTCAAAATACTCCGGCTGAACGGATTCCCGGGCTCGCCGTGCGGCTTCACGCGGCCGCACGGACCTTTTTTCCTTTTGGACGGTATGTTTCTGGAAAAGTCTTGACTTTTGAAAAACAATCTCCTATAATAAAAAAGCTGTTCATCGAATGGACAGAATAAAAATGCGCTCGTAGCTCAGCTGGATAGAGTGTCTGACTACGAATCAGAAGGTCCTGGGTTCGAGTCCCCGCGGGCGCACCAAAAAATGATGATGGGGAAAGAGATTTACATGTTCTCTTCCCTGTTATCATAGAAGGGGCTGTCGCAAAACTTTCGTTTTGCGACAGCCCCTTTGTCATGGAAAAAAGGCATCAAAGGCGGTGATTCAGGCCGAAAACAGGCGTGAAGAAGCGGAAAACGGCGCGACGGAGCCAGAGCAGCGCTGCGGAGCGCCGCATGAAATCTTTCCGATTTCAGTTTTTCCGGAAACTACTCTTTTTTGACACAGAATAAATGTGTTTTCAGACGTCCCGCGTTGCATTTTGCCCACAGCTTCTTCAGATTGTACCCCAGGCACAGAAGGAAAAGCTCGGTGGAGATGTTAGCCCGGCCGCAGGTAAGGAAACGTTTGAATTTCCGGTCTGGAGTGATATAACAAAAGCGTACACCCAACCGTGATAAAATAAAGGAGAGGTGTGCGGGAATGGTAAAGAAATACAGCCGGGAATTCAGGGATGACGCGTTGAAGCTGGCCTCCGAAATTGGGGTACGCAAAACGAGTGAGAAATTGGATGTTT
>JALCPO010000072.1 GCA_022650455.1 Oscillospiraceae bacterium
AAAACATATTTGGTCCACTTGAGAATTATAATTCTACATACAATCATTCAATGCCTTTGTTCTCCAAACAGATAGAAATTTATCTGAAAATAACATTTTGCTGGTACGGGAGCCTGTATGAATACCGTTACGCTAAAGCAGATCAGACAGACTGGCGTATGTAACGAGATTATATCGACACTTTCCGATGCCAATATACGGCTGGTGCGGATGGGTTCCGCATTATCCCCAAAATGTCATTATCAAAGGAATAGTCACAATGGACAAGACGGTCGACAACGCGATTCCCTGCGAAGTGACCTGATAATCCGCGCCGTACTGCTGTGCAAGCATCGTCGTCATACTGCCGACCGGCGTGGCCAGCACGATCAGGGCAATATCCAGAATCAGCCGATTCTGGATCAATGGGCGCATCAGCAGAATGCCCAGTGCCGGAATGACAAGCAGCTTGAGCAGTGAAAACAAGATCAGCTTCCATTTGCAGAAAAGCTCCCGAAATCGGAAACAGCCGAAAGAAGCGCCGATGCACATCATGCTGAGCGGTGCGGTCAGATTTCCGCACATCGTGAAAATCGAGGCGCCGAGCGTCGGAATCTTGATACGGCACAGCATAATCAGCAAAGCAGCCAGACAGGCAATCACGCCTGGGTTCAGGATATCCCGCAGAAAAACGACAAGGTCACCGTCTGCACGAAGAATCTTTACCCCAAAGGTGTAGATCAGAATATTGTAGAAAAAAATAAACACCGCCGCGAACAGCAGGGCCTGCTTTCCATACATGGTCTGAATGATCGGCAGGCCCATAAACCCGACGTTGTTGAATACGCACATCAGCCGATAAGACGGGCGGTCGCTTTTTTTTACCCGCAGCAGATCCGGAATAAAACAAGAAGTCAGGATCAGCAACGCATATGTTACTGCCGCCGCTGCCGCCGCAACCGTCAGATCAGCCGTCTGGACATTTTTAAAATCGGAAACGCTTGTTAGAATCAGCGCGGGGTTTGCAATGTTGACTACGATCGACGACAACTTCACGCTGACCGGTTCCGTAAGATATCCGGCCCGGAAGGCAATGTAGCCGATCAGCATCATTGCGAACAACACGCACATCTGTTGTAATGCAATCACTTTGACCTGCCTGATTCGAATGATTTTGGTCTGCCTGTTTCACTCTTCCGGTTCATTTCCCAAACGAAACCGGATTTTCACAATGTTCGCAAGGCATTCTGCCGTGCCGTTCACACCCAGCATGCTGCTGTTGATGAGAACGTCCTGACGACTCTGGTCGTTAGGCAGATATCCGGCATAATGCAGATGATAAGCGTTTCTGGCCCTGTCGACTTTCGCAATCATTTTTTTTGCGATGTTTGGCTCCATTTGCAGCACATCCACGCAGTTGCGATATCTCGCTTCATAGGGAGCGTACACGTAGATGCGGATACAATTTTTTTCGTTGCCAAGAATAAAGTCGGAGCACCTGCCGACAAAAATACCGGACTGTTTATCCGTAAGCTGTTTGATGATTTTGACCTGTTCGTTGAAAATAGCGTCCTGCTGTTCGGTCGTCCCGGTCCCAAGGGGATATGACATCCGGAAAAAACGTGTTTTCGCTCTTTCTTCCGTATCGTCAATGATGGTCAGAGGAAGGCCAAGATTTTTTGCCGTCTGCTCAACAATGTCGCGGTCGTAGTATTCAATTTCCAGCAGTTCCGCCAGCTTTCTTGCAATAGGGCGGCCCAAGCTGCCGAATTCACGCGAAAAAGTGATGAAATATTTCTTGTACATATTCGTTTCCTCCTTGTTTACGGATTGTCGGAGTCTTGCTTCGCGCCAGCCGCTTCATTTGATTTGAATTTCTGCTCCGTCTTTTTGTAAATATGGGCACGGATGCAGGCCATGTGCCTTTCTATGGCGGCTTCCAAAGCGGATAGATCGCGTCCTTTCAGCGCTATGACCATCATGCGGTGCTCCTGCTGCGCGTTCTGCCTGGTCTTCAGCGTTCCGCCGTAAATAATCTTGCGATCGACGATTCTATTCAGAGTGCGGGCAAAGATTTTAAGCACCTGATTGCCGCTGGATTCCGCAATGGACAGGTGGAATTCTCCGTCGATGGCGGAAAATTTTTCGATGTCATAAAGCGCGTTGTCCATCTGCGTCACCAGTTCCTGCAGATGGGTGATCCCATCCTCATCAATCTTATAAACGCTGTACCGAGCAATAAGAAGTTCCATATCCTCTCTGGCGTCGATAATATCGGGGACCGGGATATGGCTCCACTCGATCGCACTATCCATCTGGTCAATAACGTCAGACTCCTGAGGTCTTGAAACGTAATTGCCCTTTCCGACACGGTTGACGATCAGGTTTTTCTCCGTCAGGCGTTTCAGCGCGTCCCGCACGACGGTCCGGCTAACGCCGTACTGCTCCGCCAAAAGCCGCTCGGACGGAATCTTTTCGTTTTCTTTCCATTCGCCGCCCATAATTTTGTTTTCAATGTCCGTCTGAACGGACAAATATAATAATTCCACAAGTTCTCCTCCTGTACGGCGTTCCTCGAACGGAAACCTCACGGGAGATATGTATCCGTCCGCCGATGGTTTTCGCTTTGCACCACGGCGTTTCTCCGTACCAAATTCGTCATTTACCCCAATAGTATAAGGCAAATTTTAACATTTTTCAATCATGGTCCGTATCGTAGGGAACGCATTCCGGATCAGACGAATCCGCGGTATGGAGTCTGAGCAACGGCGCAGTACAGCCAGCGGATCAGTGTGGTAAAATCGAACACCGGTCTGCGTACCGCGTCCGCAACGGCCCAGGCATAGGGCGGCATATCGCTGCATTCCAGAAGGATAGCGCCGATTTCCGGACGGAGCCGTACGGCGTCCAGGGCCGCGGCTACAACCTCCTTCCGAACCTTGCCGTTGTCGAAAGAGCCGCGTCCTTCCAAAATGCAGCTGAATTCCGGCGCATGGCGAAGATCTCGGATCACAAGCCGTTCTGTTTCCCGCACTCCGCACTGCTCCAACAGATACGGAGTGATGGAAGAAGCGTCTGCGGTCAGAACCGCAAGGGACTGGTCCGGCCGCAGGGTGGAAAAAATCCACGGGACCTGAATCAGGCTGGACAGCGCCACCGGGACGCTGCTGCCTGCGGCCGCGACCTTCTGATAATTGCCAAAGAATCCGCACGCGCCGCTGATTGCCCGGACCCCTTCGCCTTCCAGTTCCCAAACGGCCCTCAGAACAGCGGATTCTACGGACGGGTCCATGGTAAACAGCTTTTGAATGGTCAGACCTTTCACGCCTTTCAGGCGGACCGGGAACGGGAACGTATACCCGTTTACAATGTTCCCCGGCACCAGCGGGTACCAGATGTCTTCAATGTAAAGAATACCGACCGGATAGCCGGAGATATTCTGTCCCTTCCGCATGGTGACGGTTCGGTCGGCGTTTCCCGGTCCAAAATATCCGTATGGTTCCGTTCCCTGCATCTGCCATTTCTCCTTTCGTACGGTCAGGCTGTCCGCTGTGCTTCCGTAAACCTGCTGAAACGCAGCCTGCGGATGTCAAAGTCCGTTGTCTCGCCCGCTACCAGTTGCGCCATCAGTTTCCCGGTGATGGGTGAAAGGCAGATGCCGTCGCCTTCGTGGCCCGCCGCAATGTAAAAGCCCGGGACTTCATCAACAGCCGAAACGACCGGCAAATGGTCCTTCACATAAGGACGCACACCGGCATAACTGCGGATGCAGTTGATTCCTTTCAGGCAGGGGTAGAACCGAATACCGCGCTCGGCGATTGCCTGCATGGCTTCCAGCTCTGAGCGGACGTCGAAGCCGCGAAACCCGCGGTAACCGCCGAGAAGAATATTGTCCGCCTTGGTGTATTCGATGTTAAACGCGACGTTGTATTCTTCCACCAGTGAGCTAACGTTTCGGCGGAAATTGATGCTTTCGAACTTGGACATCATGTACCCAAATTCCATTACCTTGTGCCAAACGATCCGTTTTGTTTGCTCAGAGATCAGGTTCATGCCCTTCCTCGGCTGGATGGGAATATCGAGGCCGACCAGTTTCCCGACATCCGGTGCCCAGACGCCCGCGCAGTTGATCACGCGTTTCGTAAGGATATCGCCGGCATCGGTTTCTACGGCTTCCACCATCCGGTTTGCGGAAAGACGGATGCGGGAAATGTGGGTGTAAGGGTAAACTTTCAACCCGAGTTTTTTGCCTTCTTCCACAAAAGCGAAACAGACCTTATACGGGCACACCGCAATATCCCCGGGGGTCCAGATGCCGCCCAGCAAATCGTCCGCCAGATACGGTTCCATCTCTCGCATGGTTTTGGCATCCACGATCTTCATATCGTATCCGTCCGCAGCCTGCCGTTTTGCGTAAGACGAGGCCGCCGCAAGTTCTTCTTCGGTTTCGCAGACATACAGGCAACCCTTGCGGTCATATTCAAAATCATAAGAAAAGGATTCGGCCAGCTCGCGGTAATGCCGGATGCTCGCGTCGCCCATTTTCGTGTCCAATCCGGGCGCCTTGTCACTGATCAGGGCAACCGCGTCGCAGTGGCTGGAAGAACCGCTTGCAATGTCGCCACGGTCGATCAGCGCTACGGAAAATCCCTTTTTGCATAAATGATAAGCCACGCTTGTGCCGATTGCACCAGCGCCGATTACGGTTACGTCATAAATCATTCCCGCACCCCCTCGCCAATTCTCCGAACGGAACAGGCCGAACGGGCGGCCTTGCCGTGGATCTACCCGTCTGTACGAGACCCATGTGCAGTTCCTGACATAAGATCTGCTGCACAAATTTTTCGCAGATCCGGCCCTGGCAAAGACCCATTCCGGCGCGGACCCTTCGTTTTACACCGGTCACATCCCGCGCGCCTTCCCGGATTGCCTGCCGAATCTCGTCGGCAGTGATTTCTTCGCAGCGGCACACCAGCATATCGTCAGGAATTCCCTTGCTGCTCATTTCAGGACCCCCTTTTTTATATTCCGTACTTCATCCGTCAGGGAAAGGTCCGTTTCCACCGTAACAACCGGTGTATGGTCAAAAGAAGCCGGGTTCGTCACTTTCAGGACTTTGCCGGTCCCGACCGCTTTCCCTTTGCGGTTTAAGGCTGCCACTTCGTCCCCCGCTTGCGGGAGTGGATAATATTCGTATGGGAACGAAACGCTTCCTTTTGTTCCCGAATAGGATTTGTCAACGACAAAGATCGCCATACCGGGGCATTTTGCAACACAAGTACCGCATCCTTTGCATTTTTTCGCATCCAGCACTGGCAAGTTCGTGATCGGACTGCCTACGGTGATCGCGCCAAAAGGGCAGAAAGCCTCGCACGGATTGCACGGAATCTGCTGAATGCATTCCAGCACGGCCACGGGTCCGCGCTGGAAACGCTCCGCATCGGGTAGTTTCTGCTTTTCCTGCAGTTCTGAAAACTCCAGATACCCTTCGTCAATCAGCGCCATGAGCAAGACCCCCAATCATAATTTCCGGCTGCGGCTCGCGGATTTCTTCGCGGAAATGCTCCAGCAGATTTTTTTCAGCCGTAAGCCGTCTTTCACCGAACGGCCCGGAACGCAGGGAATTAACACGCTCCCACAGAAGCTTTTTAGTCTTTCCCGCTTCTGCCGCCGAAAGGTATCCAAGTGACTGCGCGGCTGCGGTCCCGGCGATTCTTCCCTCTTCCATCGCCACGCTTGCTTCTTCCACGCCGGTCGAATCGCCCGCCACGTAAATACCTTTCACGGAAGTTTCCATATCCGTGTTATGCAGCGGGATAAATCCGCCGAAAACCGGTTCAAAAACCGAGGCGCAGTTCATCAGGCGCGTGAGGTCCACAACGGGCCGAAGCCCGGCCGCAATGGCGATAGTATCGCACTCGATGGTCCGTTCGGTTCCGGAAATCGGCTGAAAATGGCTGTCGACCTTGGCAATCACCGCTCCGCGGACCGTACCCTTTTCATCGCCCAGCGCTTCCACAATGGTATGGCTGGTGATAATAGGGACTCCAGCCCGGCTGATCTTGGCGGCGTGGACCGCATATCCGCCGATCTTCGGCGCTGCTTCAACTAAAGCGAGCACGTCGCACCCGGCCTGCATGAGCTGATAAGACACAATGAGCCCAACATTCCCGCTGCCCAGCATCACGATTTTCTTTCCCGGCCGCACGTGATTTACGTTCACCATAGTCTGCGCCGCGCCGGCACCCATTACGCCGGGCCTGGTCCATCCCTTGAAGCAGACCGCATTTTCAGACGCGCCCGTCGCTATAATAACTGCTTTTCCATGGACGGTATACAGCTTTTTAACGCCGCCGTCCAGAATCCGTTCAATTCCGACTTTATTGCCGGGAAAGACGCCAACGGCCGTGCTTTGCAGCCAGACATCGACCTTCAGGCTTTCCGCTTCCCGAACCAGTTTTCTCCCGATATCGTACCCGCGGGTACCAGAATAGTGTGCACGGGACCCGAAAAATTTATGGATCTGCTTAAAGAGCTGACCTCCGGCTTTCAGGTTCAAATCGACCAAAAGTACGCCGGCCCCGGCCTTTGCGGCCTCGATGGACGCTGCAAGTCCGGCAGGTCCGGCACCGATTACCACAACGTCTTTTTCAAGAATCATAGGTTCGTTTCCTTCCTGGTCAGGCCGTCCTGCGTTTCCACGACCATGCCGTCCTGCGCCGGAACGATGCAGGTCCTTACGTTCGGCTGACCATTGACAACCATGGCGCAGTCCGTGCATTGACCGATCGCGCAGAACAGGCCGCGCGGCTCGTGAAACCGGCGCGTGTACCGGTTGATCTTGATTCCCGCCGCCAGCAGCGCTGAAAGGAGCGGTTCGCCCTCCCTCGCTTCCACCGGTTTCCCGTCCACAAGAATTGTAACGGTTTTTCGTTTATCCCGAACATCCAGCACAACGTGATGATCCACGCGCATGCCCATCCGATTCCGCTCCTTTCTCCATGTAATTTTTCCGACCTCGGAAAACCTCGCCGAACGCGGCCTCCCGGATCGGAAAAACTTGCTCAGGCCAGCGCCACGAACTCCATTTCCACCAGACAACCGTCCACCATATCCACGCACTGCGTGCAACAGCGTGCCGGATAGCCGTCCGTAAAATATGCCTGGTACACTTCGTTCATTACCGGGATCAGAGAAATATCCTTGATGTAAATAGTGACTTTGGCAACTTTACTCATATCGGAGCCAGCCGCTTCCAGAACCGCTTTTGCGTTTTCCATCAGCGCTTTGGTCTGCTCTTTCATGCCGCCGGGAACCATTTCTCCCGTTACGTCCGTACCAATCTGGGTGGTGAAAACGAAGCCTCCCGCTTTTACGCCAAGCGCATAAGGGCCGTGGCAGGGACCGCATTTTTTCGACAGGATTTGGTTTTTCATTTCAATGATCTCCCTTTCTTAATATTTAATATATTGTTTTCATGGCTGAACCGGCGTCTTAAAATTGAACGTCCTTATTGACCAGAAAATCCGGGCGTTCCCCTTTGCTCAAGCGCTGTACAAGTTGTTCCAGCGCCTTTTTGCGCGCGTCGTAAAAAGAATCTTCGGAAATGAACGCGGCATGCGGCGTAATTACCGTATTTTCCAGATTAAACAGTTCGCTTTTTTCGGTTTCTTCGTCTTCAATGACATCGATTCCGGCGCCAAGGATTTCCCCGCTCCGCAGGGCTTTGACCAGCGCCGCTTCGTCAACAACCGCGCCCCTCGCCGTATTGATCAAGAAAGCGGTCTTTTTCATCTTTTTCAGCTCGCCTTCGCCGATCAGATGCGTAGTTGACGGCATCAAGGGCGTGTGAAGAGAAACAAAATCGGACCGCTCCAGCAGTTCTTCCAGCATTTCCGCTTTTTCACACCCAAACTCCGCCAGATACTCTTTACTTTTTGTCGGTGCAAAAACAAGGATACGCATTTGCAGTGCATGTAGGATCGGCACCATTCTTTTCGGTATATTGCCAAAATACACAAGTCCAACCGTCTTTCCGCTCATGCGGTGTAGCGGATACCCCAAAAGCGGGTCCCACTTGCCCTGCCGCACAGTTCGGTCAAAATAGGTGATTTTCCGCGCAAGGTCCATCATCAGACCGACTGCATGCGTGGCGACTTCTTCGGCACAGAAGCCAGGCGTGTTGGTCACGCAGACGCCGAGCTCCGTCGCAGCCGCCGTATCCACATTGTTGTACCCGATGGACTGAAGAGAAACAATTTTCAGGTTTGGGAGCTTCTGCAGCTTTTCCCCTGTAACCTGTTCGTATTCCACTACCAGACCGGCGGCATTCCGGGCGTAGTCCACCATGGCCTTTTTTCCGCTTTTATCCTTGATCTCGACCAAGCGCAGATCTGAAATTCTCCACTCTTTCAGCAGCTTGTTTTCGTAATCAAGCGTGTCGTCTATGTTATAATACAGAATTTCCTGCATAAGACTCTGCCCTTTCCACTCACGATATGACACTTTCGATGGATTTGTCCAGAATACCGACTCCTTTGTCCAGAATGTCCTTCGTTACATTCAGGCAGGTGGCAAAACGGAGCCCGTTCCCATGTACGCCACAGTTCAGCGTCAACAGATGATTCTCTATGCAGACCTGTTTCACCTTTGCCCAAATGTCACCCCCGGGGGTTCCGTCTTCATGGGAAAACTCGATCGCAACCATCAGGCCGAGCCCGCGAACGTCGGAAATACAACTGTATTTTTCTTTCAGCACCGCCAGCTTCTTTTTCAGGTAAGCACCCATTTCGTTGACATGCGTAAGGATATCGGTGCTTTCAAAAACATCGAGCACCGCGTTGCCGGCCGCCGCGGCGACGGGATTGCCGCCGAAGGTCGTGCCGTGCATGCCGGGATGCCATTCTCCCATGATCTTCGGGGTACTGACGACGGCGCTCATCGGCAGCCCGCCACCGATTGCTTTGCCCAGCGTCATAATATCCGGAATCACGCCGAAATTTTCACCCGCAAACATCTTTCCGGTGCGGCCGTAACCCGCCTGAATCTCGTCAAAAATCAAAAGAATGCCATGTTCGCTGCAAAGTTTGCGGACTCCCTGGACGAAAGAAAGCGGCGGGACAACGTATCCGCCTTCGCCCTGAACCGGTTCCATCAGGATTGCCGCCACCATCTCCGGTGCCACGATATAGTCAAACAATTGCTGAATACGGCTCAGGCAATATGCGGAACGTTCTTCTTCATCCATTCCTTTCGGGCAAAGGTCTTTGCTTGGGTACGGTGCGAAATAAACGGACCCCATCATGGGCTCGTAATATTTGCGGTACTTGGAATTGGATGCGGTCACGGTGCTGGCGCCGATAGTTCGCCCGTGGAACGAACCTTCAAACGCAATGATCGCCGGGCGCTTGGTATAGGCTTTTGCAAGCTTCAGAGCACCGTCGATTGCCTCGGCGCCGCCGTTTGAGAAGAACGTGCAGCCCAAGTCGCCCGGCGATTTTTCCGCAATTCTTTTGGCAAGCTTGAGGGTCGGCGCAAAGTTGACAAGGTTAAACGAAGCATTCATCAGGTTTGCCGCCTGCTCCTGAACGGCCTTTACAACCGCCGGATGGCAGTGCCCCAGTGCGTTGACGGCAATTCCCTGTACGAAATCGAGGTATTTTTCACCGGATTCCGTGTAAAGATAGCTGCCTTCCCCTTTTGTAATGACAAGATCGGTTGCTTTTGCCAATGCGGGACTTAAGTACTGCTTGTAATCTTCGAATTTCATGCTAAGATCCTCCTGTCAGATGTTGAAGTTTTATTTTTGATATATTTTTTCAATATGTTGCTTCCAGAATATGCTCCACAACATCCGGAGTAATGGAAACGGGATTCATCCACAAAAGACGATACCCCATTGTGCCGTCTATGATCTGGGGAAACATGGCTTTGGTCACGCCAATCTCCGAAGTGCCGTGGGGAATCCCCACGGTGCGGTTCATGCGGACCACTGCGTCGACCGCCGTAAGCGATGCCGTTTCTTCATCCATCCCCGCCGTATCCTGCCCCAGCAAGGCGGCAATCTGCGCGAATTTTTCCGTATTTCCCTTCCGGTTCACAGACATTACTTCGGGCAGAAGGATCGCATTGCTGACACCGTGCGGCGTGTGTGCCACACCGCCCATTGACTGCGAAATTCCGTGCACCGCGCCCAGACCTCCGTTCACGAAGGCCGCCGCCGCAAGCGTACTTGCAAGTGACATTTCCATTCTGGAATTCGCGTCGCCGGGGTTCCGCATGACCTGCGGCAACGCCCTGCCGATCATCCGGATTGCCGTTTTGGCGTACATATCGCTTACCGGACTGGCATCCCGGGAAGTGAACGCTTCAATCGCGTGGGTCAGGGCATCCATCCCCGTACCGGCCGTGACCGACGGCGGCATGTCAAGCTGCAGCAGCGGGTCCAAAATAGCGGCCTTTGGAATCAGGCTCGGGTGCGTAACGGACAGTTTGATCTTCTTTTCCGG
>JALCPO010000073.1 GCA_022650455.1 Oscillospiraceae bacterium
CAGGTCGCCGGCCAGCAGGGGGGCAAAATACGGATTGCTGAAATCTGCTTCCGAACTGCTGTACAGCTTCAGAAAACTCTGGACGCGTTTGGAAGTCAGCAGATAATCCGTCCCGTTTTCCCGGATCGACGGGAACGGGGAGCTGTCGCTGTGATCGTTGAAGGTGGAAGGGTACAGCAGAATCTGCCGCCGGGGAAGGAACTCCCCTCTGTCCCGCGCCATGAGGGAAACAGCGGCGGCCAGGTTTCCCCCCGCGCTGTCGCCGATCAATGTAATCTTTTCCGGATCGACAGGAAGAATGCGTCCCGTAAAGAACGCTTTTGCGGCCGCATAACAGTCTTCCGGCGCGGCGGGGAAACGGAACTCCGGCGCCAGCCGGTAATCCACGGAAGCGACCACATGCCCCGCCGCCTTCGCAAGGTCGGCGCATACGCCGGTGTAGTTTTCGATCCCGCCGGTCACCCATCCGCCGCCATGAAAGAACAAGAGCAGGGGAAAGGGCCCGCCGCCGGCCGGCTGAAAAATACGCACGGGCACAGGGTGGTCCCCGCATGTGATTTTCCGGTCCCACATCCGGTAATTTATAGCTTTTCTGCACGTCGGGATTCAAAGCCGTCATCGCTTTCAAGGCCGCGCGCATTGCCCTGTTGATTGCCAACTCGGCACCCCCTGTATTGGAATGACACGGCCGCCGCGTTTCCGGGAAGGTCCCGGCCGGTTTTCCAAAAAGAATAAAATCGATTCCGAATGTCATAAGTGTACTGCGCACTTATGAACAGAACATTTCGTGATATTCTAATATTATAATAATATTGAATTAATTGAAAAAAACGAGGAATCAGAAATATGCTGTTCAGCGAGATGAATTTGCTGCCTGAAATTTTTCGGGCGGTGGAAGAGGTCGGATATACCGAGGCGACGGAGATACAGGCGGGGACGATCCCCCTGATCCTGGAAGGGAAAGATCTGATCGGGCGTTCCAATACCGGCACCGGCAAGACCGCCGCGTTCGGTATCCCTATCGTTCAGATGGTTGCCCGGAGAGGCCGGGAAAGGGGGCAGGTCCTGATCCTGAGCCCTACGCGGGAACTCGCCATGCAGACCGGCGAAGAAGTCCGCAGATTTTCAAAATACCTGCAAAACGTTAAGGCTGCCGTCGTCTGCGGCGGAGAGTCCATGCCGCCGCAGATCCGGCAGCTGCGCACGGCGCAGATCATCATCGGCACTCCGGGCCGTATTATGGATCATATGCGCCGGAGGACCCTGTCGCTCGAAAATCTGAAAACGGTCGTTCTGGACGAAGCGGACGAAATGCTGAACATGGGTTTCCTGGAAGATATCCAGACGATCCTGAAAGAAGCGCCCGAGGGCAGGCAGACCGTTTTGTTCAGCGCGACCATGCCGCCCGCCATCATGAAGGTCACGAAAGAATTCCAGACCGCCCCCCGGCTTGTCGCTACGGACAAGGGGCAGAAAACCGTCGACAACATTTCCCAGTTTTATTACAGCGTTCCCCGCGACGACAAAACGAGCGCGCTCAAGCTTCTGCTGGAGTATCACCGGCCCAGGCGTGCGTTGGTTTTCTGCAATACGAAAAAGACGGTCGACCAGCTCTGCGAACAGCTGAATGGTGACGGATTTCAGGCGGCCGGCCTTCATGGCGATTTAAAGCAAAACCAGCGCAATCAGGTGATGAACGACTTTAAAAACGGCCGCGTCGGCATCCTGGTTGCCACCGACGTGGCGGCGCGCGGGATCGACGTCGACGACGTCGACGCCGTGTTTAATTATGATATTCCCGATGAAGACGAATATTATATCCACCGCATCGGCCGCACCGGCCGCGCGGGCAAAGCAGGGACGTCGTATACGCTGGCGGCGAGCCGCGGCCAGATGCAAAGGGTCCATTCCCTGGAGCGGTTCATGGACTTGAAAATCCAGGAGGCGCCGGTCCCCAATGTCGAGGATATTCAGGCGCGGCGCCTGAAAAAATTCAAAAGGTCCGTGGAAGAATTGGCCGGGGAAAACCGCCTGCCCGAATGGACCGCATTTGTCGAAGGGCTGGAACAGGACGGGTGCGAACCGAAGAGTATTGCGGCGGCTCTCTGTAAAATCCTCTTTGATAAAAACAAACGGCTCGGCACACTGAAGAATGTCCGCAAGGTCGAGCCGGCTTCCTCCGGAAACGGGAAAGCCCGGCTGCAAATCGACATCGGCTCGGACAGCCGGATCAACGCGGATTTTATCATTGGAACCATCGTTGAAACAACGGGGCTGCCCGTGGGAGCGGTCGGAAAAATCGAGATTTCCGGGGACCGTTCCACCGTGGAGATGAACCCTTCCGACGCGGAGCTGGTCCTGAAGAAAATGAACGGATACCGGATGAAACGGCGCACGGTACATGTCACAATTGCGAAAACGAGACGATACGCTTACCATGCAAACGGCAGAAACCAGGCGCGCCCGTTTTACGAAAAGCGGCGCAGCAGCGGCAAAAAGCGCTATTACGGGCCGGTTTCCGGGCAAAAGCACCGTTCCGGCGGCAGAAACCCGTAACGAAAACGGCGGACCGCCTCTGTTTTGCCCGCCGGACAACCGCGCGGATGCTTTAAAGAGAATTCAAATTCAGTTCATCCTTTTGCTTTATTTCATCAAGAACCCATCGGTTCTCCTCTTTGATCAGCTTCCAGTATTCCACAAAGGTTTTGCCGACCTTTGAACCGAATTTTCGTTCCATCGTCCGGTCGTCGATCGTGTAGTCGACGGCCCTTGCCTTGATGTAAATCCACATGAAATCGTTCCCGTCGCCGGCATAATCTTCGGCGTCAACGGGAATCGCTTCCATGAGCCGTATGTTTTTCAGAATGTTTTTCTCGTGGCGGACGATCATCCATTCGGATTTTATCCGGTATTGGTTATAAAGAGACCGGCTCAGGCAGTCACGTGCGGAATCCTGATCCCGTTCCATCCACGCATTCTGCACCTTGTAAAAAATAGTTTCAATTGTCTTTTTGTAATCCTTATAATTCCAGGAACAATCTATTTTTTCCAGCTGTTTCATGATCCGGCGGGTTTTTGCGCCCTTTGCATGGACGCGGACAAAGAAAATGATTGCTCCCCCGGAAGCAGCGGCGCCAAACAGGATATAGTTCAGGAACTGGGAAAGCGGGGAGGACGGTTGTCCTCCGCCTGGAAAAGCGTGCGTCCCGCCCGTCTCGCCTCCGCCTGCCCTCGCCATAGCGGCATGAGCAGGCAATACGGTCAGGAAGAGAAGCACCACGCCGATCATGATTATTTTTTTCTTCATCAGCATGGATTACCACCGTATCGAAAGATAAAAAAATCTCCAAACCCGCGGAACAAACGGGTCTGGAAAGATGGAATGGTGCCGCCAGCCGGATTTGAACCGGCATGATATTGCTATCGAGGGATTTTAAGTCCCTTGTGTCTGCCAATTTCACCATGGCGGCCGATCGACGGATGTCATTATAGCATAATCCGGGGGCGAAATCAACTGGCGCGTATTCAGTCTTCTATTTCGATATCCCGGGCTCGGGTGTACTCTTTTGTTTCCGCGTTGCGGACCACTTCGGATTGGTTTTGGCGCAGAAGCTGGGTCAACGGATATACGTCGACCCAAATTTCGTTGGTGCTTTCCTTTTCGCTCTCGTCGAAGATGAGCTGTAACCCGAAATGCAGATGGCTGACTTCAATGTTGTTGACGTTTTCCCTTGCGCTGTAACCGGTGCGCCCCACATAACCGATGACGTCGCCCGCTTTGACCGTTTTGCCCAGGCAGAGCCCCGCCGCGTACGGCCGGTTCTGGCGCAGGTGGGCGTAGTAGTAGTACCGCTTGGAGTCAAAGCTGCGGATGCCGATCCGCCAGCCGCCGTATTGGTTCCAGCCGAGCGCTTCCACAATGCCGGATTCCACGGCGATCACCGGGGTGCCGGTCGCGGCCATCATGTCGTGGCCGAGGTGCGGCCGCGTGTAGCCGTAGGTTCGCTTTGCCCCGAAGTCGTCGCTGCCGGAATAAGGAAAGGATTTCGCGATGGGGGAGAAGCCGATCAGGCCGTATTTTTCCTGGCCGTTCTCCTTGTATCTCCCGAGCAGCCCGCTCAGAACGGCGGAGTACGCCTGGCGGTAATAGGAAAAATGTTTCATGCCGCCGGTGATCTCGGCGAGGCTTTTGGTCTGAAGCTGTTTTACGAACGCATCCATATCGGCGCTTTTGTACCGGTCGAAATTGCCCCCGTATTTTGCGCCGAGATAGGCGAGAAGATCGATCCAGCTGAGGTCCCCGCCGTTTTTATGCGACTCGATGTCGAGGTTCATCGCCTTTTTCAGAGCGAGATAGGAGACGTTGAATTCCACGTATTTGATGAAATCCTTTTGGTCCGAAGAAGAAGACGCAGGGGCGGAATCCACGCCGTTCGTCTGCGCCGGCACCGTTTTCACCACCGACGCGAAAGGCGCCAAAAGCGCGGCGGCCGCCAGTGCCAGCACCAGGGCCGTCTTTTTCAGCCATGTTTTTCTGTCTGTCACCATGCATCCCCCCGCTGCTCCTCCCATTATTATGAAGCGCGGAGGAAAAATATCGCTTAAATTACCGCCCGGACGGTTTCCAGCATGATTTTTATGTCGTGAAGAACCGATATGTGTTTTATATATTCGAGGTTCAGCGCCATTTTCGGCGGAAGTATTTTTTCCACATATATTTTTTCCGGGTCGTCCCCGGCGGCCAGCAGCTTGTCCTCGTCCTTGAACGCGATGCTGGAAGGTGCCGTGACGCCGGGCCGTATCAGCAGGGTCGCCAGATATTCCGGCGCATAGACGTCCACGTAGCGGCGCACCTCCGGGCGCGGGCCGACCAGGCTCATGCTGCCATTCAGGACATTCAGCAGCTGGGAGAATTCGTCGAGGCGCAGCTTGCGGATGAGCGAACCGACGCGGGTGATGCGCGGGTCGGCCCCTGTGGTCAGCGGGGGGCCGATCCGGTCCGCGTCCTGCACCATCGTGCGGAATTTATAGATCTTGAAGTCCCGGTTGTAGCGCCCCACGCGGGTCTGGCGGTAGAACACGGGGCCGGGCGAATCCAGTTTGACGGCCAGAGCCAGCAGCAGAAAAAAAGGGGAAAGAATCAACAGAATCAGCGCGGAAACGACCACGTCGAAAACGCGTTTCGCTCCGAGCACAAATTTCCGCGAATCGAGCATCGTCCAGTACTGCTTTGTGAAGTCGTTCCGCATGTTTTCCGGAAGCTGTGAATAGGACACGTTACACTCTCCATTTTTTTCGATTTCCTGCGGGGCGGGTGCACCCACATTTATTTTACCATTATAACACAGGTTTTAAGCGGGGGAATATTTTTTTATTTCTCTGCGGCGGATATTTACAAACCGGCTTTATCAATGATATACTGAAAAAAATAACGGGAAACGCAAACGAAAGAGGGAAACGGTATGTATTTTCTTGGCATAGACCTCGGCGGGACAAACATAGCGGCCGGCATTGTCGACCGGAACAACCGCATGGTTGTCAAGACCAGCCGCAAAACGAGGGTGCCTTGCCCCGACGATGAAATTTGCAGCCAGCTGGCCGATGCCGCGTCGGAAACCCTGCGGAAGGCCGGCCTTGCTTGGGACGATATTCCTTACATAGGCATCGGGAGCCCCGGAACCGTCAACCGGGAGACCGGCGTGATCGAGTATGCGAACAATCTGCATTTCAGTAATCTTCCTCTTCGGAAGCTGCTGGAAGACAAGCTCGGGAAAAAAGTGATTCTCGAAAACGACGCCAACGCCGCGGCTTACGGGGAATACAAGGCGGGCGCCCTGCGGGGCGCGAAAATTGCCGTGGCCATCACCCTCGGAACCGGCATCGGCAGCGGGATCATCCTGGACGGAAAGATCCTGGCGGGCAGCAACTTTGCCGGCGGGGAGATCGGCCATACCGTCATCGTGGCCAACGGCCGCCGCTGCACCTGCGGCCGCCTCGGCTGCTGGGAAGCCTACGCTTCCGCCACGGGCCTGATCCGCTCCACCCGGGAAGCAATGGAGAAGGACCGCAGCTCCGCCATGTGGAAAATCACGAACGGAGCCCCCGCGAATGCGGACGGGCGCACGGCGTTTCAAGCCATGCGGGAAGGGGACACGGCGGGAAAGACCGTGGTAAACGAGTATATCGGGTATCTCGCCTGCGGGCTTGCAAACTGCATCAACATTTTCCAGCCGGATATCCTCTGCATCGGCGGGGGGGTCAGCAACGAGGGCGACCCCCTGATGATCCCTCTGAAAGAGGCCGTCAAAAAAGAAGTTTATTCCAAGAACTCCGTCAAGCAAACGGTGATCTGCCGCGCCCAGCTCGGCAACGACGCGGGGATCCTCGGCGCCGCCCTTCTGGGCGAGTGACGGAACATGCGAAAGGAAGAGGAGCAATGAGTATTGAAGTGCGCGGATTCGGGAGCCTTCCCGACGGAACGGCGGTCGAACGCTGCATCCTGAAAAACGGAAGCGGGATGGAAGCGGAATTCCTGACCTACGGGTGCCGCATCGCCCGGCTGTGCGTCCCGGACCGGAGCGGAAAGGCGGAAAGCGTCGTGCTCGGCCACGATACGCTTGCCGAGTATGCGGCGCCCGGCGACGTTTTCGGCTCTCTGATCGGCCGGTATGCGAACCGGATCGGCGGCGCAACGTTCACTGTCGGCGGGAAAACCTATTCCCTTACCAGAAACGAGGGAAACAATTCCCTGCACAGCGCCCCGGGCGGATACCAGAACAGGGTCTGGCGCATCAAGCGCAGCAGCCATAACGACGACGCCCCGTCCGTCACGTTCGCCTACCGCAGCCCGGACGGCGAATGCGGCTTTCCGGGGAATGTGGATGTGGAAGTCACCTACACGCTTTCCACCGACAACGCGCTGATCCTTGAATACCGGGCGGAAACCGACGCCGAAACCCCGTTTAACGTGACCAACCATTCCTATTTCAATCTGACGGGGAGCGCGGCGAAGGACGTCCTTTCGCAGGAACTGCAGATCAACGCGGATTCCATCACGGAGATCGACGACGGCCTGATCCCGACCGGAAAATTCCTTCCCGTGGCGGGAACGCCCTTTGATTTCCGCAGGCCCAAAACCGTCGGGCAGGATATCCGCGCGCAGGAGCATACGCTGAAGCGGTTCGGCGGCTATGACCACAACTTCGTTCTGAACGGCTCCGACGGCGGGGTCCGCAAGGCCGCGGAGCTTTACGACGCGGCGAGCGGAAGGCGGATGCTCGTCTTTACCGACCTGCCGGGCGTTCAGGTTTATACCGCCAATTCCTTCGGCGAGGGGGTAAAAGGCAATGGCGGGATTCCCCTCAAGGCTCATCATGCCATCTGCATGGAAACGCAGTTTTTCCCCGATTCCGTCAACCGCCCCGAATTTCCGTATGAAAATCTGAAACCGGGAAGGCCCCTCCGGAGCACCACCATTTATAAATTCACGGCCGATTGAAACGGCCGCTTTCAAGTAAAGAAGCATTTTGCCCGCTGCGGCAAAATGCTTCTTTAGGTTTTTTTCCCATGTCGGCCCCGCTTAGGCTTCTTCCCCTTCTTTGAGCGTTTTCCGCCTGTTGACGAGGAACGCGATGACCGCCGGAAGGACCGAAATGACGACGATCCCAACGACGATCAGGCCGAAGTGGTCTTTTATGTATGGAATGTTGCCGAAAAAATAACCGATGCAGAACATCAGCGTAACCCAGGAAATTCCGCCCACAACATTGTAGCTCAGAAATTTATGGTATGCCATTTTGCAGACGCCGGCCACAAACGGGGCGAACGTGCGGATGATGGGGATGAACCGCGCAATGGTGATGGTTTTGCCGCCGTGCCGGTTGAAAAAAGCCTGCGTACGTTCGATGTATTCCGCCTTGATGAAAGGAATTTTTTCTTTCCGCCGCACTTTTTCCCGCAGAAAATGGCCGATGTGGTAATTCACCGTGTCGCCGGAAACCGCGGCCGCGTACAGCAGGCCGATCATCAGGGGGATGTTGATCGGCCCGCCGGCAGCGGCGATCGCGCCCGTCACAAAAATCAGGGAGTCACCCGGCAGAAACGGCGTGACGACCAGGCCGGTTTCGATGAAGATGACGACGAAAATCAGCACGTAAGCCAGAACATTGTATTGGCTGAGGATGGCGTTCAGGTATTCGTCCAGGTGGAGAAAAAGGTCGATGAAAAGATTAAAATCCAAAAAAATATCTCCTTATTCAACATCGGTTTGCTTCCCGGCCGCAGGCCAGCCGCGAAAAAGGCTCTGTTATCATTGTAATCGATGCGAACTCCGATGTAAAGAAAAGATTTTCCGGGGCGGAAACACGGCTCCGCCCCGGATCCGCGCATCCGGGAAAGCGCAGACCCGGAACCCGAGTCCTATTTTTAAAATATCTGCTTTGAAAATCGGAGTAAAGATGAGATGGGATGCGGACGGAAAGGCCGAAAACACGAAGACAGGCGGCGGGGAGGAAAGAGAAGAATTTAATGTTTTGCTGTAAAAATAATAATTCCCGCGGAAAAGATGGTAGACTATTCTTTGCCGGTTCCAAAAACTTTGAAACAAAAAGTCATGGCTTGGGCTCCATGTCCCTGTCGGTACGCTCAGCCGGGTTACGCCGGAGTCGGATTGTTTCTTTTCGTTTCAGCCGGCATCCTTTGCAAAATGGAAAGGCAGGGTAATACGTTGAGCAGCTTTTTTACAAAAGGCCCCGATTATTTCGGCTTGTTTCAGAAAGGGATCCAGATATCCGACAAGGCGGCGAAAACGCTGCGGAAAGCTTTTTCGGACAGCCGCATCGACGGGGAGGAGATCAAGCGCCTGCAGGACATCGAGCACGAAGGGGACAGGCACGTCCACGAGTGTGCGAAACTGATTTCGGACGCCTTCATCACGCCGATCGAGCGCCCGGACATGATGAATATGATCGCGGCGGTGGAAGCGCTGACCGACAGCATCGACGACATCGGCAACCAGATCTACATGATGCACATTGTCGGGACCGACGAAACCACGGAGAAATTTGTCCGTCTCATCGATTCCGCGTGCGGGGAACTCTGCGGCATGATGAAGGTCTTTCCGTACTTTAAAAAGAACAAGTTTCAGGAGCAGCTCCACGAGATTTCCATCCGCGTGAACCACATTGAGGAGGAAGGCGATATCCTTTTCATGAACGCCATGCGTTCGCTGTTCGACCCGGAGCAGAAGATGGATACGATGGACGTCATCCGCAGGGAAAACCTCTACAACACGATGGAAGATTCGCTGGACTGCTGTGAGGACGTGGCGGACATCGTCCAGCAGATTATCATCTCCAACACCTGAACATCCGGGAAACGCCGGAATCGGGCGCAGGGAAACAGGGCGTACCCGGAACGGTGCGCCCTGTTTCCCTGACGGCATCGCCGGAAATCCGGCTAAAGCCGGTCGGCGTGTTCCTTCAAAGTGTCCAGAAATTCGCGGGGGGATTTCCCGCTGGCCCGCACCGCCTTGTACAGGACTTCCATTTCCTGCTTTTCCCGGCGGTTCTTCAGCTCTTTCCGTTTTTCTTTAGCCAGGGCTATTTTCTGCTTGTATTCTTCAATTTCAGCGTCGATGTCTGAAATTTGCGTGTCGATGGATTTGCCGTTTGCCGGTTTTCTTCCGCGCGGCATGATGATTCCTCCCATTCATTGACCAATTCCTTTTTTAAGAAGTATTATAGCAAAGCGCAGCGGGGAAACAACGGGAAAAATGTAAGTTTTTGAAAGCCGTTTCGCATAAAAATGTTTTCTTTGCCGGAAAAACCGTGCGGAAGGGCGGCGGAATTCGCCGGTTTCCGGTTTGGGGCGGCGGCAACCTTTTCCTTGACTTCTCATGGATTTTGGGTATAATGAAGATGATTTTCCATTGAAATGGAAGAAATCCAGAGAAAATTTAAGATTTCGGAAGAAATTTTTTAATAATCCATAAAATCCTGTGCTTTTTCTCGAATAATCATGGGACATTTCAATTTTGTCCGGACAATTTTTTGGAAAGGTTGGATGTCAGGGTTGAAAAACCAGTTAAAACTTTACGGTT
>JALCPO010000074.1 GCA_022650455.1 Oscillospiraceae bacterium
AGCAAAGGCCGGACGCCCAGGCGATCCTGCGCGGAAGCCCGGCTCACCCGGAAATCAACGGAATGGTCTTCTTATATCAGGCTGCGGACGGAGTTCTGCTGGTCGCGCAGGTCCAGGGGCTTCCACAGGGACAGGGCGCGTGTTCGCCCAATATTTTCGGATTCCATATTCATGAAGGGCATTCGTGCACCGGGAACGCGCAGGACCCCTTTGCCGATTCCGGTGTCCATTATAACCCCGGAAACTGTCCGCACCCTGCGCATGCCGGCGACCTTCCCCCTCTTTTCGGCAATCGGGGCTATGCGTTTCTGGTGTTTTTCACCGACCGGTTCACCGTGAAGGAAGTAATCGGCAGAACCGTTATCTTGCATGAACATCCGGACGATTTTACTACGCAGCCTTCCGGAAATTCCGGTGCGAAAATCGCCTGCGGCCAATTGACCGCACCGGAACAATAACTTTTCCAGACGGGGACGCACGGACGGATTTCGCGGGTCCCTATTTTTGTGTCCGTGTGGGGTTGCAAAGCGGGGGGCGAAAACCGGAAGGAAAACCGTTTCCATGCCTTTTTACTTAAATTTCTTCCAATGCTCAAAAGCTCAGCCTTATCTTTTCTTGAACTGAAAGAATAGAGTGTGTTTTTATTTATGAAATATTGACAAAATATTGTTTTGAATTATACTGTATATAGTAAATTGATATGATATTCCGAGGGATTTTCTAAGTAAGGAGGGAACGCCGCGCCGTAAGATTCCGACAGACGGACCGGGGAAAGTTTTTTCGGCCGCATATTTTCACGGAAGGAAGAGATTTTATGAAACACTATGCTATTACAATCGCCCGCGGTTATGGCAGCGGCGGCAGGCGCATCGGCAAAAAACTTGCCGACCAGCTGAACATCGATTTTGTAGACCGCGAGCTGCTGCAGCTTGCATCCATCGAAAGCGGAATTAACGAGGCTCTTTTCGGTGAAGCGGACGAACGCGTTACAAAACCTCTTTTTCTGTTTAAAAACAGACGCAAAAACCGTGTGGGCGACGTACTGAGCCCGGAGCAGAACGGATTTATTTCCGATCAGAACCTATACAATTTTCAGGCGAAGGTGCTTCGCAGCCTGATTGAAAAGGAATCTTTCGTCGTCATGGGGCGTGCGGCGGATTTCATTTTGAAGGACTACCCCAACGTCCTTACGGTAAATATTCAGGCATCCCATGAGTTCTGCGTTCAGGCGACCAGGAAGAAAAACGGCCTTTCGGAAAAAGACGCGGATGCGTTTGCGACCAAGACCGACCGTTACCGTGCGGATTTCTACAAATATTACACCGGAAGGGACTGGAACGACCCGGCGAACTTTGATCTCTGTCTGAACAGTGAAAGGCTGGGCGACGGCAACTGCATCCGTCTGATTCTTGAAAGCGCAGCGCTCAAACTCGGTTCTTATTTTTCTGCCGATCCCAACCAGGACATTCCCAATGAATCGCCCGCCTGACCCGAAACTTCCTGGCACAAAGAAATCCCCCGGCCGCAGCTTTTGCCTGCGGCCGGGGGATTTCTGCGTCCTTTTTTACGGGGCAGAATCGATTTTAGTTCAGTTCTTCAATATACCGCGCGATTCCGTCCTCGTCCTTCGGATCGACCCCGTCCTTTGTGTGAAAGACCGAGAGATTTTCCACATGTTTAATTTCCTGACCGGGTTCCAGCCGATACATCGGGCTGAGGGACTGTATTTCAACAAAATCCTTCCGGACGGCAATCTCGCAGGAACTCCCGAAGTCCGGATAAACCGCCTGCGGATTGTGCACATAGCGTTTCATAAAAGTAAAATCATGGCTTAGATAAGCGACCCATCCCAAAACATTGTTGGAGCCGATCTTCATAGGACGTTCGCCGTCCGGGTCATGGCGCACCGTCAGAAAACGGTTTCCGTAAAAGATCCGCCTGTCGCGGACATCGGTTCCCGGCCAGAAAACAAGCGCCCGGTTGGGGCGATAGGAATTGTTGGAATCCGTGTTTTGCGGGAGAATCACCAGCCCGCCGCCCTTCAGCATGGTAACCGGCCACAGGCCGCAGGGCTGCGGTTCCTTGGAACAGTTTTTTGCAGTGTGCACAACCATAATATCCGCCGCATCCTCGCCCATGATGACTTCAAATCCGGCCTGAATGCCCGATCCCTTGGGCCTTGGGGGCAGGAAGGAAACGCCGTCCGGCAGAATGCTGTAAACGACCGGGGCGTTATCCGGGTAGATCGTTTTCGAGGACCGTTCCGGACTCAGCCACAGCCGATGACCGCCGTAATAGTAGAATGCGGAATTCTCTCCGTCTTTCCACTCCGGATTTTCCGTCGCGATTTTATATTGGCGCTCCTTATCGTTGTAGAACAGGTTTCCATTTTCCGAGAACCCAAAGTAGATTATCCGGGGGCCGAAATCTATGGTCACGACGACATCGATGATTCCGTTGGAAATTTTTACACATTTCCCGAAGTTCTCGAAATCGATTTCCTTAATTTCCAAGGGTCATACATCCTTTCATCATGAGAGATTATAGCACGACGACTCCGTTTGTCCGGTCGAAGCCGCAGGGAGCGGCCTGCGGCATACACAGAGCGTAAAGGTCCGCGGCCCGGTTTTCCAACTCCCAGATTTTTGCCGCCCGGCGGTTCAGGGAGCGGGCGGCCGCATGTCTGGAAAGGATCGGGACGGGCGACTGAGCCTTTGCTTTCCGTAAAATCTCGGCCCCGTGTTTCCCGATTCCCAAAACACGAAGATAAGGCGGAGAGCCGGCGCAGTAGGAAACATCCATTTCCAGAAAAGCGGACAGCAGAATCCGGCGGATTCTGGCGAGCGGATACCGTTTGGATTTGACCAGACGGTACAGTTCTTCCAGACTTCTGGCCTTTTGAACGGCAGCCTCGACCCGGTTCTCCAGTCCCTCGCTGATATCCGGTACCCGGGACAGTTCCTGCCGGCTCATCCGCCTCAGCTTTGCGAGAATCCCGCGCTCGAGATATGCCAGATCCGCAGGCGCGCGGCCCCGTTCGGTTTCGGCTTTCAGAACCCGGAAAGCATCCGCCGGCAGATACGCGGAAACGTCGGCCCCTTTCTTCAGCAGGGCGCGGATTTCTGCCGAAGACGCGTTGCCGCCGGCACTCTCCCTGCTATTGTGGCCGGAACCGGCCCTTTTTATCGTAAAAGGCCGGAGAGAAGCATGCAGGCGTTCCAGCGCTTTGAGGTACTCGATTCCGAGAATGTTGTTCGGTTCGCTCAGCAGGGAAGCCGTCTCACTTCCAAACAGGCTGCCGACGGCCTGCTGCCTCGCAGCGGCAAAGGTGGAACCGCTGTCCAGCGCCGCGCGCATGGCGTCGTGCAGCAGGGGAGATGCCAAAGCATCTGCCGCTTGTTTCAGCCGGCCGATGTCCCCGCATTCGCTTCCAAAACCGATTCGGTCCGCGCCCAAAGCGGCCACAAGGAAAACGCCGCCGGAAGCAAACCGTTCCGCGCCGGCCACGGCCCAGGGAAGGGGAAGCTCCACAACCAGGTCGGCGCCGCAGAGAAGCGTCTGCTTTGTCCTGGCCCACTTGGAAAGAATTGCCGCTTCGCCGCGCTGGACAAAATTTCCGCTTAGGACAACCGCAATGGGACCGGCACCCGATTTGCGGAGTTCTTGGATTAAGAAAGCGTGACCGTTATGAAACGGGTTATATTCCGCGATAATCCCGGTAATAGCCATTTTATCCGCAAACTCCTTGAAATTATACCCTGTTTGTACTATCATAATAACTGTTGTTTTTTCGCTTCTTATTTTACACGAATCCGCATGGTCTTTCAATAGTCTGTCTATGCCCGGGAGAAATAAAAATATTAGGAGGACGGTTCATGAAGGTTCTGGTAATCAACGCAGGAAGTTCATCATTAAAATATCAGCTGATCGATATGGATACCGAAAAGATGATGGCGAAAGGCATTTGTGACAGAATCGGTTCGGAAGGCGCGTCGATCCAGCACAAAACCGCCGACGGGCGTGCGAAAAAAGTGGTAACGGAAATTAAAAATCATGTCGACGCATTTCAGCTCGTTACATCCGCACTCGTCGACCAAAAGGTGGGAGTGATCTCCGGCCTTTCCGAAATTGCGGCCGTCGGTCACCGGATTGTTCAGGGCGGGGCCGTTTTTGACAAATCCGTGCTTGTGAACGACGAAGTCATCCGGCAGATCAGAAGCCTGATTCCGCTGGCGCCGCTCCACAACGGCCCGGAAGCCGATGCGATTGTCGCCAGCCAGCAGGTCTTTGGGAAGGATATGCCCCAATGCGTCGTTTTCGATACTTCCTTTCATTCGACCATGCCGCCAAAGGCTTATTTATATGCGATTCCGCAGGAATATTATGAAAAATACAAGATTCGCCGGTACGGTTTCCACGGCACTTCCCACCGCTTCGTCAGTCATCATTGCGCCCACCTGATGCATCAGCCGCTGGAAGACATTAAGATGATCACCTGCCACATCGGGAACGGGTCGTCCATTGCGGCGATTCAGAACGGCAAGGTTGTGGATACCAGCATGGGCCTGACTCCGCTCGACGGCTTTATGATGGGTACGCGTTCCGGCGCGCTGGACCCGTCGGTGGTTACCTTCCTGATGGAAAAGGAAAACCTTACGCCGCAGCAGATGAATGAGATCCTGAATAAAAAATCCGGCGTGCTCGGTATCTGCGGGATGAGCGACGACCGGGACGTGACCAAAGCGGAGATCGAGGGCAATCCGAAAGCCATTTTGGCGCATGAAATGCAGAACTACCAGATTGCCAAATTCATCGGCGCGTATGCGGCGGCCATGAACGGCGTGGACTGCATCGCCTTTACGGCCGGCCTCGGAGAAAACCAGCCGAGTATCCGCTACGGTGCCTGCCGCTACCTGAAGTATCTCGGCGTAAAAATCGACCCGATTCTGAACGATGAATATGTCCATGGAAAAGAAGGGAAAATCTCCACGTTTGATTCGTCCGTGGCGGTCTATATCATCAACACCAACGAAGAACTGGTAATTGCCCGTGACACCAAAGCGATCGTGGACAAGCTGAAATATGCTTCCACGCCGGACAGGACCCACGTCGACCTGGAAGACGTCTGAAAAGGAGCCGAAAGCACCCGGTCCCCGGAATCGCCGAATATTGCAAATCACCCCACGCATATAAATATCGCGTGGGGTGATTTTTTTTGAAAACGGAGAAAAGCAACTTTGTTCCGATCGCAGCGCTGATCCTGTGCTGCCTTGCTTTTCTCCTGCTTTCTTACATCACCTGCAGCAAGCTGAGCAAAATGGCTGCCGCGCCCGGTGCGGGAATGCTGCGAACGGTTGTGGTCGATGCCGGCCACGGCGGGGAAGACGGCGGTGCCACCGGAAAGTCGGTGAAGCCGGAAAAAGACATCAACCTTGCGATTGCGAAGGATCTGCAGGACCTGCTGCTGGCATCCGGCTACCGGGTGGTCATGACCCGGACGGACGACACGGCCATTTCCGACGACCTGGATACGGTTCACGAGCGCAAAGTCAGCGACATTCACAACCGCCTGAAAATCATCGAAGCCCAGGGAAACTGTATCTTCGTCAGCATCCATCAGAATCAGTTCGAGCAGGGCCGGTATCATGGGACACAGGTGTTCTACTCCAAAAATACGGAACAGAGCAAGGAACTTGCGGAATCCATCAAAAACAGGGTCGTCGGCCTGCTCCAGAAGGACAATGAGAGGCAGACAAAACCCGCCACGAGTTCCATCTACCTGCTCTGGCACGCAACCGTACCGGCCGTGCTGGTCGAGTGCGGATTTCTTTCCAACGAAGAAGAAGCAGCCCGGCTCAACCGTCCGGAATATCAGCGGCAGATGGCGTTTGCCATATACTGCGGTCTTTTGGACTTTTGCAGTGCCCGGTGACGCAGCCTTGTATTTCCGCCGCTGATCGCATATAATGAAAAAAACGGCAGGGAAATGAAGGTTGCAAAATGGCGGGAAGGGCAAAAAGCGTTTATGTGTGTTCCGAGTGCGGATTCGAATCCCCAAAGTGGTTTGGCAAATGCCCGGGATGCGGGCGGTGGAACACCATGAATGAGGAAATCCGGGAAGCGGCGCCGAAAAGGGCGATCGGTTCCGCGGCCCGGCGCGGCATGACGCGCGCGGTCCCGATTTCCCAGATCAGCACGTCGGAAGAGGAACGTTACCACACCGGGATGAGCGAACTGGACCGCGTCTTGGGAGGCGGCATCGTAAAAGGTTCCCTGATTTTAATCAGCGGGGAACCGGGAATCGGAAAATCCACCATTTTGCTGCAGATTTGCGGCTATCTGGGGAAAAGGCTGAAGATTCTGTATGTTTCGGGCGAAGAATCGGCCCGGCAGATCAAGCTGCGGGCGACGAGACTCGGCGTCAACAGCGAGCATCTGTATATTTTGCCGGAGACGGACATTCAGGCGGTCGTCGAGCTGATCCGTTCGGACAAGCCCGGCCTGGTGATGATCGACTCGATCCAGACTATGAATTTTACGGACCTGAGTTCTTCCCCCGGAAGTGTGTCGCAGGTCCGGGAATGTACCGCTGCGGTAATGCGGGCGGCCAAAGAGCTCGAAATTCCCGCGATTCTCGTCGGTCATGTCAATAAGGACGGGGCGATCGCCGGTCCGAAGGTCCTGGAACACATCGTCGACACGGTCTTATATTTTGAAGGGGACCGGCGGATGCCGTACCGGATTCTCCGGGCGGCAAAGAACCGGTACGGTTCTACCAATGAGATCGGCGTTTTCGACATGTCCGAGACAGGGCTTGAACAGGTTGAGAATCCGTCCCTTGCGCTTCTTTCCGGTCGGCCCAAAAATGTATCGGGCACTTGTGTTACCTGCGCTGTCGAGGGTTCACGTCCAATTCTGGCGGAGATCCAGGGGCTGGCGACAACATCGGGATTTGGGACGCCGCGGAGAATGTCGACCGGTTTCGATTACAACAGGATGTCGCTTCTGCTGGCCGTTTTGGAAAAACGGGCCGGTTATTATTTTTCCAATCTGGACGCTTATGTAAATGTGGTAGGCGGACTGCGCCTCGACGAGCCGGCGAGCGACCTTGCCGTCGCGCTTTCCCTCGTTTCGAGCCTGAAAGATAAACCGATCGACGGCAAGGCCATTGTATTCGGAGAGATCGGGCTTGCGGGGGAACTGCGTTCCGTAACCCATAGCGAGGCGCGTATCCGGGAGGCGGACCGGCTTGGATTTCAAAAATGTATTTTACCGTATCACAGCCTGAGCCGTATCAACCGCAAATTCGACCAGATTCAGCTGATCGGCGTCAAAGATGTGCGGGAGGCGTTTGAGGCCGCGACGGAGTAGTCCGGTCTGCGGAACCGGAACGCGGCGTGACCTTGATGCAGTGAACGCAGCCGTCACCGGTATAGTTGGTAATGGCGGAAGGCATCTCCAGTTCGCAATATCCGTCTTTCTGGTAAACACAGTCGATGTCGCATTGGATCATGCTCATGTTTGTCACCTCGCTGCTATTGTTGAGACTTATCAGAAAAATTATTCATGCGACGAGGCAAATTCGAACTAATAATTTCGCGCTTCCATCACAGAATAAGCTGTGATGGGGGAATGTCCATGAAGAAGTATGTAATGTTGTTCACCTTTACACTCGTTCTTACCGCTGCAATCCTGATTTCCGGCCAAATCATCAAAAAGTCGAGGATTCCGGTCACCGTTGTAAAGGCATCTGCCAGTACAGCTGAAGATACGGTTACCTGTACGGGAAAAGTCGAGGCACTGACAAAAAACGACGTTTTTGCGGACGCTTCCGGTGTTGCAAAAAAGGTTTATGTCAAGGAGGGCGACCGGGTCCAGGCGGGGCAGCCTCTGATGAAAATCGTCAATACATCCGCATCATCCTCGGCAGCTTCTTCCGGTTCTTCCACGTCATCGGCGGTACCTTCTTATAACAACGCATACGAAGCCTATGCCGCATACTTAGGCCGTTCCCAGTCGAGCTCGGTCAGTTCCGGAGGAACCGTGAGTTCCGGCCTGTCCGGGACGAATTCCGCAGATAGGGAAGAAGCCAGCGTTTTAACGGCTCCGGTCTCGGGTGTTGTTGCATCGATTGCCGCGTCGGCAGACGGAACTTACATTGATTCCAGCGAACCGGCCGCCGTAATTCAAAATGAGGATGGCATACAGGTTCGCCTTTCCGTTGATGAATCAAAGATTGCCGGCCTGAAAACGGGACAAAAGGCCCAGATCTCGGGGGTTGGATTTAAAAATTCCACTTATTCCGGCATAATCGAAAAAATTTCTTCCGAAGCAAAAGATCTGGTTACCACAACGGGGCAGGAAACGGTTGTAGAGGTTATTGCAAGTGTTCAGAACCCAGGACCGGATATTAAACCTGGTTTTACCGCCCAAGCGAAGATCACGACATCGCACAGCAATAACGTGCTCATTCTTCCTTATGAGGCCGTACAGGAAGACGCGGACGGAAAGGAGTTCGTTTACTGTGTGGTTGTCAACAAGGCCATCAAGACGCCGGTGGTGACCGGCCGTGAATTCGATAACGGGTTTGAAATAAAAAGCGGCATTCGGGCACAGGACCTCATCATTACAAATCCCGGCGACGTTTATGCGGGTGCCGATGTGCTGCCGACGACTGCGGCGGGTGATTCCCATGATTGATTATTGGAAATGCGCCTTTCAAAACTTAGGCAGAAAACACATGCGAACCGCTCTCACGGTTCTTGGAATCGCCATCGGAGTTGCTTCCGTTGTGACGGTTGCCAACATCAGTCAATGCGGCACAAACGCTGTTACCGGAGAAATGGACGGGCTTGGTTTAAACGGATTATTTATTACAAAATCCGACCAGAGCCAGAATGCGACGCTGAATTCCGATGATCTGAAAATCATCCGGAGAGTGAGTCAGGTGGAGTCGACGACCCCGGTTATGACGGCCAATACGCAGGTAACGGTCCGCAATATTCAGACGAAAGCCATCCTGTGGGGAATCGACTGCAATGCCGATAATATCATATCGATCCAATCCGTATACGGAAGGCTGCTCAATAAGCGGGATATCAGCACGGAAGCCAATGTCTGCCTGGTTGACGAGGCATTTTCAAAAAAAATCTACTCCCGAGACAATATCGTCGGCAAGAAAATCAGTTTGGTCTGCGGGGGAATCATGCAGGAGTTTACAGTGGTCGGCGTCATTAAAACAGGCACCGGTCTCCTGCAGAATGTGATCGGCAACTATATTCCGACATTTGTCTATGTGCCGTACACTACCGTTCAGGCGATGAACAAACGCAACGATTTTGATGAAATTGCAGTAAAACTGAGATCCAATACAGAATCCGACAACATTGGAAATTTGATTCTGAGCCGTCTAAACCTTGCCAAAGGAACTTCGGACGCCTTTGTTTCCAACAATCTCGCCAAGCAAAAAGAGGGACTGTTATATATTCTGGATATCGTGACACTGATTCTTTCGGCAGTCGGAGCGGTTTCGCTTCTGGTGGCAAGCCTGAGCATTATGACCATGATGCTGGTTTCGGTCAACGAACGGACCCGGGAGATCGGGATCAAAAAAGCGCTGGGTGCGACACGTTCCGCCATCCTGATGGAATTCCTTTTTGAAGCGGTATTGATTTCCTTGATCGGATGCGTCATCGGCATTGCTGTCGGAACGGCGATATCGTGGGCCGTCTCCGAGTATTTTCATACCGTGCTCACGATAAGATCGGATATCATGCTGATATCCATCACGTTTGCGCTGTTGACGGGAACTGTTTTCAGCGTTTATCCGGCTTATCTGGCGTCACGGATGAAACCGGTCGATGCGCTGAGACAGGAGTAGAATTCCGAAACAGTCCCTCCGCTGTTTCGGATACATAAGAGAGTTGACAACGTCCAGATTATGGGATACAATTATACAAAATGAATATTTTGTATAATTACGGGGAGAGGAACCCTGCGCCCCCGCAATTAGCGCGCCCTCGCGGCCGCTTACAAAATAGCCGTTTTGTAACATAATA
>JALCPO010000075.1 GCA_022650455.1 Oscillospiraceae bacterium
ATTACTGCAGCTTCAATAAACTCTCTGCAGCTGAGTAAATATCTACATATGCGGGTTGGGTTTTGTGGTGGTGCACACCCGATACTTTGGGAGAGCGCCACACTGGCAGTGTGGAGGTCAGCGGTTCGAACCCGCTATGCTCCACCAAAAACAGGAAACCACAAGGCCAAAACCTTGTGGTCTTTCTTTTATCTGAAGGTGACCGGACACTTGATCAAAATTCAAGGCGAAGTCAAGGGTATATTTGCGCATGCAAATGTATCCTTATTTTATGCAGATTTCGATTCCAAGATTCGGAAAATTCAGCCAAAGGAAAAAGGAGAAATCGTGGAATGATCATACATGCCAGAGAAGAAGAGCATGTGAAATCTTTCGGGCGGCCGTCTCTCGTGTTCACAGCGGAACGGGCGGAAGATGGAGCAGGCCTTGGAAGAAGCAGGGTCTGGGCCCCGTCTCTCGTGATCCGCGCCTGTTTTGGGAAGGATGTTGAGGCGCGCTGAACAGTTTCATCAGCTGGGTCGGCGGCAAGAAAGCCCTGCGCGCAGTGATATGACGGCGGCTGTGAGTTCGCGGAAGTTTTCGTTTCCAACTACGACACCGGGGAACGCATGCGCGCTCTTCCGGAGCAGCTTCGGTTTGGAGACCTGACAGGATGACGAAAGGGGAAGATCCGAATACGGCGAACACAATACCGGTCCGCCGCCTGGTCGACGGACGCGGGCGTGTGTATCTCCCGAAGGAGCTGCGCGACGCGGAGAAGACAGTGTTTATGTACGGGTAACGGTTTGATGATCAAACATCGCCAGTCTCTGGACTCTGAGAGTGTGCAAAGAACAATTTTCGGTCAGCCCATACGACGATCAAATCCACTGCTCCGTAAAGAGCAATTTCCACAACATAAGCCTTTATATCAAGCCGATTCCATAAAAACAGATGAGAGAACAGGTTGAAGCTGAAATGCTCCAAAATTGCCACAAATAAGTTGCCGCCGCTTTTTTGGTAAAGCCATGCGAGAAAAACGGAATTCAGCATGATGCTTCCTGTAAACAGGAGAAAACCAAGCGGGCCCGCGGAGAAATTCAAGTGCCAGGCGCCCCAAAGCAAGCCAACAATCAGCGAGCTTGCAAAAAGCGAGTGATTTTCACAGAGCTTTGGCAGTAGAACCCCCCGCCAGCCCACTTCCTCTCCTGCGCAGCACACAAGCATGGCAAGGCACTCCATACTGTAAAAGCCGGCATTTCCGCTCCAGCGGGTTGCCGGCACACCCAAAAACGAAAGCAGTGCTCCGCAGAGAATCAGAATGACAGCGGTCGTTAAAACGGCCAAGATGCCCCACCGGAAAAGCTTCTTTCCGCTAAAGCGGATGACCATGCCCCGCAAAGGACCCGAAGAGCCGGAAAAAAGGCAAAACAGAACGAGCCCGGCGGCGGGACCGAATTGGGTCAGGGAAAATGACGGTGTAAGAATAGCCCCGAACAGCAGGTGGGGAATCAACAGCAAGAGGCTTACCGACATTGTCAGCGCATAATACCACAATATGGGATGCCGATGAAACCCGCTCTGCAAATGGAATCGTTTCCTCATACTTCCTGCCCCCATGAATCATTTCAACCGCCAAATAAGGAAAGGGACCTGAACCACGAGGGTTCAAGTCCCTTTACCTGCGTTTTGATTGGCGGAGAAAGAGGGATTTGAACCCTCGCGCCGGTTTCCCGACCTACTCCCTTAGCAGGGGAGCCCCTTCACCACTTGGGTATTTCTCCATCTATGGTGAACAACCGAATTTTTGGATTGGATCGGTGAAGTATGGCGGAGAGGAAGAGATTCGAACTCTTGGTCCCTTGCGGGATCACCAGTTTTCAAGACTGGCTCCATAAACCACTCGGACACCTCTCCAATATAATTTCCTTGCAAGCGCGACATTAATGATACCATATTATGCAGGGATATGTCAATCCTTAACCGCAAAAATGTCGCCTGATAAAGCCTTTTCATACGAAAATTCCGCGGCGCCGGCAGACTTTCTGCACGAACCGCGGAACGTTTATTTTCTCACTGCAACTTTATCGCAAAACGCACAGAGCTGCATGGCGGGAATCGTAATCAGGCACCATAGAAGGGAAAACGGCATGCAAATCTGTCCCAGCAGATTCATGGGCATCTGCGAATAATCCCAGACATTGAGCTTGAGAATCAGATTGACGATTACTCCCGTTCCGAATTCCACCGCTGTGATAATGCTGGACCCGGCAAAGCATTTGACCGGAAGCGGCATGGCCCGCAGCCGGTTGTTGCAGATTCGGTCAATCAGGCACAGGCATGCGCCTCCAGCCAGCGCCATGGAAAAATCCGTTTTTCCCCGGCAGATGATTTCCAATGCCGGATAAATCGTCCCGCCTGTAAAAAACAGGGAAAGCTGCTTTTTCATCTCTTCACCTCCACCGCAGACAATTCCAGTATTCGCGAAGGTAAAAAAATTTATTCGTAGTGGGGCGGAGGAAAGCGCATGATATTTTTGGCAGAAAATTTTTAACGGATTTTATAAAATCGGCGTGCCGGACCGTGCGATTATTTTGCCGGAATAGTCCGCGGCACGTCTTTTTCGTGGTATAATTTCATCATGTACTATCTTTGAGAAAGAAGGTCGTTTCGTGTATTTTGGACAAAATATTTTACAGTACAAAGATTCCATGATTCAGGATATGGCCCGCATGGTGGCGGTTCCGTCGGTATGCGGCCCCGAGGAACCCGGGAAACCTTTCGGCCGGGAATCGGCGCGTGCGCTGAATCTGATTTTACAGATTGCGGAAGAGATGGGCTTTGCCACTCAAAATGTCGGAAACTACGCCGGCCACGCGGAATACGGCGAAGGCAGCGATATTGCCGCGGTTATCACGCATGTCGATGTTGTTCCCGCCGCGGGAGACTGGGATACCGACCCTTTTCATTTAACACAGAAAGGAAACCTTTATTTCGGCCGGGGTGTGGCGGATGATAAAGGTGCCGCGGTCGCGGCCCTTTACTGTCTCAAGGCCTTAAAAGACCGGGGGGTTACCGGCAAGCGGAGAATCCGCGCCATTTTCGGAGCGGGCGAAGAGCTTGCAAGCAATGATCTGGAAATGTATTTTTCCCAGGAGTCAATGCCGGTTATGGCATTTACGCCGGACAGCGAATACGGCATCTGCAACCGGGAAAAAGGAATCCTCAGAGTGAGGTTTACGGGCGGAGAAAACGCTTCCAAGGCGGTTCGCCGTTTTGAGGCGGGAACAGTGGTCAATGCGGTGCCTGCGCTGGCCGAAGCTGTTGTGAGCAATTCGGGTTCTTTGAAAGCGCGGCTGGAATCCGCGGCAAAATCAGCGGAAGGTGAATTCCGGTTTGCGGAGACGGAAGACGGAATCAAAATAACATCGGTGGGGAAAGCAAGCCACGCCATGCAGCCGCAGGCAGGGTTCAACGCCGCCTCGCACCTGATCGCCCTGCTGAGCAAAGCGCTTTCCAAGGATGAGCTGGGCGGATTTCTGGGCTTCCTGGACCGGGCTATCGGCACGGAGATCGACGGGGCGTCTCTTGGCGTCAAAGGGAGCGATGAAGCATCCGGACCGCTTACGCTGAATCTCGGCATCGTCCGCGTGGATGATTCGTCTTCCGAAGCCGACATCGATATCCGGTATCCCGTGACGTGCAACGGCGACGAGATCTTTGAAACCATCCGGAAAAAGGCTGGGGAAGAGGGGGAGAAGGCGGAGCTCCTGCACGGCAACAAACCGCTTTATTTTCCCGCCGACCATCCTCTGGTCCATCTCTTACAGGACGCTTACCGGACCGTCAAGGGGGTTCCGGCAGAGCTGTATGCCACGGGAGGCGGAACTTATGCGCGTTCCGTCCCCGGCAGGGCCGTTGCGTTCGGGCCGTTCTTTCCGGATGAACCGGACCGCGGCCTTCATAACAAAAATGAGCATATCGACATCGGCTGTTTCATGGAACACGCGCAGATTTGCCTGGAAGCCATGTACCGCATGATGACGAATTGACCGGGAGGCAGGAATGGCGAAATACAATCTGGTAACCTTCGGTGACATTCTGAAAAATGAAGAGATCAAGGCTTATATTGAAAAGGGAAACCGCAATCTGGGGGAAATCGGTTTTACCGAACACGGCTTTCCCCACGCGAAGCGGTCTGCAAACTACGCGGGAAATATTCTGAAAAGCCTCGGCTACGACGCGCGCACCTGTGAGCTTGCGCGCATCGCGGGGTATATGCATGATATTGGGAACGTTGTGAACCGTGCAAACCACGCGCAGAGCGGGGCTTTGATGGCATTTGATATTTTAAACCGGCTCAGGATGCCCCCAAAAGAGGTGGCGGAAATTTCGGCGGCAATCGGCAACCACGACGAAGGAACGGCCGCCGCCGTCAGTCCGGTCGCCGCGGCGCTGATCCTTTCCGATAAAGGCGACGTCCGCCGCACCCGGGTGCGGGATAAAGAAACGGTGAACGCCGACATCCACGACCGCGTCAACTACGCGGTGGAGCGTGCGTCCACCGAAATCGATACGGAGCGGAAAACCGTGACGCTGAACATCACGATCGATACCGGAATCTGTCCCGTGATGGAATATTTTGAAATTTTCATGTCCCGCATGGTGCTGTGCCGTCAGGCCGCGGAATACCTCGGTCTGCAGTTCGAGCTGATTATCAACGACACAAGGCTGTTATGACGGAACTGCCGCGACCGCCTGGGAAAAGAGCGCCTCATACCGTTTTGTGAAGAGTGCTTTCCCGTAGGAGACCGATTCGCGGCTGTCGAGCGGGTCGCAGAAGATCGCCTGGTCTTCGTTGTAACCGATCAGCACCATGCAGTGTTCTCTGGAAACCCATTGGCAATAGGCTCCGCTGTCGGCCAGATACCAGCCGTCCCCAGCCGCCGGTTCCTGCATGCCGGAAGTCACCCAGACAATGACGGGTACGCCGGCGTCGATGCAGGAATAGAGCCTGTCCGCTGGTACGCCGGTGAAACTGTAAGCCGTATGGCTTCCGCCTTGATTGAGAAGATATTCGTTTATCGTGTTTGCAATCACCGGCGAATAGCATCCGTAACGCGCCGTATCCGGGCTCCCGGCAAAAGCTTTCCATGGGTTTGGACCGTATTTTTTCCCGCTCACCGTCCGGAAGTCGTTGCTGACAGGCAGATATTTCAGCAGATCCGCTTTGGAAGCCTGGTAGCCCAGGTAGTTAAGGACAATATTTGCCGCCGTTATTTCACAGCCGGACTGAAGTTCCGGCATCTGCCGGATGTTTTTTACTTTTAAAGTTTTACTTTTTGCCGCTTTTACCGCCGTTTTGGACGCGGCGGAGGACGCTGCCCGGGGCGCGGACGATGCCGTGGACGGCGCCGGTTTCGAAACAGAAGAAGACGCACCGGCCTGCTTTTGTACCGGCTCCCGGGATGTCTGCGAAGCGCACGCCGCAGGTGAAGCCAACAGAATCAGGCAGGCTGCCAAAGCGGCCGCGGAACGCAGCGGGAATTTCTTTTGGACCGGTGTATGGTTTAACAGCATTATGAATAACCCAGCTTTCAAATTGATCGGATTGGACGATACTTTTCCGGCGTATCCCTTTCGCGCGTTCACGCGCGGCGAGGCGGCTCATATTCCGAGGAAAGCTTTGATTTCCGGAATCTTCGCTTTCCCGTCCCGAATGCCCATTTCATACACGGCCGTCAGTTTCCGGGGATCGTTTTCATACCGGCTGAAGCGGATCGGGGTACTGGGACGGACGAGCAAAGCCCTTTTTTCCTGTTCCAGACGTGCACAGGCGTCCAGTTCCCCGTTATAGATTTCGGAACGGCGCATCATGGTCCGGAGAAAAGCCGGGTAGTTCCCGTATTTTTCCCGGAGCACGGAAAAGGGGAATTCCGGCTCCGGGCTTTTGCGGTAGGACGCGTCCCGTGTCAGCACAACGACGATTCGGTCGTTTCCGTCGGATAGGGCGTACTCGGCGGGGATCGGGTTGGAGCAGCCGCCGTCCAGCAGATCGCGGCCCTGGAAATGGATGACATTAGAAACCAGCGGAAGGGAACAGGATGCCCGGATGAGAAGAAAACTTTCTTCCAGAAAGGTCTTCCCATAAAAACAGGCCCGTCCCGTTTTTAAATCGGTTACTCCGACCTTCAGTTCCACCGGCGACCGAAAAAATGCGCGGTAGTCGAAAGGGAGCAGATGATGAAACAATTCCCCGAATAAAAAGTCAAAGCCGAAGGCAGAGCCGGTCCGGCTCAGGTTTTCCTTACTGATGCAGCGTGGATCCGAAGCATAATGCAGAAGGAATCGAATATATTCTCTGGAAATCTGGCCGGCAATGTAGGGAAGCGCATGGAACGCCCCGGCGGAGATTCCGTAAACGGTTGGAAAGAAAATACCGTTTTCTTTCAGCGCGGTCAATACGCCGCTTGTATACCAGCCGCGCATTCCGCCGCCTTCCAAGACACACCCTGTTGACATAGCCGGCCTCCCTTTATACGAAGCGGAAAAGAAAATATCCCGCTTCGTTTTTTGATCTGAATATTCCTATAAAAAATTTGAACCCGGTAAAAAAAACCGGGTTCAAATTTTTGGTGGACGTTATAGGACTCGAACCTATGACCTTTCGCACGTCAAGCGAACGCTCTAGCCAGCTGAGCTAAACATCCATCTCAAAAGCGCTTTTTTATTATAACGCGCAGGAGAGGAAAAATCAAGATAAAATTGTAGAAAAAACGGGATGCGGTCTTGCCCGCCGGGGAAAGAGAGCGCCAGAAAGCGCCAATCAAACCCGACGGGCGGTGCCGCGCCATATCCGGACATCCGCCGATGTTTACCCTTTTATCCGGTTTTTGGAAGGCTTTAAAACATCTGCGCGGGCCTCGGAACCGGCCAACTGTTCCCGGAAGCATTTGCTGATGATCCCGTCGGGAAATTGAAGCATGCAGACGCCGCTTTCCTTCAGTTTCTGAAACAGCTTCGGTTTTACGTACTTGCCGACCGTCGCCGCGTCGCAGCGGCTGCCCGTTTTCTTTTGCCAATACTCGTCAAAGCTGATTTTCCGGCAGGGATACTCCATCTCCATCCAGTCGACATCGTCGAGGAACAGCATGTCGGAAAACTCGCAGAAAGAAAGTTCCGTTCCCGAAAAAGCCTTTCCGCGCAATGCGTGATAATAATCGCAGTCTTTGCACAGCATAGAAAATCCCCCTTTATTTTTTACTGTAGGTCATGCTTTTCAGAGTCAGCGACATCACCTGGTTGAAAAATGTCTCCGATTCTGGATCAAGCGCTTTTTTGGCATAGGTCTCCAGATTCATTTTGTTTTTGGCCGCGTGGTTGGATGTGATGCACCCCGCTCCGCCAATGCACCCGCCCGGGCAGGCCATACCTTCGATAAAGTTGGAATCCAGCTTTCCCTTGGAAGCTTTCAGAAGGGCGGCGCGGCATTCTTCCAGTCCGTCACACATGGTCGGGTTCACTTCAAAATCAATCTTGTTTTCCGACAAGGCGTAGAGCACCGCTTTGGTAACCCCGCCGTGTTCCGCAAAAATTCTTCCAAAACCGGAAGCGTCGTCAAGATCTTCTTCCGGAAGTTCGTTTACCTTGATCTCCAAGCCGTCCAAAAGCGCCTGCAGCTCTTCAAACGTGATGACGCAGTCCACAATTCCCGCCAGTTCCTTCTTCTGGAATTCCATCTTTTTGGAAATGCACGGACCGATGAAGACCACTTTGGCCGTTTTGTCTTTTTGCTTGATCCATTTTGCCGTTTCCACCATGGGAGATGCGTTGCTGGAAATGTTGTCCGCGAGCTGCGGAAAAGCGGACCGGATGTATTGGACAAAAGCCGGGCAGCACGAAGTAGTCAGGAAACCCTTTTCCGAAAGTTCCTTTGCTTCCTTGTCCGCCACAATGTCCGCGCCGAGCGCCACCTCGACGACGTCGGAAAAGCCGGCCTTTTTTAATCCGGACACGACCTGCCCGAGTTTTGCGTAAGAAAACTGGCTGGCAATGGCGGGAGCCACCGCAGCGTACACCTTAAAGTTCTTTCCATTTTCCGATTCCTGAAGCATCCGGACAACATCCAGCAGGAACGATTTGTCGACAATCGCCCCGAATGGGCATTGGCGGACGCACATGCCGCAGCGGACGCATTTCTCCGGATCGATTTTCGCCTTTTTCCGCTCGTCAAGTGAAATTGCCTTCGCTTTGCAGGCCAGAATGCAAGGGCGTTCCTGAACGGTAATGGCATTATAGGGACATGCCTTCATACACAGGCCGCATTCTTTGCATTTCTTGTGGTCGATCACCGATTTGTGGTTCTGGAAGCTGATCGCCCCGAAAGGGCAGGCAGCCTGGCAGCGGTGCGCGATGCAGCCGCGGCAGGCTTCCGTAACATACATGCGGTTGGTGGGGCACGCATCGCATGCGATGTCAATCACTTCCACGACGTTCGGGTCGCTTTTATTTCCGCCCATCGCCAGCTTGACGCGTTCTTCCACAATTGCCCGTTCGCAGAAAATGCAGCAGCGCATCGTTGCTTCGGGGCCGGGCACGATCTTTTTCGGGATCTCGTGCAGCTTTTCCTTCAGTTCCCCTTTGGACGCGAGGCGGACCACCTCTTTCAGAACTTCGTATTTCAGTTGTTGTACATTGGTATCAAAGAGCCTCATTTTTTCCTTGCCTTTCCATAACCCTCGTTGCGCCGGTTTACCCGGGGAACGGTTTCCCGGATGTTCTCCGTTTTACCGCGGAAACCGGACTAATGGGATGAACAGGACACGGGACTCAAAACATGTTCCGCGAAAACGGTTTCCAGATTTTCCGCCGTAACGCCGTCGACACAGTTGCCGTCAATCTTCACGGACACGCCCTGCCTGCTGCAGTGGCCCATACAGAAGGAAGCGCTTACCGTGACATCATCCAAGTTATATTTCTCGATCAGTTTATGGAATCCCCGGGCAATTTCGCACGAACCTTTTGAATAGCAGGAAGCTCCCACGCAAACGACGATATCCATGCTCACCACTCCGATTCTGAATTTTTCATTTAAACTTTATCATGTTTTCCGGAAACCCGTCAATGAAATCGGGACGAAAAAGCTGTTTCGGGCAGATTGAAACGGGTTGCCAATTACCGAAAAGCCCGGAATTTCGCGTCAATCCTTGTGTTTTTGGTAAATTCGGGCTGCAGGATTTCCGTCCAAAAGGGCCGTTTTCAAAAACCATATTTACAATATCAACGATTTGGCGGGCCTTACCGGTATGTCTGCGTTTTCTTTCGTTCGCAGAAGCGTTGCGGTATGATAAAGTTGTGATAAAACAGAATCGGTTTTCGACCGGAAGACTGTAGATATTACCAATACCGGGATTGCTGTAATCCGGTACCTTTTATGTTATAATGATTCTGGCCGGTAGTTTGGGCCGGGATGCGGTCTTTCCGCGAAGCGCAGATTCGTTTTCTGCGCCATAGACGATCGGCTGTCGTCGTTTGCCCCAAAAACGACTTGGTTTTTGGGAAACTTGGAATTGCTTTGGTTTTCGGTGGTTTTTATGGAAGACATCATTAAATTAAATAAATCCAACTGCAAAAACTGCTACAAATGCATCCGGAACTGCCCCGTAAAATCGATTGCGTATCGGGACGAACAGATCCACATCATCGGCGACGAATGCATTTACTGCGGCAACTGTCTGCTGATCTGCCCGCAGAATGCGAAATCGATCAACAGTGATCTTCCGAAGGTAAAAAGAGCGATCAAAGCCGGCGAAAAGCTTTACGTATCGCTGGCGCCGTCCTATATTGCGGCGTTCCGCCGGTGCGGCATCCT
>JALCPO010000076.1 GCA_022650455.1 Oscillospiraceae bacterium
GCCCTTTTTTCGTGTTCAGCAGCCGCAGTTGTTGTTCCCACAGTCGTTGTTGTTGTTGCCGCCGCAGCAGCAGCACAGGATGAGTACCAGGATGATGATCCAGCAGCAGTTGCCACCGCCAAAGCCGCCAAAACTATTGCACATAATATTTCCTCCTTTCGGTTTACAGTACATAATATTGCGGGGAAACAAATCGTGTTACAATTTTTCCGGTTCTTCCGGTGAATTTCCGTCTGCCGCCCCGTTTGAAATTATGGTATAATAAGGGCGGCGGAATCGGGGATGACGGGGCGGACGCCTGGAACGGCGGCCGCCGCCGAGGCCCCGGAAGGAGGGGCGCCGATGCTTTGTCAGTACTGTGGGAAAAATCCGGCTTCCACCCAGATCAGTATTGTTTGGGGCGGAAAACTGACGGAATATGCCCTCTGCTCGGAGTGCGCGCAGAGGCTTGGATACGGGAACCTTTTTACGGCCGGCCCTTTCGGCGACCTTGCGGGCGAATTTTTTGACGCGCCCGGCGGCCGGGACGGCGTGCGCTGCAGATGCTGCGGCTCATCGTTCCGCGATATTGTACGCAGCGGAAGGGCCGGGTGCGCGGAATGTTACCGCACGTTTTACGACCGTCTGCTGCCGGTCATCCGGAGAATGCACGGCAGTGTTGCCCACCGCGGGAAAATACCCGGAAAATCTCTCCCGCAGGTGCGCATGGGCGGGCCGCTGGTCGTACGCGGCCCCGGCGGAGAGAAAAAGCAATGAAAAAGTGGTATCAAAAAGAAGGGGCGGAAAGCGAAGTCGCCCTTTCCGCCTGTGTCAGGCTGGCCCGAAATTTACGGGGGATCCCGTTTCCGGCGGGATTGGACGACGCCGGAAAACGGAAGGTCGGGGACAAAATAAAGGACGCTGTTTTTGATGAGAACAGCGCCGTTTCCCATATTTTCCGGTATGTCGATCTCGAATCGCTGCGTGACGGCGAGGCGGTCGCCTTGGCGGAACGGCGGCTGGTAAAAGCAGGTTTTCTGGCCGGCCGGAACGGCCGGGGCCTTCTGGTTTCGGAAGACGAGTCCGCATGCGTTATGATAAACGGGGACGACCATTTTCTTCTGCAGGCGCAGACGCCAGGCTTTTCGCTGGAGGAAGCGTATGCCGAAGCGGACCGTCTCGATACGATTTTGGATAAATCCCTGCATTTTGCCTTTGACCCGGAGCTTGGGTATCTGACGTGCAGCCCGGCGTTGCTCGGCACGGGAATGGTCGCTTCCGTCGACCTGCATCTGCCCGCGCTTGCCGACTCGGGCGAGGCCGCGCGGATTGCGGCCAACCTTCTGCCGCTGGGCATGCTGCTCCGGGGGGTGGGAAATCCCGCCGGCCGGCCGCACGGCTCCATTTTCCGCTTGTCCAACCGTATGACGCTCGGCCTTTCCGAACGGGAAGCCGTCACCAATTTAAAGAGGATCGCCGGGCAGATCATCGCGCAGGAACGCGCGGCCCGGAATCGGCTCATACAGGGTATTGCCGTGCAGGATACGGCCGGGCGGTCGCTGGGTATCCTGAAAACCGCCCGCCTTTTGGGTTTCGGCGAATTCCTGGATTTGATTTCCGTCGTCCGGTTCGGCATGGCGGCGGGCTTTCTTCCGAAGACCGGGTACGGGACGATCGGGGACCTTCTGATGCGGGTGCAGCCCGCCAATCTGAATTTGGAAGCCGGAAGGAGATTGACGGAGGACGAGGAAAAGGCGATCCGCGCCGACGTGGTTCGGGAGGCGTTCGCAGGGCGGAAAGACGGAGGTGCCGGAAATGAAGGGAACGGCTGAAACGGAGCTTGCGGCGGCGCTTTTCTTTCTGCTGGGAGAGCCGGTCCCCCACAACCCGGAACTGGAAAAACAGGCGTCCGTTTTAAAAGAGCGGTCCCGCGACACGAAACAGGCGCTCGGGAAAGTTCTGGAACTGTGCGGGACCCCGCATACCGCGCAGCAGCTCTATCTTTGCACCAAGGCGTACAGCTGGCTCGGGAAGCAATATGCGACCCAGGCGGCGCAATGCGCAAAGGCATATCTTGCGTCGGACGGCTGGGACGCCCTGCCGTCCGAAACACGAATGGAAAACGGGATCCGAATCGACGGTTCCGTCCGGAACCGCGCTGGCGTTTTTCTGGACCTCGGCAATGCCTGTGCGGGAATGGGAGATTATGAAAAAGCCTGCTCCGCTTATGAGAAAGCCTATGAGTTGGAGCCTTACTGCGTCATGGGTGCCATCGAGGCGTCCAACGCGCTGATCCGGATGGGCAGAATTTCCGAGGCGCGGGATTTTCTGCTGCTGCAAAAGAAAAACCCTTATTATAAACCGCGGAAGTTTCGCGGCGTACGCGGCGACGTGCAGTACGATTCCTTTTTCCGGGAATCGCTGGACCGGCAGATCGAGCGGGTCGGCCGGCTGCTGAAACGAAAAATGTGAATCGGATCGGAATCCGCCCATAAAATGCGGGCCGCCGGCAGTCCGGCGGCCCGTGCGCGGTCAAGGGGGATTCTGCGTGAAATCCGAGAGAATTTTTTTTTCGCTTCCGGCGGGCGAGTAGAGGAACCGGTCCATGTGGTTTCCGGTAAAAAAGTATTTGGGCGGCGCGGGCCGGTAGGAAAAGTCGAAGGTATCGATAATGACCAGCTTCACTTTCATTCTCGCAGGAAGAATGCTTTTTATGTAAACGCTCGCCTGCTGGCCGGGGTAGACGTCTTCCTTGGTTTCCGCAAGTCCGGCCAGGTTCGGGGCAAGCTCCACGAAGATGCCGTATGGTTCCACGGAGCGCACGATCCCCGCAACGGTTTCCCCGGCGGAAAACTGGGCGATGTTTTCTTCCCATGTTCCGAGCAGCTCCTTATGGCTCAGCGTAATGCGGCCGTTTTCGATGGATTTGATAACGGCGCGGATATCCATTCCGACGGAAAACCGTTCCCTCGGGTGGTCGATGCGCGAGATGGATATGGCGTCGATGGGAAGGAGCGCGACGATTCCGCACCCGACGTCGGCAAACGCGCCGAAGCTTTCCAGGTGGGTGATCCTGGCGTCGATCACGTCGCCGGGAACCAGATGGTCGACCCGCTCCCTGAGGCACTTTTCCTGTGCGGCTCTGCGGGAGAGGACGGCGGTAACCGTACCGTCGGGCTTCTTTTCAAAACCGGTCACGAGAAAACAGACCGGGTGGTTGACCCGTGAGATAATGGCAATATCCCGCACGGAACCTTCACGCACTCCCAGAGCGCCTTCCTCGCGGGGGATGATCCCTTTCATGCAGCCCAAATCCACAAGCAGGTTATGGGTGCTGTCGCAGACAACGGCACGTCCCTCCAGTATTTTCCCATCCCGGCAGGCGTCGTTCAATGCGGAAAAGTTCTGCATGGCCGCACGGTTCTCCTGCGTATCGATGTTCCACCCTTCCGGATAGTATTCAAACATTTCATTCCCTCCTTTTGTCTTCGTTTATCTATATGCAGGGAAAAGAACGGTAATTCTTGCATAAAAAATTAATTGGAAACGCGGCCCTTTTGAGACGGATGCCCGGCTTTTCCGGATGCGCCCCTTCTTTGAACTCCGGAAAACACCGGCAGCGACCGGAAAGGCTTTATGAGAAAGATGAGGCTCCGTCCGGCGGCGGTTCCGGCCCTGCCAGACCGGTTTCCGCCGTGAAAATTTTGAGGGCGTAAATTCCGGAATGCCCCAAGCAGCGTCGTTCCGGAAAGGATTTCCGCCCCGGTGTCCTGCTTTTTGTGTTCCGGGGCATAACTTTTTTAATTTTGCAGCAGTTCCCGCTTTTCTTGCAGAATACACTTGCAAATCGCACGAAAATATATTATACTTAACAACTGTATTGAGTTCGGGGGCTTGTTCACAAAAGCGGGAAAGCAAGGGTGCTTCTTCGACTGGAAGAGAAGAGGTGCCTTTTTCTATAAATTTACAAGTTATAAGCCGCAAGCCGAAGGCCGTTTGACCGGAGGCTTTCGCTTTTAACAAATATAGATTATGAATAATCAGAGGGATTGTGTATGAAAAAGAACAGCATAAAAAAGATATCGTCTTTTCTTCTGGCTGCCGCAATCGCCGTTTCGGCAATGAGCGGGTGCGGAACCAGCAAGCGCGCGTCTGACGCCGAGAGCGGAACCGCCGCCAGCGGTGCGGCGGCAACGCTGAAGGACACGTTCACTTATGCGCAGGGCGCGGATCCCCGCGGGCTGGACCCCGCCATGGTGGATGACGGCGAATCTGCGAAGGTTATCTGCAACATCTATGAGGGCCTTCTGAAATACAACAAGGATTCCACGGAAGTTGAGCCAGGCCTTGCGGAAAAGTGGGACATCAGCAGCGACGGCACGAAGTATACGTTCCATCTCCGCAAGGGCGTCAAGTTCCAGGACGGCACCGATTTCAACGCCGAGGCGGTAAAAACGAGCATCGACCGCCAGCTGGAGCCGAAGGTGACCGACGACATGCCTTATTCTTCTTTCGTTTTCGGTTCCATCAAGGCTAAAACCGGCGTGAAGGAAGTCAAGGTCATTGACGACAACACGGTGGAAATCGACCTGTTCAGCCCCGAGACGCCGTTCGTGAAGAATGTGGCAATGGTTATGGCCGCACCGATCGTAAGCCCGGCGGCTCTGAAAAAATACAACAACAATCTGAACGAGCATCCCGTCGGCACGGGCCCGTATACTTTCGTTTCCTGGTCCAAGGGACAGAATATCGTTCTGAAGAGAAACGACAATTACTGGGGAACAAAGGCCAAAACGGAAAACGTCGTTTTTAAGTTTATCACGGAAAACTCTGCGCGCGTGATTGCTTTGACTTCCGGAGAAGCGGACGCCATCGACGGCATCGATTCCACGGTGGTCAGCCAGATTACCGGCGCCGGAGACAAACTGTTCACTTCCGAGGGCATGACGATCAATTATATGGCTTACAACGTCACAAGCGACAAATTTAAAAATGTCGAAGCGCGCAAGGCGTTCAGCCAGGCCGTCAACGTGCCCGAGATGGTCAAGAGCCTTTATAAAGACTACGCGGTTCCGGCGACCAGCATTATGCCGTCGTTTATGAACCCCAATACCAACCAGGTCAAGCAGACTTCTTTTGACAAGAATGCCGCAAAAACCGGCTTGGCAAAAGCGGGAATCAAAAGCGTCAACATGATTACCTACTCCAACCCGAGGCCGTACAATTCCGTGGGCGGGCAGGTCCTCGCGGAAGCCATTCAGGGTTACCTGAAGGATGTGGGCGTAACCTGCAACATTAAGACCTACGACTGGACGACCTACAAGGATGTTGTCAAAAAAGGTGACTATGACGTCTGCTTCTACGGCTGGAACGGCGACAACGGCGACCCGGACAACTTTATGAACCTGTTGGATAACCAGGATCCGTCCATGAATGTCGCCCGCTACAATAACGCGGATTATCATGCGCTGATTAACAAGGGCCTGGTTACGAAAGACGGCGCCGAACGGGATAAAATCTATACCCAGTGCGAACAGAAAGCCGCGGATGAAAACGTTTGGCTGGTTGTTTCCCACTCCAAGAACCTTGCGGCCTACAGCCCGAAGGTGAGCGGCTACTATATCCATCAGACGGGCATTACTCCGTTTGCCGGCGTTTCGGTTTCCAAATGAAGCAAACACTCGGTTTCTCCGTTTAAAAGAATAGCCTATGCTGAAAGCTGTAGTCCACAGCTTTCAGCTAATTTTGGGTAAAGGATAATTTATTTTTAAACGGGCTCGAAAGAAAGGGATGTATTTTGATTTGATTAAATACACCATCAAAAGGATCCTGCTGCTGATCCCGGTCCTGTTTGGGGTTTCCTTGGTTGTCTTTTTGATTATGCGCGTTTTTTCGCCGGATCCGGCGCCCGTGGTACTCGGCGAACATGCCAGCAGGGAAGCCATGCAGGCATGGCGGAACGCCCATGGGCTCAACGACCCCATTGTATGGCAGTTTATCGACTTTTTGAAAAATGCCCTGACGGGAAATTTCGGCACTTCCTACTACACCAACCAACCCGTCATGAAAGAGATTATGGCCCGGTTCCCCGCGACCGTTGAGCTTGCGATCTGCGCGATCCTTTTCGCGTCGGTTTTCGGCGTCCTTCTGGGCGTCGTCAGCGCCGTGAGGAAAAACACCGCGGTGGACTATGCCAGCACGATCCTGGCGCTGATCGGCGTTTCCATGCCGATTTTCTGGCTCGGCATTCTGCTGATCATCCTGTTTTCCGGAACGTTACATATCCTTCCGAGCACGGGGCGCATTCAGCCCATGCTCCAACCGGTCGGCGGAACCGGGCTGTATTTATGGGATACTCTGACGTCCGGCGACTTTGAGGCCTTCGGGGACGCGGCAAGGCATTTGATTATGCCTACGCTTGCTCTGGCCATGTACTCTCTGGCGATTATCACCCGCATGACGCGTTCCAGCATGCTGGACACGCTGAACCAGGATTATATCCGGACGGCCCGCTCAAAAGGAATCAGCAGCCACCGCGTGGTGAAACACCATGCGCTGCGCAACGCGATGATTCCCATTACGACGGTCATCGGCCTGCAGTTCGGCTCCCTGCTTGGCGGCGCCGTACTGACGGAAACGGTTTTTGCATGGCCCGGAATCGGCAGTTACACGGTTCAGTGCATTCAGAAATCCGATTTCCCCGTGGTGCAGGCTGTCGTTTTGATTATTGCGACGGTTTATGTCTTGATTAACCTGATCGTCGACCTGATCTACGCCTTTTTGGACCCCCGCATCAAGTATTCGAAGGAAGAAGGTTAGCCGGTATGGATAAAACGCAGGACACGGCTGCGGAAATTTCCCTGTCGACCCAGGAATTCCTCGAAAAGCCGGAATCCCAGTGGAAGTCCATGTGGGACAGCCTGAAAAAGAATAAAGCCGCCATGGTAAGTCTGGCGTTTATCATAATTTTGGTCCTGATTGCTGTGATTACGGCAATCTTCCCCCAGGTCCTTCCGCATGACCCCTACGAGCAGAACATGACGAAAACCTTTCTTTTCCCCGACGGCCGGTATTGGTTCGGCACGGATCAGCTGGGCCGCGATATTTTCAGCCGCATCATGGTGGGAACGCGCGTCAGCCTTTCGGTCGGCGTGATCGCGGTGGCCGTTTCCATGACGCTGGGCGTCGTTTTCGGCTCGCTGGCCGGCTACCTCGGCGGAAAAGTGGATTCCTTCATCATGCGCATAATGGACATTATGCTTTCCATTCCGTCCATTTTGCTGGCCATCGCCTTTATGGCGGCTCTCGGCCAGGGCATTGACAAAGCGGTTATCGCCATCAGCCTGGTGTCCATTCCGGAATACGCCCGCATTGTCCGCGGTGAGATTCTCTCCGTCAAGGAGAACGATTATGTGCAGGCGGCCAAGGTCATCGGAGACAAAGACGGCCGCATTATCTTCCGCCATATTCTGCCGAACGTGCTTTCCTCCATTATCGTGCGCGCCACACTCGGCATTTCGTCGGCAATTCTGGACGCGTCCGCGCTTGGGTTCCTGGGCCTTGGCGTACAGCCTCCGGCCGCCGAATGGGGCGATATGCTGGGCCGCGCCCGCAATTATATTTTCCAGGCGCCCTATACGCTGATCTTTCCGGGGCTTGCCATTTCCCTGACCGTTCTGGCGTTCAATCTGCTGGGCGACGGCCTGCGCGATGCCCTCGACCCGAAATCCAGACAGAATTGAGGCGGTAGAATTATGCTGCTTGAAATAAAAAACCTTACAACGGAATTTAAAGTAAAGCATGGAACGGTCCGCGCCGTAAACGGGATCAGCTTTCATGTGAACGAAGGCGAGATTTTAGCCATCGTCGGGGAATCCGGCTCCGGTAAAAGCGTGACGTCCCTGTCCATTATGGGTTTGCTCCAGGAAAACGGGAAAGTGACCGGGGGAGAAATCCTCTTTAAGGGCGAAGACCTTCTGAAAAAGTCCGAAGCGGAGATGCAGGCGATCAAAGGCGACCAGATCAGCATGATCTTTCAGGAACCCATGACGAGCCTGAACCCCGTTTACCGGGTCAAAGACCAAATCATGGAGAATATCCTGACCCACAACAAGAATATGAGCAAAAAGGAAGCGTTGGAGCGCACGATCGAGATGCTCCGCACCGTCGGAATTCCGTCGCCCGAAGAACGTGCAAACGACTATCCGCACCAGATGAGCGGCGGGATGCGGCAGCGCGTCATGATCGCGATGGCGCTTTCCTGTGAGCCGGACCTTCTGATCGCGGACGAACCGACGACGGCGCTGGACGTGACCATTCAGGCCCAGATTCTGGAACTGCTGTACGAAATGCGCGAAAAATTCAACATGTCCGTCATGCTCATCACGCATGACCTGGGCGTTGTGGCGGAGGCGGCCGACCGGGTCGTGGTGATGTACTGCGGTCAGATTGTGGAGAGCGCGGAAGTGAAGTCGCTGTTTGCGAAGCCGATGCATCCTTATACGCTCGGGCTGCTCAAATCCATCCCTCGGCTGGAAGACGAGAGCAAAGAGCCCCTGTACATGATTAAAGGCATGGTTCCGAATCCGCTGCACATGCCGCCGGGGTGTCCCTTCAGTGACCGCTGCGACCGCTGCATGGAAGTCTGCAGGAAGAAAATGCCGGAGCTCCGCCCGGTCGGCGACCATTTGGTCCGCTGCTTTTTGTATGAGAACGGGGAGGCGGAAAAATGAGCGACGAAGTTTTGCTGGACCTGCGGCATCTGAAAAAATACTTCACGGTGGAAAGAAGCTTTTTCGGGAAAACCACCTCTGTTCTGAAAGCTGTGGACGACGTTTCTTTTCAGATTAAAAAAGGGGAAGCGTTCGGCCTGGTCGGTGAGTCCGGCTGCGGCAAGAGCACCATCGGCAAGATGATCGTCAACCTGTATACGCCGACCGCCGGGAAAATCATTTTCGACGGGACGGATCTTACGGCGCTGTCCAAAAGGGAACGCCGCAGATACTGCAAAGACATCCAGCTGATCTTTCAGGATCCGTATGCCTCGCTGAACCCCCGCATGACGGTCGGCGATATTATTGCGGAGCCGATTATCATTAACAATCTGCGCCCGAAAAACGAAGTGGAGAAACGCGTCACCGAGCTGCTGAACTGCGTCGGCCTTTCCGGGAATTACCGCAACCGGTATCCCTACGAGTTTTCCGGCGGGCAGCGGCAGCGCGTCGGCATCGCCCGCGCTCTGGCGGTGGAACCGAAGCTGATAGTCTGCGACGAGCCGGTTTCCGCTCTGGATGTGTCGATTCAGGCCCAGGTGCTGAACCTTCTGGACGAGCTGAAAGCGGAGTTTGACCTTACTTACCTGTTTATCGCGCACGGCCTGAATGTCGTCAAACATATCAGCGACCGTGTCGGCGTCATGTATTTGGGAAAGATGATGGAAATCGCTTCCAAAAACGAACTGTACCACAATCCCCTCAATCCCTATACGCAGGCGCTGTTGTCG
>JALCPO010000077.1 GCA_022650455.1 Oscillospiraceae bacterium
AGCAATATGCTGAAAAATCCCGTCTATGTTGGAGATATGGCACAGGGGCGAAACCGTGTGAAAAGCTACAAGATACACAAAATCGAAGCTGTACCTGAAAAAGACTGGATTGTTGTCCCGAATACCCATGAACCGATTATTGACCGCGAAGCCTTTGAAAAGGTTAAGCAACTGCTAAAGCGTGACACCCGCACTTCTCCAAAACAGAAACAGCTTTATCTGTTTAGCGGCTTTCTCCGCTGTGCGGATTGTGGCCGGGCAATGTCGCGGATAGCAAGCAAGGAATTGTACGTTTACTACCAATGCGGAACATATAAGAGCCTTTCTAAAAAAGCCTGCACTATGCACTCTATTAAAAGCACAAGGCTTGAAGCGGCTGTACTCTATGCAATCCGGCAACAGGTACATCTTGCAGTCAGCTATTCCGCTATTGTATCAAAAATTAACTTGGCTCCGCTCAAAAAAAGCCAGTCGATACGGCTGAATGAACTGATTACCGCAAAAGAAAAAGAGCTTACCAAAATCATGCGGTACAAGCAAGCACTTTATCAGGACTGGAAAGACGGTCATATCACACATAATGATTACCGCCACATGAGTGAAGATTATGAACAGCAAAATGAAGCCATTGGCACAGTGATTGCCAATCTGAAAAAAGAGCGGGACGAACTGGAAAATGGCATTGACACCGAAAATCCTTTTTTAGCAACTTTCCGAAAATACGAGAACATCGACAAGCTGACAAGAGAAATCTTAATCGAACTGGTTGACCATATCAAAGTATACGAGGGCGGCGACATAAGCATACGGTTTAAGTTTGCCGACGAGCTGCGCCGCATTATCCAGTATATCGAAGTCAACTCGCATTTACAGGTAGGATAAGACACCTACACACGAACAGAGCTTGTTGGTTTTCCTAATATATAACACTCATATGTTGATACAGTCGGCCGCAATAAGAAGGCAATTGCAGAATATATCAAGAATCAATTGCAAGAAGATATTGCCGCAGATCAAATAAGTTTTAAAGAATACATGGACCCGTTTACGGGTAGCAAGGAATCGAAGGCATAAAAGAAGGCCGCTTTAGCGGCGGCCAGTAAAAGTAATGCGGTTGGTAACCTGTTTCAATGCGTCTTAAGACGCGCGCCAGTACCATGCCCTTTCAGGGCTTGTGCATACCACGCGTTCAACGCGTGGTTTTGATTGTATGGCCGGTATGGGTTGGGCTTCTCTTTTAATCAACGTTACAGGAAGCGACAATGTCGGTTCCGCTGTCCAGAATGTTGGGGATCACCACGTCCCCCATTTTGACGGGAGCGCTCACTCCCGTGTGCCGCAGGAGCTCCATCGCTTTCGCGTGCAGGTTCAGCGCGAAAGCGTCGGCGGAGCGGACGGGCAGCAGCCGGTCGCCTTTTCCGGTATGGGCGATCACGGTGCTCGTAAGGACCCGCTGCGGGCAGAGAATTTCCTGCCTGGCAAAGGCGCTCCCGCGGTTGCAGCGGTTGCCCTTTACCGTGCCCGCGGTCCCGTCGTCTTTGATCTCGACGGTCAGGTGGCAGCTGTTCGGGCATACGGTGCAGATCATTTCCTTGGTACTCATCTTCCAAATCTCCTTTACGCGGGTTCCATGGTCAAGGTGATCTCGTTGCCGGCTTTTTTCAGAATGGATTCCGGCAGGGTGATATTTTCCATGATGCTCGGCTTGTAGTCCCTCGGCTTGCAGAGCAGAAGAACGTCGTCGCCGGACTGCACTTTGATGCGGTAATTTTCAAGCGGACGGCGGACCCGGAAGAAAATCGGGGCCCTTTTCCGGGTGCGGATGCAGGTCGGAACGGTATAGCCCATCGGCATTTCGCATTTTACGGTGATGGGCGTCCATTCCGCCGGCAGCTTGCCTTCCCTGGCAAACCGGGCGGCCGAGGCTCCGGCGCGTTCCGATTCCGCCGTCACGTTGTCGGCGAGGTCGTGGACGTGGAGCACGTTGCCGCAGGAGAAGATTCCGGGAACGTTGGTCTGCAGGTCGTTGTCCACGAGGGCGCCGTTGGTGCGGGGGTTGATTTTTACCCCGGCCTTCAGGCACAGCTCGTTTTCCGGGATCAGTCCCACGGAAAGCAGGAGCGTGTCGCAGGGGATCACCTTTTCCGTGCCGGGGATCGGGTGCAGCTTCTCATCCACGCGGCTGACTTCCACGGCGGTGACGCGCCTTTTGCCGATGACGCGGGTCACGGTTGTGGAGAGGTGCAGCGGGATTCCGAAGTCTTCCAGGCAGTTCTTGATGTTCCGGTACAGGCCGTTGGGGTAAGGCATGATCTCGTACACCCCGGCCACTTTCATTCCTTCCAGCGACAGGCGGCGCGCCATAATCAGCCCGATATCGCCGGAGCCCAGAATCACGAAGCGGTGCCCCGGGCATTCGTTGTCAATGTTGATATAATGCTGGGCAAGCCCGGCGGTCAGGACGCCCGCGCAGCGGTCGCCCGGGATCTTGATTTCGCCGCGGGTGCGTTCCCGGCAGCCCATGGCGAGCACGACGGCTTTCGCGTCCAGGACGAAAACACCGTTTTCGTTCGAGAGGGTCACTTTTTTGTCCGGGGTCAGGTTCAGCACGGCGGACGACAGGAAAACCTGGACGTCCGTTTTCGCGAGCCGGTCGATAAACCGCTGCGCGTACTCCGGGCCGGTCAGCTCCTGCTTGAAATATTTCAGGCCGAAGCCGCTGTGGATGCACTGCAGAAGGATTCCGCCCAGCTGCGCGTTCCGCTCCACAATGGCAACCTTCGCGCCTTGTTCCTGTGCGCTGAGCGCGGCCGCCATGCCGGCGGGACCGCCGCCGATGACGACGACATCAAAAGATAACTGCTTCATTTCAGCGGCCCTCCTTTAACTTTGAAAACACAATCTGGGACCCTTTGCCTTCCATCAGGATGTCCTCCGGCCGGCAGTGAAGTTCCCTCGCCAGGATGAAGAGCACCTTATGCTGGCAGAAACCGCCCTGGCAGCGGCCCATCCCGGCCCGGGTGCGCCGCTTGATGCCGTCTATGGTCCGGGCGCCCGGTACGCGGTGGATCGCGTCGACGATTTCCCCTTCCGTGACGCATTCGCATGAGCAGACGAGCTTCCCGTAGGCCGGGTTTTTCTGGATCAGCCTGTCTTTTTCCGTCGGGGAAAGCTCGCTGAAATCCACGGGAGCCTTGCGTTCCGCAACATAGTGTTCCTTTTCCTCAAGCGGCACGCCGTATCCGCGGAGCATCTGGGCGACATAGGCGGCAATCGCCGGGGAAGAGGCGACGCCGGGCGACTGGATTCCCGCCACATAGAACAGGTTCGGCACTTTTTTGGAAGGGCGGATGTAAAAATCGTTGTGGTTGTTTTCCACAACGGCCCGGCAGCCCGCGAATGTGCGGATGATTTTCCGGGGATTCAGGTTCGGCGCCAGCTTGACCGCGCCCGCGATCAGCTGCTGGATCCCTTCCTGATAGCTTGCGTTGTCGTCTTTTTCCTTGATCTCGGCGCTTGACCCGACCAGCGTGTTGCCGGAAACGGAGTTCATCACCACGACGCCCTTCGTCTCTTTCGACGGGATGGGGTAAAGGGTCATCAGGTTCTGCACGCCGCAGTGCTTGTCCAGCACCAGCAGGTCGCCGTGCCGCGCGATGATGTTGAATTCATCCGCCCCGGCGAGCCTTGCCACGTCGTCGGCATGGACGCCGGCGGCGTCCACAAGGTAGGTGGCGTGCAGCTCCCCTTCCGGTATGGTTACAACAAATCCGTTGTCCTCTTCCCGGATGGCGCTGACCGGCGAGGAAAGGTGAAATTCCACGCCGTTTGCAGCCGCGTTTTCGCTGAAGGCAATCGCCACTTCAAACGGGTCGACCATTCCGGTGTGGGGCGAGTACAGGGCGTATTTCGCGTCCGGGGAAGTCTGCGGCTCCAGCTCGAAAATCCGTTTGCCGCGGATCAGCTCCAAGTTGGGCACGCCGTTCTCCAGCCCCTGCCGGTACAGCTTTTCGAGGTAGGCGAGGTCGTCCTCGTTAAAGCCGATTACCATGGAACCCGTCTTGTGGAAGCGGAACCCGAGATCTCTGGAGAGCATGGGATACATCAGGCAGCCTTTCAGGTTGAGCAGGGCCTTCAGGGTACCCGGCTTCGGGTCGTACCCGGAATGGACCAGGCCGCCGTTTGCCTTTGTGGTGCCCGCACCGATTTCCGGCATCGCTTCCAGAACCGCGACCCGGAGCCGGTACCGGGAGAGTTCCCTGGCAACAGCACACCCGGTGATGCCGCCGCCGATGATGATGAGATCGTATTGCTGCAAAATCAGCACCTCTTTTAATAAGATTCCTGCTGCCGCTTGCAACGGGCGGGTTCCCCCACGCAGGCGGCGCTTTTCACGGGGATGCGTTTTCTGCCTTCTCCGTGAAGTTGGTCCAGCATGCTGCTTTTTCATGTGACTTTTTCATTGTTCCTGTCAACCCGCTCCATTATAACGCACATCTCTGCATTATTTTTATAAAAAAACACAATTTAACTCAAAATTGTGATAAAAATAACACACTTTGAGTTAATCCAAACACGCATATAACATTTATCCGCTACATTAAACAAAATGGACTATCGCTTTTTCTCGTCGTCGGATGGGCTCGTTTCCGTGCCGTCATCCACGCCGTCGAGCACGCGGCAGCCGTATTTCCGCATGGCGGTGTGCCATTCCGGACCGAGGGGCTTGTCGGTAATGATCGCATTGATTTTTTCGAACCCGCAGACGCGCATAAAAGAAGTCTGGTTGAATTTGGAAAAGTCCGCAAGGAGGTACCGCTCCTTGGACCGCTCGATAATGGTTTTCCGCACCTGCGCCCATTGGTCGTAGGAATCGGTGATGCCGTTTTCAATGGAAAGGGAACGGCAGGAAAGAAACGCCTTGTCCACGTAGTATTTTTCAATCGCGTCCTGGGCGCTGCTGCCGTAAAAGGCCTGTTCCTTCGGCGAATAGAACCCGCCGACGACGATCAGCCGTATGTTTTCAAATTTCCCGAGAAGATTTGTGATGCTCAGCGAATTCGTTACGATGGTCAGGCGCATATGCTGGACCTGCTTGGCGACGAAATAAGCGGTCGTGGAATTGTCGAGAAAGACCACGTCGCCGTTGTGGATGATCTTTTTGCATTTTTGGGCGATCAGGGTCTTGTTGTCCACGTAGACGGTGGAGCGGATGTTGGAGTCGATCTGGTTCTCCACGCCGGTCTGAATAAAGGCTCCCCCATAGGACCGCAGAAGAACTCCTTCTTTTTCCAGGCAGCTCAGGTCGCGCCGGATCGTCTCGTCCGTCACGTTGAACATTTTCACCAGCTCGGCCACCGTGGCGCTTTTTCGTTCCAGGATCAGCTCTTTTATTCTCTGTTTTCGGGCGGCAGAAAGCATAAGACCGGTCTTCCCTTCGTTTGTTTTATTTGCTATAATTAAACAAAACAACACAATTCAACACAATTCCAACAAAAAGCTGGGTACATTATATAATAAATATTGATTTTTGTAAACTGGATATATACAAAAGTCGACATTTTTCCTAAAAACTCATTGACAAACCCAACGGAATAATTTATAATTCAACTGAAATCCACTAAAGTTGCGAGGGGTTAAAGATGTTTGATTGTGAACAATACCCAACAGATAAACAGGCAAAAGAACAAATCGTTGAAATCGGCAAGCGAATGTATCAACAGGGGTATGTGGTGACGAACGACGGCAATATTACAGTTAAGGTGTCTCCGACCGAACTGTGGGTTACGCCGACGGGCGTATCCAAAGGTTACATGACGCCGGACATGATGGTAAAGATGGATCTGGACGGCAATATCCTGGCGGGAAGCTGCAGGCCGTCGTCGGAAGTGAAGATGCATCTCCGCGTTTTCCGGGAAAATCCGGACGTCCGAGGCGTGGTGCATGCGCATCCCGTGAACGCGACGTCTTTCGCCTGCGCGGGCATCCCGCTGGACGCGCCCATCCTCATGGAAGCGATCATGCAGCTCGGCACGGTGCCGGTCGTCCATTATGCGAAACCGGGCACGTACGACGTGCCGGACGGCATCGCCCCTTATTGCAGGGATTACAATGCGGTGCTGCTGGCCAACCACGGCGTGCTGACGTGGGGCGGGTCGCTTCTGCAGGCGTATCACCGCATGGAAGTGGTCGAAACTTACGCGCGCGTCATTTTGAATACGCTTTCCCTCAAAAAACAGTGGCGGTTCAGCGAGAGCCAGGTCGCAGACCTGGACGACGCGAGGCGGAAAGCGGGCTTCCTTACCGGCAAGCTCCCGCAGGGAGTCGAAAAGGCGGAAAACATGCAGGACGTGCTTCCCGCCGTCCGCAGGGAAACGACCCGGCCGTGACAGCAATATTATAGAAAAATCATAGTGGAAAGTCAGGGAAAATGGGAATGCTTAGAAAAGAACTGATTCAGCTTCATATGGACTGCAAGGACTCGCAGGAAGTGATCCGCAAGCTCGCCGAGTCTTTTGTAAAATGCGGGGCCGTCCGCGAAAGTTTTGTGGACGCGGTCCTGGAACGCGAAAAGAATTATCCCACCGGCCTGCCGGCGGTCGCCTACGACATCGCGATTCCGCACACCGCCAGCAAGCATGTGATCGAGCCGGCGATGGCGGTCGGTATTTTGAACAAACCGGTGGAATTCCACCAGATGGGTTCCCCGGAGATCATTCTGCACCCGCAGGTGGTGTTCATGCTGGCGATCAGCGACCCGAAAGAGCAGCTTACCCTGCTCCGCCGGATCATGAAGCTTCTGCAGAACAAGAAGCTGCTGGATGACGTCAAGTCGGCGGAAACGCCGGACCAGGTGTACGACCTGCTGCATCCGGCGGTCGATGCCTGACTTCCGTGCGGGAACAGAAAAAGCCCGTTCTCCGTTTCTCAACGGCAGCGCGGGAGAGATCCAATCTGAATTTCGTGCAACCTAAAATTTTTTAATTATATTGAGAAGGAGCGATTTTCTATGACACCAATTAAAATTCTTTCGGTTTGCGGGTCCGGCGTGGTTACGTCGTCCATGATTGCAAACAAGTTGAAAGACATGTTCGCGGAAAAAGGCTACGACGCCGAAACCGTGGAGGCAAATTCCAGCGAGGTGGAAGGCTACTGCACCCGCGAGCACTTCGACCTGATCGCCTATGCAAGCCCGATCGGCGACAGCTGCGGCGTTCCTGCGTTCAACGCAATTGGCCTTATAACAGGAATGGGAGAAGACGAGTTTATGGAGGAGGCGATTGCCGCGTTGCATAAAGCAGGAAAATAAGCCCGTCAGAGGAAGAGAATTCACAGCAGGCACCAACTAAAATCACCGAGAAATTCGGGGAGGGAAATGTCAAATGTTTTTCTCAGCATTAAAAGCGTTCTTCGACACTTTCGGCGCGGTTGTATTCGTCCCGGTCGTCATTTTCATCATCGCGCTCTTTCTAAAGGTTACGCCGAAAAAAGCTTTCATGTCCGCTTTGTCCGCGGGCGTCGGCTTGGAAGGCTTCAGCCTGGTCATCGGTTCCTACAGCCCCATCATCACTCCCATTATCAACCAGCTTGTCAAAGATACCGGCATCAAGCTGAACATTGTTGATATGGGCTGGCAGACGACATCCATTGTCGCCTATTCCACGCAGATCGGCATGGTTTACATTGCCGTCGCCATCATTCTGCAGACAGTCCTGTTCCTTACGCGCTACACAAACGTATTCCAGGCGGGCGACCTCTGGAACAACTACTCCTACATGGCGTGGGGCTCCATCCTGTTCCTGCTCACCAAGAACTTCTGGCTCAGCCTGGCGTGCATGGTAGTTCAGCAGCTCTACACGCTCTGCTTCACGGAAGTCATCGAGAAAAGATGGTCCAAGTATTATCACTATCCGAACTGCTCCATCGCGTCCCTGCATACCGCAACCATCGGCGTCTACGCGGTCTTTATGAACTGGGTCCTCAACCGTTTGGGGCTGTATAAAGTAAAGGCCGATCCGGAAAGCTTCCGTAAGCGTTTCGGCTTTATGGGCGAGCCGATGACCCTGGGCCTGTTCCTCGGCATCTTCATCGGCGTGATCGGTGAAATCAAGCATCTCGGGGAGCTCAAGTCCTGGGGCACGATTCTGGTCTGCGGCGTCGCCACGGCGGCCGTTATGGCGGTGTTCCCGAAGATTTCCGGTATTTTCGCCGGTTCTTTCGGCCCGCTCACCGAGGCTTCCAAGAAGTCCATCAAAGGGACAAAGGGCGAGTGGTACCTGGCGGTCAACGATGCCTGCGGCTACGGCGAAACGGCTACCTTGATTTCCGGTATCGTCCTGATGCCGATTGTCCTGCTCGTTTCGTTCGTTCTGCCCGGCAACCAGACGCTGCCGATGCTCGACCTGATCGCAATCCCGTATATCATTCAGCCGTGCGTGGCGTGCGCCAACGGCAACGTGCTGAAGTCCATCATTTCCGGCGGTATCTTCTGCATCGTGGCCCTGTACTTCTGCACCATGACCGGCAGCGCGTTTACGGAAGTGGTTAAGGGTTCGGGCGCCGTGAAACTGGAAGCCGGCGTCATGATGATTACAAGCTTCATCATCCTCGGCCAGCCGGTCGGCGCACTGGTCTTTATGGCTTTCCTTTCTCAGAACCCGATTGCCATTGCGCTTGTCATTGCCGTATACATCTTTGCTTATGTCTTTGTACGGAAGAACCGCACCCGCATTCAGGACTGGATCGAAGAGGAAGCCCTCAATCCGGGACATGTCAAGGCGGAGACTGCTCCTGCTGCCAGATAAGCAGCTCGGCGAAAAATTTCATTCGTACACTCAGCTTTTATCCCGGAAAAGGTACCGCACTGTTCCGCCGGTGCGCTGCCTTTTCTTCGTAAATGTCAGGGTTTCGGGAAATTTCGGTTTCCCGGCCCAGGGAGGTAACTGCTTTGGAATATCAGGGAAATCCGGTATCGGAAGGGATCGCGGTCGGGAAAGTTCTGCGGTATGAAAGGTTTACTCCGAAGATCGAGGAGAAAACGCTTCGGCCCGAGGAAGTCGAACCGGCGGTCCGTCATTATGAAGAGGCCCGCGGCGGGGCGAAGGCGGAACTGGAGCATATCCGGGACTCCTTCGGCGCCGGCGGGGAAGACAAGAAAAAGATCATCACGGCGCATCTCGATATTTTAATGGATGTGGCGATGGATGAAGAGATCCGGCAGGCGATCCATGGAAAAATGCTGCCCGCGGAGAATGCCATTCAGAAAGTCTACTCGAAATATATCCGAAGAATCGGGAAGGCTAAGGATGCCCTGATCCGCGAACGGGCGACGGATATGAAGGACGTCTGCACCCGTATCCTGCGCAACTGCGCGGG
>JALCPO010000078.1 GCA_022650455.1 Oscillospiraceae bacterium
AAGGCTGATTTGCTGACCGGAACCTTTTGGACGGGGATGCTCCATCCCAGACAAAGCCGGGCGGGAAATGGCCGCCCGGTGTTTTTTTGCCAAATTTAATGTTCACAATTAAAGTATATTTTCTGAGAGGAATGAAGCACATGCAGGAAAGCTTTGCAACAACTTTGATTCACGGGGGGATCGACGGGGACCCGCGCACGGGGGCCGTCAGCGTGCCGATCTACCAGACATCCACCTACCGCCAGCAGGGGCTTGGCGAAAACAGCGGCTATGAGTATTCCCGGACCGGCAACCCTACCCGGGAATCGCTGGAAAAACTCATCGCCGAGCTGGAAGGCGGCAAGGCGGGCTTCGCGTTCGGCTCCGGCATGGCGGCCATCACGGCGGTTTTGTCGCTGTTCCACAGCGGGGACCGGGTCATCATCTCCAGCAACGTTTACGGCGGCACGTTCCGCGTGCTCGACAAGGTGTTCAAGAACTTCGGCCTGGCTTATGAGATTGTGGATACCTCCAATCTTCCCCTGCTGGAAAGCAAGATTACGGATGGGGTCAGGGCGCTGATGATCGAAAGCCCGGCGAACCCGCTTCTGACCGTGACGGACCTTGCCGCGGCTTCGGAGATCGCCCACCGGCACGGCCTGAAGGTGATCGTCGACAACACGTTCATGACGCCGTACCTGCAGAGGCCGCTGACGCTCGGAGCGGACATTGTGGTCCACAGTGCCACAAAATACCTCGGCGGGCACAGCGATCTGGTCGCCGGCCTCGCGGTCGCGAAGGACGCGGAGACGGCGGAGCGCCTCGCCTTTATTCAGAACTCCACCGGCGGAGTGTTGGGGCCGTTCGATTCCTGGCTGCTCATCCGCGGTATCAAGACGCTCTCCGTCCGCATGGACCGGCATCTGGAAAACGCCGCTTTTCTGGCGGATTTCCTGCGGAGGCACGACGGCGTCACCAAGGTCTACTATCCCGGATTCCGGGATTTCCCGGGTTATGAGATCCAGAAGAAGCAGGCGTCCGGCGCCGGGGCGATGATTTCCTTCGTGCTTTCCGACCGGTACGACATCCGCCGGTTCTTCCGCGGCGTTAAGCTCGTGGCGCTTGCGGAAAGCCTCGGCGGCGTGGAGTCGCTGGTCTGCCATCCGGCGAGCATGACGCATGCATCCATCCCCCGCGAGATCCGGCAGAAGGTCGGCATTGTGGATAATCTCGTCCGCCTTTCGGTCGGAATCGAAGACAAACAGGACATCGCGGACGACCTTGCGCAGGCGTTTGAACAATCCACCCGATAAGAGAAAGGACTGACGGTTATGAAGTATTATAATGATGTGCGCGACCTGATCGGCCATACGCCGCTTGTCAAGCTGAACCACATGGGGTTTGCGGCAGGCAGGAACGTATTTGCCAAAATGGAGCTGTTCAACCCGGGCGGGAGCGTCAAGGACCGCATGGGAACCGCGCTGGTCCGGGACGCGGAGGAACGCGGCGTCCTGAAGCCGGGCTACACTATTTTGGAGGCGACGGCGGGCAACGCGGGGATCGGCATCGCGCTCGCGGCGCTCGGCAAGGGATACCGGGTCATCTTCGCCGTCCCGGAAAAATTTTCCGAAGAGAAGCAGACGATCATGAAGGCGTTCGGGGCGGAAATCGTGCATACCCCGCTGGAAAAAGGGATGCAGGGCGCTATTGAAAAGGTGGAGGAGCTGAAAAAGAAGGTCGACCACCCGGTCATGCTCAGCCAGTTTGAGAACCCGGCGAATCCGCGGGCGCACTATCGCACGACGGGGCCGGAAATCTACGAGGACCTGGACGGGCAAGTGGATTATCTGGTCGCCGGGGCCGGCAGCGGCGGAACGCTTTCCGGCGCCGCGAAGTTCCTGAAGGAAAAAAAGAGCGGCGTGCGCGTCGTCATGGCCGACCCCCTCGGCTCCACCATGGGCGGCGGCAAACCCGGATGCTATTCCATCGAGGGCATCGGCAACACGTTCATGCCGGGTACCATGGATATGTCGCTCGTGGATCAGGTTTATAAGATCAGGGATGACGAAGCGGTGCAGGAACTGAGGCTCCTCGCGGCGAAAGAGGGAATCCTCGCGGGGACGTCGTCCGGTGCCGCGCTTTCGGCGGCGAGAAGGGCCGCGGCGGCCGCGCCGGAAGGCAGCAACCTCGTGGCGGTTCTGCCGGACCGCGGCGACCGCTATTTCAGCAAACATATCTATACCTGACATGCGATGCAGGTGAGGTGCAAGTTGTATGGAAAGCAGCATGAAAGTCAAGGTCGACCTTCGGAATGTGCATGAAACGCTTCTGCTTCCCCTGTGGGGCCGTGCGGAGGAGGCCAAGATGAAGGACCCGGTCTTGAAGGACCGCAAGGCCGCTGAACTGGTGGACCGTATCGACTACGACTTTTCCAAATTCCGCTCGCGGATCCGGCAGTTCCAGATTCTGGTCCTGGCCATGCGCGCCCGGGAGTTCGACTCCATCACCCGCGACTTCATTCAGCGGCATCCCCGTGCCACCATCGTGAATATCGGCGCCGGGCTGGACACCACGTTCGACCGGGTGACCAACGGGAAAATCCGCTGGTACGACCTCGACGTGCCCCAGGTGATCCGCCTGCGCAGCGAGCTGATGCCGGAGGACCGGGAAGAAGGGGTTATCCCCAAATCCATGTTCGACGAGAGCTTTCTGGACGACATCAGAAAACCGCCCGACGGAATCCTGTTCCTGGTGGGCGGGGTCCTGATGTACTTCGACGAAGCGAGGGTGCGGGAATTTTTTACCATGATCGGCAGGCGCTTTCCGGGCTGCGAGATCGTGTTCGATACGATCGCCCCGGCCGGGATCCGCATTGCCAGCCGGATGGTGAAGCGGTCCGGCATCGACGGGGCGGAGATGAAGTGGGGCGTCCGCCGGGCGGCCGGGCTGGAAAGCTGGCATATCGGCCTGAGGCTCATGGAAAGTTACCCCGTCGGCTACAAGACCCGGGTCTTTCCATCCTGGGGCTTGTTCAGCAGGATCCTGGTGCGGCTGAACGACGTCCTGTCCTGGATCAGCATCAACCATATGAAAATGGAACCGGAGAACGCGTAAAAAGCGCGGAACCGGTTCCGAAACCTTTCGGGAAAACGGAAAAAGAAGCGCAGGGCTGCCGCCACGCGCTTCTTTTGTGCTGTTGCGGGGATGCATCCGGTTCCATCGTAAATTCCATCCGTGGAAGCTCATCCTTTTTTGCGGTACAAAAGGGAATTGGCACAGTACGGGTATGAGGTTGGGGAAATTTCCCTAAAGGAAAAGACGGCCATTTTCCGTAAGCTTGGTTAAAACGAAAGCCCAATGTGTATCCCGCGCGTTCCGTGCGCGGGATCATTTTTTTACGGATCGGCGCGCCCGGCGGCCCCGGATTTCTCAAACTGCATGTTGTAGTATTTCGCGTAAATCCCGTTTTTCGCCAGAAGCTCCCGGTGCGTGCCCCGTTCGGCAATCCCGTCGTCCGCAATGACGACGATTTCGTCCGCATTGCGGATAGTGCTGAGCCTGTGGGCGATCACGATGGTCGTCCGGTTTTGGGCAAGGCGGTCGAGGGACTCCTGGATATACCGTTCGCTTTCATTGTCCAGGGCGCTGGTCGCCTCATCCAGAATCAGGATGGCGGGGTTTTTCAGAAAAACCCGCGCGATGGCGATCCGCTGTTTCTGCCCGCCGCTCAGCCGCGTCCCGCGTTCGCCGACATAGGTGTCGTAGCCGTCCGGGAGGCTGCGGATGAAGTCGTGGATTCCCGCGCTCCGCGCGGCCCGCAGGATCTCCTCTTCGGTCGCGCCCGGCTTTCCGTAGGCGATGTTGTCGCGGATGCTGCCCGAGAACATGAAAACGTCCTGCTGGACGATTCCGATGGCGCTGCGGAGCGACGAAAGGCGGATGTCCCGCACGTCGGTCCCGTCGATCCGCACGGCGCCTCCGTTTACATCGTAAAAGCGGGGCAGGAGGGAGCACAGCGTTGTCTTGCCGCCGCCGGACGGCCCCACCAGAGCGACGGTTTTTCCGGAGTCGATCTTCAGATTGATATGCTCCAGAACTTTTTCGTCCTCGTCGTAATGAAAGGAAACGTCCCGGTACTCGATCTGTCCCCGCACGGCGCCGAGGTCTTTCGCGCCGGGCCTGTCCTTGATTTCCGGGTCGGTTTCCAGCACTTCCACAAAGCGGCGGAAGCCGGAATATCCCTTCTGGAACAGTTCGGTGAACTCCACCAGCACGTCGATCGGGTTGATGAAGATGTTGATGTACAGGGCGTAAATGGAAAGGTCGGCAAGGCTCAGCCGGCCGAGGGCGATCATCAGGCCGCCGCCGGCCAGCACGGTCAGGTACAGCAGGCCCTCGAAAAGGGCGTTGCCCGCGCGGAAGCTGCCCATGATGCGGTAGCTGCCCACTTTGGAATCCAGGAACAGCAGGTTGCTCCGCTCGAATTTTTTGCGCTCCAGCGCTTCGTTGCCGAAGGATTTCACCACGCGGATGCCCGCCAGGCTGTCCTGTACCTGGGAGTTGACGCCGGCGATTTTCTTCCGGTTGTCGAGGAAGATCGCGCGCATCTTTTTGTTCTCGTAAATGCTGAAAGCGATCATCACCGCCGTGACCGCGGCAAGGATCAGCGTCATGGGGACGCTGATCCACATCATCAGGACGAAGGAGCCGAGAATCTTCAAGAGGGAAATGAACACGTTTTCCGGTCCGTGGTGGGCGAGCTCGGAGATGTCGAACAGGTCGGAAACCAGCTTGCTCATCATTTCGCCGGTGTTGTTCCGGTCGTAGTAGGAAAACGACAGGCGCTGGTAATGGTCGAACAGGTCCTGCCGCATATTGCTTTCCATCCGGGCGCCCATGATGTGCCCCCACGAGGTGATGTAGTACTGGCACCCGAAACGGATCAGGTAGAGAACGAGCAGGCCGGCCGCGATAACCGGAAGGCGGCCGAGAATTTCCCCGGGGCTCCGGGCAAAGATCCCGTTCACCAGAACCCGCAGAATCTGCGGGAAGGATACGTCCACCGCGGAGAGGACCAGCGCGCAGAACATGTCGAAGTAAAAAATAGCCCGGTAGGGGCGGTAATAGCGGATGAATTTGCGCAGCAGATGCATGGGGAATTAAACCTTCCTGGGTTCGCCGTAGGTTTCGCCGAAGGTGTCGACCGTGGCGGCCTCGATTTTCTGTTCCTCGAACGGCTTGTCGTCGTAGTCCCGCGGGACGGAAACGATCCGGTCGATCTCTTCCATGCCGGAAACGACTTTGCCGAACGCGGCGTATTCGCCGTCGAGGTAGGGGGCGTCGTCCACCATAATGAAAAACTGGGAGCCCGCGCTGTTCGGGTTGACCGACCGCGCCATGGAAACCACCCCGCGCGTGTGCTTCAGGTCGTTGCGGAAGCGGTTTGCGGTGAACTCTCCGCGGATGCAGTAGCCGGGCCCCCCGGTGCCGTTTCCTTTCGGGTCGCCGCCCTGGATCATAAATTTCGGGATGATCCGGTAGAAGGTGGTTCCGTTGTAAAAGCCCTTCCGGACCAGGGAGATGAAATTCTTGACGGTGTTCGGCGCAACCTCGGGGTAAAGCTCGATTTCGATTGCGGCTTTCTGGGTCTTTATCGTGACCACGGGATATTTCATGAAAAGCCCTCCGTGTTTCTGAGAATATAAGTATTATTATAGCCCGAATCCAACAATCCCACAAGGAAATCTTTTGTTTCCGCTCCGCGGCTCGGCGGAAAATAATTTTGCAGCCGCGCGGCGGGATATGATATAATAAGACAAATTCATACCGGTCGTGCGGCGGAAAGAGAGGCGGAAGCGGATTGAAGCTGATATCCTGGAACGTCAACGGGCTGCGTGCCTGTCTGAAAAAAGGGTTTCTGGATTTCTTTTCTTCTTCGGACACGGATGTTTTCAGCATTCAGGAAACGAAGATGCAGCCGGGGCAGGCGGAGATCGTTCTTCCCGGCTATGAGCAGTACTGGAATTCCGCCGAAAAAAAGGGGTATTCCGGCACCGCCGTTTTTACGCGCGTCAAGCCGCTTTCCGTGGGCTATGGCATCGGCAGCCCGGAGCACGAGGGCGAAGGGCGCTCCATCACGCTGGAATTTCCGGAGTTTTATCTTGTGAACGTCTATACGCCGAATTCGCAGCAGGAGCTTGCGCGCCTGCCGTACCGCATGAGCTGGGAAGACGCGTTCCGTTCCTATTTAAAGTCCCTCGGCGCGAAAAAGCCGGTGGTGGCGTGCGGCGACATGAACGTGGCCCATGAGGAAATCGACCTCAAAAACCCGAAAAGCAACCGCGGAAACGCCGGGTTTTCCGATGAGGAACGGCAGAAAATGACGGAACTGCTCGCGTCGGGCTTTACCGACAGCTTCCGGTTCCTGCACCCCGACGCGGCCGGGGCCTATACCTGGTGGTCCTACCGGTTCCATGCCCGGCGGACGAATGCGGGCTGGCGCATCGACTATTTTCTGGTTTCCGATTCCCTGAAAGAAAGGATCCGGGAAAGCAGGATCCTTTCCGACGTGACCGGCAGCGACCATTGCCCGGTGGAACTGGTTCTGGCGTAGATTTCCGGTTCCAATCAAAACAGCGGAGGAAAACGTTATGCGGCTGATTTTCTACGGAGCGGACAAAGAAGTAACCGGAAGCTGCCACTGCCTGGAAGCGTGCGGCCGGAGAATCCTGGTCGACTGCGGCCTGCAGCAGGGGTCGGACGAATACGAGGGCAACCGTCTGCCGTTTTACGCTTCCCAGATCGACGACATTCTGGTGACGCACGCCCACATCGACCACAGCGGCCGGCTTCCCCTTCTCGTGAAGGAAGGGTACGGCGGAAAAATCCACGCGACGGGAGCAACCTGCGACCTGCTCTCCATCATGCTGCGCGACAGCGCCCATATTCAGGAAATGGATACCCGCAATGAAAACCGAAGGGGCAGGCGCGCCGGGAAGGAGCCGGAAGAGCCGCTGTACACCGTTCAGGATGCGGAAGCCGCGGTGCAGCGGCTGGTTCCGTGCAGCTACGGGGAAACGGTGCAGCTTTGCGACGGCGTGAAGTTCCGCATGACGGACGCGGGGCATCTCCTCGGCTCCGCGTCCGTCGAGATTTGGGCGACGGAAAACGGCAGGACGGAAAAAATCGTTTTTTCCGGAGACATCGGCAACCTGAACCAGCCGATCATCCGCGACCCCCAGTACATCGCGGAGGCGGACTACGTTGTCATGGAGTCCACCTACGGCGACAGGGAGCACGAGCCCATCGCAAATTACATCCCGCAGCTCGCCCAGGTCTTCGACCGGACGCTCGCGGCGGGCGGAAACGTGGTCATTCCGAGCTTTGCGGTCGGCCGCACGCAGGAGCTTCTGTATTTTATCCGCGAGATGAAGGAGCGGCGGCTGGTGGAAAGCGTTCCGGATTTCCCCGTGTATGTGGACAGCCCGCTCGCGGCGGAAGCGACGAAAATTTACAGCGGCGACCTGCACGGCTATGCGGACGAGGATACCATCCGCGTTATCGAAGGGGGATTCCAGCCGCTGAATTTTTCAAATCTGCATACCTGCGAAACGACGGAAGAGTCCCGCGCGCTGAACGAGGACGGCGTCCCGAAAGTCATCCTGTCGTCCAGCGGCATGTGCGAGGCCGGCAGGATCCGCCACCACCTGAAGCACAACCTCTGGCGCCCGGAATGTTCCGTCGTTTTTGTCGGCTATCAGGCCGAGGGCACGCTCGGCCGCATGCTGATCGACGGGAGCAAAAAGGTCAAATTGTTTGGCGAAGAAATTGCAGTGGAAGCACAAATCCACAATTTTAAAGCTCTTTCCGGCCATGCCGACCGCCCCGGTTTGCTCCGATGGATCGGATCGTACCGCGAAAAGCCGCGCCGCGTCTTCGTTGTCCACGGCGAAGAAATTTCGGCGGAAGCATTCGCGGGCGAGCTGAAACGCCGCGGCTTCCGCGCCTTTGTCCCGAATTTTGAAGCGGTCGCCGACCTGACCGCGGACCGGATCCTCGAGGAAGGCATCCCGCCGGAAACCCTCCGTTCCCGGAAAGGCCGCTCCAAAGCGTCTTCCGCATTTGGGCGGCTGTTTGCGGCGGGCCAGCGGCTTCTCGGCGTGATCCGGCACAACGAAGGCGGGGCCAACAAGGACCTTGCGAAGTTTACCGATCAGATTATTGCTCTGTGCGACAAATGGGACCGTTGATTTTCGGCTTTCAACCGTTGGATCGGTCTCTGTCCGGATAAAAGCCGTATAAAAAAGGAAGCCGGCGACCGAAGAACGGCGTCGGCTTCCTGAATTTATGGTAATTCTATCCCGGCCGGGTCATTCTCCAGCCGTGGCCGGTTTTCTTTGCCGGGGGCAGTCTGGTCGGATTGCTGTTGGTTTTGGCGGCTTTTTGTTTATGAACGGCAGCTGAGGATCCGTTCGATCAGATCCCGCAGCGTACATAAATCTTTCGTGTCCAGATCGTCGAGATGGTCGATAATCTCTTTCAGAACACATGCGCTGTTGGAATTGTTGGAGTTGCAGCTGGAATTGCAGTTGTTGGAATAGGACATTTTCCATACCCTCCTTAAATTACGGGGCTCTGTCTTATAGTATGCTGCGATTCAGCAGCTTGTCAATCTGATTCCATGGAATGCCGGAGATGCAAGTTCGAGAGTGCATATTGGGGAAAAGGCCGATAAACAGCCGGGATTTTCTCCGCCGGGCCCGGAAAGAGAAGGACCGGAGCTCATCGCCTCGGTCCTGCTTCACCTTTTGCAGACCGCGGCGCGGGCGCAAAGAAAAACGCGCCCACAAAACTGTGGGCGCGAGTCCGCGGCGGCTTGCTGCTGGAGCGGGAGACGGGATTCGAACCCGCGACATTCAGCTTGGGAAGCTGACGCTCTACCACTGAACTACTCCCGCGTCTGTAACGGTGTTTATTTTATCACATTGGGCATCCTGATGCAAGTGCTTTTTCAGACGGCGGATCTTTTGCAGGAAAATTACAAAAAGGGGTTGACAACAGAGAAATGGTTTGGTATTATAGTGAAGCGCCTTACAGGAAGGGCGCCGCGGCGGAGCGGGGGATAAGAGCCCGGGAAGCCGCATGGGACCTTGAAAATTAAACAACGAGTAAGGAAAAAGGAACCCGTAATTCAACAGAGAGTATGCAAGTACTTCTGGACGGAGAG
>JALCPO010000079.1 GCA_022650455.1 Oscillospiraceae bacterium
CATCCAGAATATAAGTCACATCCGCCATGGCTTCCGCTTCTCCCGCGTCATGTGTGACCAGAATGCCGAGGCGCCCCTCCGCCTCGCTGCCGGTCAGCTCCATCACCTGTTTTTTCGTGCGCGCGTCGAGCCTCTGGAACGGCTCGTCCAGCAGGAACAGATCCCCGCCGAACGCCAGGGAACGGGCAATCGCCACCCGGCGGCGCATCCCGCCGCTCAGCTGGCCCGGGAGTTTTCCCTCCGCCCCTTCCAGCCCCACGCGGCGCAGCCACCGGTCCGCCTGCGCCAGACCGTCCCCGCGGCTGCGGAAAACCGCCGCGATATTCTCCCGTGCGGAAAGCCACGGCAGAAGCCGGTCTTCCTGAAACACGCAGGAAATTTTCATCCCGCGGTTTCCTTCCACCGCCCCGCCGTCCAGCGGGGACAGCCCGGCGATACTGCTTAAAAGAGTCGTTTTTCCGCAGCCGGACGGGCCGAACAGGCAGACCATCCCTTTCTCCGGGAAATCCATGGAAAAGCCGTCCAGAACTTTTTTGTCCCCAAACCGCTTGACCGCATTCCGAACCCGTAGTCTCATGGTAATTCTTCCCTCAAGCCTCAAAGGCCGAAATTGAATTTTGCGGCGGCCCTGCGCATCAGGAACGTCATCAGATGCTCCAGCAAAACGCTCAGCAGGATCACAAGGGCCGTCCACGCGAACAAATCGGCCGTTTCCAGATATATTTTCGCGTCGTAGATTTTTCCGCCGATCGAAAGCGGTATGCTCGACAGCACCTCGGCCGCGACGCCAGCTTTCCAGGACAGGCCCAGGCCCGTGGTGCACGCCGACATGAAATAGGGCATGACGGACGGGACGTAAACGCGGCCGGCCGTTTTCACGGCGCCGAAGCGGAACATGCGCCCCATCTCCAGAAGATTCCGGTCCGTTTTCTGAATCCCCTCCAGCACGTTGCCCCAGACGACCGGGGCCACAAGCAGGGACGCGGAAAAAACGGGGACAAAGTCCGCGTGCATCCAGACAAGCGCGAGGATGATGAAGGACGCGACCGGCGTGGCCTTGACCACGCTTACAACCGGCCGGATCAAAGCGCGGCAGACCGTGAACCGCGCCGATAAAACGGCCAGCAGAGCGCCCGACAGGACGCCCAGCAGGAACCCTTCCAGAATCCGTGCCATGGAAAAAAAAGCTGTGAGCCAGAAATCCGGCTGCCGGGCAAGCTGGGCCAGCCGTTCCAAAACGCAGGCAGGAGATACCACCAGTATCTCCTGCCCCACAATCCGATCAGCCGCTTCCCAGACGCCGAGCCAGAAGGCGGCCACCAGAAGCTTCCCGGCAAAACCCCGAATCCGGATTTTATTTTTTATAGTAGAAATCATCACCCGGCAGTTTCCCCCCGACCGATTTCGGATTGGCCTGATACAGGACCTTCAGAAAATCGGGAACTTTTGCTTTCATGTCGCCGCCGTCAAAATAGACGATGCTGCAGTTCGGGATCGCTTTTTTGGCGACGGCCGCATCCATAATGCCGTACTTCTGCGACAGCTCGGCGGCGGACGCAGCATCGGAATTGGCGTATTCCGCGGACGCTTTGTATTCTTTCAAAAACGTATTAAAAGCGTCCCGGTTCTTGGCGGCAAAGTCTTTGCGGACGATCAGGCAGCCCATGGTGAGGACGCTGGCGCCTTTCGAAGCTTTTTTCCATTCGTCCGTCAGGTTCAGGGCGATTTTGGCCTTTTTATTTTTCACCGTGACCTGCGTGACGTAAGGCTCCGGAAGGACGGCGATCTTCGCTTTCCCGGCGATGACCGCGGACGCCACCTCGGCGTGCTCCGCCTTGTATTCGACCTTGACGTCTTTTCCGGCCTCCAGCCCGTTCTGCTTCAGAATATAGTTCAGCGCATATTCCGGGACGGCGCCTTTCCCGGACAGAACAACCGTTTTCCCCTTCAGGTCCCCGACTGCGGACACGTTTTCCCCGTCGGTCACGACGGAAAGAACGCCCAGGGTTGTCAGCGCCGCAAGCTGGACGTTCCCTTTGGTCTTATTGTAAAGGGTGGCGGCAAGGTTGGTCGGGACTGCGGCCACGTCGGCGTCCCCGCTCACGATTTTGGAAACCGCCTCGTCCGGGGAAGCGGCCAGGGAAAACGTATCGTTTCCCGCCGTTTTTTTCTCCTCGCTGTCACTCATCAGCCTGACCATGCTGAGGCCGGTCGGGCCTTTCAGGGCAACGATGCGGATGGCGGTTTTTGCAGCGGCCGACGGGGCGGCCTGGGACGATGCGGCCGAAGGAGCCGCCGAAGCGGAACTGCTCCCGCCCGGCGCCGCACCGCCCGCGGAAGAGCATCCCGCGGCGGACAGCACGACCGCAGCCGTCAGGGCGGCGGAAACGATTCGTTTTGCAACTTCGAACTTCATAATTTTCCCTCTTTCATCCATTGCCGTTTCCCGGGAAAAGCGATGACCCGGAAAGCGTCCCGTTCCGCCTGCATAAAATGATTTTTTTGCCGTCACGCCGGACGGTTCCGTCCCGGATCAGCCCGTCGAAGGCGCGGTACAGCGACGCGCGGCCGATGCCGAGGGAATCCGCAAGGCGGGTCATGGAATAGGGCAGCTCCACCGCAGGCGGATCGGAGGAAACCGTGGGAAGAGAAAGCAGAAACGCAAGCAGGCGGTTCTTGGCCGGCCCGCCGGTGTAAGAATCGATACAGCTGTTCAAAAAGCAGATCCGGTCGGAGAGAAAGGCGATATAATTCTCGGCGGCGGCCGGTTCCCGCAGAAACAGCCGGTGCAGCAGGGACTGCGGGAGAAAAAGGACCCGGCTCCGGCTCACCGACTCAATTTCGGAGACATAGCGGCGGACCGGATGAAACAGACCCGCAACGCCGAATACCCCTCCGGCGGAAAATGCGTTCATCACGACCGCGGAGCCGCTCAAAGTATTTTTAACGGCTCTGAGCTTTCCGGACAAAACGATCCCCATGCTTCTCCGGTAATTTTCACGGGTATAGATTTTCTCACCCGCCTCAAAAAGCCAGCATGTGCACTCGGGGGAATAAAAAACATCCGACCGGAGTTCCAGCGCTGCCTTCCGAAACAAAAAGGTCCGGGAAAAAATTTTGAAAAAGCTGTCTGTTTTTTGAATCTCTTTCATACCTATTCCATATTTCTGTACCATATGATACACTTTTACCAGTATAACCGCACGGGAGCCATTTGTCAAGAAATTAACAATTTTTCAATAGAGAAAAAGACAGGCGAAAAGGAATGAGCCCGGGGAATACCGAACTCATTCCATAATCTTTTCCGAATGAAATGGAAACAATCGGGGGATTCAGTTTTCGGGTTCCGGATCGGCACCGGAATCGGCACCGGATTCCGGCTCGGAAGAACCGTTTTCCTCGTCTCCGAAGTCGAATTCAAGCGTCTCGCCGCAGTTGGGGCATTCCATCTGGCCCGCCTGGATGAGATCGTCCGACAGACAGATCGTTTCATGGCAATTCGGACAGGTCACTTCATAATAACAGCCGGAATCGTCGTTGTCGGAAGCCTCGTCCTCTTCGTCGTTTTCTTCTTCCCCGTCTTCGCTGTCGTCGTAGAAATCGTCTTCCAGCGAGCCGAGGTCCTCGTCCACCGCATCCAGCTGGTCGGCCATATCGTTCACATTGTCTTCCATTTCCGATACGGAAAGAGCGAGGTCGTCCAGAAGGTCGATGATGGCATTGAGGACTTTCACTTCTTTTTTGTTTTCATCCAGCTCGAGCCCTTCTGCCAGTCCCCGAATATACGAAACCCGTTCCGTGTTTTTCATGAATATGCCTCCCTTATTTTAATCTCCGCCGTTTAAGATCTCTCCCGATATTATCCGTTATGCGCGTTCCATATATTCGCCCGTGCGGGTGTCGATCCGGATTTTTTCGCCCTCATTGATAAAAAGCGGGACCTTGATTTCGGCTCCTGTTTCCACAACCGCCGGTTTTGTCGCGTTTGTGGCGGTGTCGCCTTTAAAGCCGGGGTCGGTTTTCACAATGTCGAGCTCCACAAAATTCGGCGGTTCAACGCCGAAAACATTGCCTTTGTAGGAAAGGATCTTGCAGTCCATATTTTCCTTTACAAATTTGAAGTTGTCGCCGAGGATGGATTTGCTGATGGGAATCTGTTCAAAGCTCTCCGGGTCCATGAAATAATATAAATCGCCGTCGTTGTAAAGATACTGCATGTCCTTGCGCTCAATGAACGCCGTGGGGAACTTATCGTTCGGGTTGAAGGTGCGCTCCGTAACCGCGCCGGTAATGATATTCCGGATCTTGGTGCGGACAAACGCCGCGCCTTTCCCGGGCTTTACATGCTGAAACTCAATAATAGAATAAACGCTGCCTTCCATTTCGAACGTGGCACCGTTTCGAAAATCGCCTGCAGATATCATTGGTCCAATCCTCCGTTTATTTTTTCCTTCTTGGTATGCTGTACTGATAGTTTATAATATTTTCCACCGATTTTCAAGGGAAAACCGCAAATTCATTCTTCCGGGGCAAACCGCAGAACCGCCTCCGAGGCTGCCGCGTACGGATTACATCAGGTCCCGCAGGGCTGCCATGGCGAGAAAATAGCCGTTCTTTCCAAAGCCGGCGATCTGACCCGCGCACACCGGGGCAATAACGCTGTGGTGGCGGAACTCTTCCCGGGCGTAGATATTGCTCATATGCACTTCCACGAACGGAACGCGAACCGAGGCGATCGCGTCGCGCAGAGCATAACTGTAATGCGTCAGCGCTCCCGCGTTGATGATGACGCCGTTGTAGACGTTTCGCGCCGCATGGATATGGTCGATCAGATCGCCTTCGTGGTTGGACTGGAAAATATCGCAGTCAAAATTCATCTTCCGGGCATGCTCCACGATCTGAAGATTGATGCTTTCCGCCGTTTCATCTCCATAAACTCCCTTTTCCCGAATCCCGACCAGATTCAGGTTGGGGCCGAGCAAAACCAGTATCTTTTTTGCTCCCATTTGAATCATCCTTTTTTGTTTTTCCACTCAGGCGTTCCGTCCGATTTTCCGGCGGAGCGGCTTTTCCAGCCCGCGGCGGATCCGGAACGAGAGGGAATTCTCCTCGGCCGCGGGGAGAAGCAGAATCGACTTCATGCCCGCCAAGTTCGCCCCCAAAACATCCGTAAAAATCTGATCCCCGACAGCCGCCGCTTTTCCCCTGTCCACCCCCAGCCGGCGCGCCGCCCGCAGGTACGCCATCGGCAGGGGTTTAAACGCCATGGATACGAACGGCAAACCGTATTTTGCGGCAAACGGCCGGACACGTCTGCTGAAATTATTGGACATAATGATGATTTTAAACCCTGCGCTCCGTATTTTTCGGGACCACTCGACCGTCCCCGGGAAAGGTATCTGCGAGCCGTGCAGCGCCAGCGTATTGTCAACATCCAGCAAAACGGCTTCAACTTTCATGTCTCTCAGCAATTTCGGCGTGATGTCCGTAACTTTTGTCAGCGCTCTCGTCGGGATCAAGAACGGCAAGCAGATACCTCCCTCTCACTTCGGGCCCTAAAAAAGCGGGCATATGCCCGCTTTTCAAACAATGGAACTTTTTGAAACCTTTTTATTTAAACTTACGTTTGCGCGCCGCCTCGGATTTTTTCTTACGTCTTACAGAAGGCTTTTCATAGGCTTCCCTTTTGCGGACCTCAGCAATAACTCCAGCTCTGGCGCACTGCTTCTTGAAACGACGAAGAGCACTGTCCAGGGATTCGTTGTCTTTTACTCTGATCTCAGCCATTTATCTTCCCTCCCATCCGCCAAAAGGCAGGGGTTATTAGCAAATCATGCTACATAATTTGATTATACCGATTTTTACTGCATCTGTCAAGGCATTCTTGCAATAGAATCCGATTTTGTTGTAGGTTTACAATAGATGCGTTACAGGAGGTAAACAAAGATAGCGAATAGAAAAAGCCTGTGTTACAGTTGAGTTGTGACACACCAACCGGTCAGGAGGCCATCCTATT
>JALCPO010000080.1 GCA_022650455.1 Oscillospiraceae bacterium
GCTTTAAAAGTTTTTCCAAACCGTCGTATTGTGGTTACAGATACAAGAAAACCACCTCCCCCATTATTTTATGAGAGAAACGGTTTTTTGCTCCCAACAAAAAAAGCGGGCGCCGAAGCGCCCGCCGAAAACCGATTTGATTTTTCGATTAATACATGCCGCCGGCACCGCCATCGGCCGGAGCCGCGGGTGCAGCCGGAGCAGGTTCCTTCTTGTCCGCAACAAGGGATTCCGTCGTAAGGACCATGGACGCAACGGAAGCGGCGTTCTGCAGAGCGGAGCGCGTAACCTTGGTCGGGTCGACAATGCCGGAAGAAATCATGTCGCCGTATTTGTCCGTGCCGACGTCGTAGCCGTAACCGACTTTTCCGGCTTTCTTAATCGTATCGATGATAACGGAACCCTCGAGCCCCGCGTTCGAGGCAATCTGGCGCACCGGCTCTTCCAAAGCGCGCAGAACGATCTTCGCACCGGTCTTTTCATCGCCTTCGCTGTTCTTGACCAGTTCCTCCACAGCCGGAACCGCGTTGATCAAAGCTACGCCGCCGCCGGCCACAATGCCTTCTTCGACGGCCGCCTTTGTCGCTGCGAGGGCATCTTCCACACGCATTTTCTTTTCTTTCATTTCCACTTCGGTCGCGGCACCGACTTTGATGACCGCTACGCCGCCGGAAAGTTTGGCAAGACGTTCCTGCAGCTTCTCCTTGTCGAAATCGGAAGTGGTCTTTTCAATCTGCGCACGGATCTGGGCGACACGGTCGGCAATTTTCTTCTTGTCGCCGGAGCCGTCGACAATGATGGTATTCTCCTTGTCGACTTTGACCTGACGTGCGTGGCCGAGCTGATCCATAGTGGCGTCTTTCAGTTCCAGGCCGAGTTCGGAAGAAATCACCTGGCCGCCCGTCAGGATGGCGATATCCTGCAGCATCTCTTTGCGCCTGTCGCCAAAGCCCGGAGCCTTGACGCCCACGCAGGTAAAGGTTCCGCGCAGTTTGTTCAGCACCAGGGTGCTGAGGGCCTCTCCCTCAATGTCTTCGGCAATAATGACGAGTTTCTTGCCGGACTGGACAATTTTCTCGAGGAGCGGGAGAATCTCCTGAATGTTGGAAACCTTTTTGTCGGTGATGAGGATCGACGCGTCGTCAATGACCGCTTCCATTTTTTCGGTATCGGTCACCATGTAAGGGGAAACATAGCCGCGGTCGAACATCATGCCTTCCACGACTTCGGAATATGTTTCCGCCGTCTTGGATTCTTCCACGGTGATGACGCCGTCGGCCGTCACCTTCTGCATGGCTTCGGAAATCAGTTTGCCGATAAAGTTGTTCGCCGCGGAAATGGATGCGACACGGGCGATGTCGTCCGGCCCGGAAACTTTCTGGGAATTTTTCTTCAGGGATTCGACAGCCTTGTCCACCGCTTTCTGGATTCCGCTGCGGATCGCCATCGGGTTCGCGCCCGCCGTAACATTCTTCATGCCCTCGCGGATCAGAGCCTGGGCAAGCAGCGTGGCGGTCGTCGTACCGTCGCCGGCGACATCGTTCGTCTTGGTGGCGACTTCTTTAACAAGCTGGGCGCCCATGTTTTCAAACGCGTCGTCGAGCTCGATTTCCTTTGCAATGGTAACGCCGTCGTTTGTAATGAGCGGAGCACCGTATTTCTTGTCCAGTACGACGTTGCGCCCCTTCGGGCCGAGTGTAATTTTAACTGTATCGGCAAGCTGATTCACGCCGTTCAAAAGAGCTTTTCTGGCTTCCTCGCCATATATGATCTGTTTCGCCATAGTTTGATTCCTCCGTATTTTCTATATTTTTTTAAGAGCTGCGGGCCGGTTCAGCCGACGACCGCAAGAATATCACTCTGGCGGACAATTGTATAGTCCTGGCCGTCCAGCTTGACTTCGGTGCCGGAGTATTTGCTGGTAATGACGCGGTCCCCTTTCTTGACATACATTTTAACTTCTTTTCCGTCCACGACACCGCCGGGACCAACTTCAATCACATCTGCAATCTGGGGCTTTTCCTTTGCGGAACCAGCCAGAATAATGCCGCTCTTCGTGGTCTCTTCGGCTTCTTCCATTTTAATCAGGACTCTGTCTAACAATGGTTTCACTGTCATGATATATCCCCCTTAAAGATTTTTTGTTGTTAGCACTCATTAGTCCCGAGTGCTAAGATATATTTTATCTACTTCTCCGCAAAAAATCAAGAGCTTTTTTGAGAAAATGCAGGATTTAATAATTTTTTTACAAATACCCGTGAAACGGCTTGTTTCCGCCGCCGGGACGAGAAAAGCACAGAAAGCTGGGCAGGATTCCAGAGAAAGCAAATACGGCCGGACGTCTCGACATAGTTCTTTCCAAAACCGTATGAAAAAATACCAGTTTCTGCATTTTCCTTTCCCCACACCGGCGACATTACGATTTTTCCCCAAAATACATATAATACTGGCAGCGGATCATGCCGTTGTACAATTTTCTGCGCCGGGCGGCCCTGCGCCCAAAACAGTTTTCAAACGTCTCGTCCGAGCTGATGATGCCGTAACTCCAGCCGTGCCGCGGGACGAATACGTTCCCCATCGTCCGGTAAAGCTCTTCGGCGCCGCGCAAATCCAGCATCCGTTCGCCATACGGCGGGTTGCAGATGACGCAGCCATACTCCCCGTCATCGCTGAAGTCCGCAATGCTGCGCTTCACGACACGGATGCGGTCAGACACTCCCGCCTTGGCGGAGTTCTCCCGCGCCAGAGAAACCGCCGCCGGGTCAATATCGTACCCTTTCGCAAGGAAACCGGCGTCGTGCATCTCCAGCGAACGGGCGCGCTCCCTCTCCCTTTTCCATACGGACGGATCCAGGCGGTCCCATTTTTCCGCAGCGAACCTTCGCCCGATCCCCGGGGCAACGTTCAGCGCCAGCAGGGCTGCTTCCACCAGAATGGTTCCGGAACCGCAGAACGGGTCGATGAGGGTTGCGTCATGACGGACACGCGAAAAATAAGCCATCGCCGCGGCCAGCGTTTCCCGGATGGGGGCTTCCGCCGCGTTTGCCCGGTATCCGCGTTTGTGAAGCCCGGTGCCGGATGTGTCGAGCATGACGCTGACCCGGTCTTTCAGAATCAGGAAATGGATCCGGCACGGCGCGCCCGATTCTTCGAACCAGCCGACCGAATACCGGCTCTTCAGGCGTTCGACAACCGCCTTTTTCACAATCGACTGGCAGTCCGGAACACTGGCCAGTTGCGAGCCAAGGCACGAACCGGTGACCGGGAACGCGTCGTTCCTGCCGATCCAGCGCTCCCACGGCAAAGCCTTCACCCCCTGAAACAGCTCTTCAAAAGAACGCGCCGGAAAAACGGACATCAGCACCTGCACCCGTTCTCCGTAGCGGCTGCAGAGATTCGCCCGCGCGATCATTTCCTCCGAGCCGTCGAAAACGACGCGCCCGTTCTGGGGACGGACATTTTCCGCCCCCATCTTCCGCAGTTCATCCGCCAGGGGGCCTTCCAGCCCGAACAGGCAGGGGCAGACCAATTGAAAATCACTCATAAATTCTCTCCACAAAACCGGGGGCCGCACTGCCGCGCAAGCCCCCGGGCATTTTATTCTGCTTCCCGTCCCGATTTACGCTTCGTCCGGTTCCAGCAGGCCGAAGCCGCCGTTTTTACGGCGATAGACCACATTGATCTCTCCGCTTTCCTGATTGCGGAACATGAAAAACTGATGTTCCAGAAGATTCATCTGCAAAACAGCCTCTTCCACATTCATCGGCTTTACGGCAAAATGCTTGGTACGGACGATCCGGAAATCTTCTTTTTCCCCGTTTTCGGAATCCCCGTCCTGCAGAAGCGTATCGACTCCCGCGGAATGGATCTTTTTGACAAGGCGTTTCTTGTTTTTGCGAATCTGGTTCCCGAGCGACTCGATGACGCCGTCAAGCGCCGCATTCATTTCACTCCCCGTCTTTTCCGCTCGGTAAAACATCCCGCGCGAACGGATGGTGATTTCGACCGTCTGGCGGTTTTTCTCAAGCGTCACAACAACTTTGGCTTCCGCGTCCTCATCGAAGATCCGGTCGAAGCGGGACAGTTTCTTTACCGCGAGATCTTTGAAATGATTCCTCAGGTTTACCTTCCGGCCTATGATTGTGACCTTCATTTCTTCCAACTCCTTGTTGCAAATTCGGATGACTGCGTTCATCCGTCCCCAAAGAGATCATACCATAATTCCGGAAAAATTCCAACGGACAAAGTGTCAAATCACCACGGATTCATGGCGCGTCACATGACACCCCATATTGACGGCCAGCGGCAGGCCGGCAATATGGGTGGGGTACCATTCAATATTGACGGCGAGGGCCGTGGTAGAGCCTCCGAAGCCCTGCGGGCCGACGTTCAGGGAATTCACTTTCCGGAGCATGCGGTCCTCAAGGCCGGCATAAAACGAATCGGGGTTTCTCTGCGAAACAGGCCGGCAAAGCGCCCTTTTGGCAAGCAGGGCGCTTTGTTCAAAATCGCCGCCGACCCCCACCCCGACAACCACCGGAGGGCAGGGCCTCCCGCCCGCGATCTTCACCGTTTCCGCCACGAAAGCGATCAGGTCGTCTTCCGAGGCGGCGGGGGTAAACATTTTCAGGCGGCTCATATTTTCGCTTCCAAAGCCTTTTGGGGCAATGACCAACCGGATTTGATCGCCCGGCACAATGCGGATATGAAGCACGGCGGGCGTGTTGTCCCCCGTGTTTCCCCTTCGGATCGGGTCGGCAACGACCGAACAGCGAAGCAGGCCGCCGCGATATCCCCGGCGGACGCCCTCGTTGACGGCGTCCTCAAACAGTCCGCCCGTAATATGAACATCCTGCCCGATTTCAGCAAAAACGACCGTCATGCCGGTATCCTGGCAGACCGGCAGGTTCAGCTCCCGAGCCGCGTCCATGTTTTCCCCGAGATCGGCAAGAATCGACCGGCCGATCGGAGAAGTCTCCGTTTTGGCGGCGGCGCGGATAGATTGTTCCAGATCGCGCGGAAGGACGCGGTTTGCTTCCATGCAGAGGCGGCTGATTTCGGCGGTAATCCGCTCCGCCTGAATTTCTCGCATATACGATCACTCCGATTTTTTCATGATAACACCGCCGGCAACAACGACTTCCGGCTTGGCATTCAGGGAAAGCGGGTCCGTGCGGAAAAAGGTGAGGTCGGCGTCCTTTCCCCTGGCGATGGAGCCGACCCTGGAATCGATCCCGCAGATTCTCGCTGGATTGATGGTAATCGCTTTGAGCGCCTCGTCATGGTCCATCCCTTCCCGTACCGCCAGCGCCGCGCACAGGGGCAGGTACTGAATCGGAATGACGGGGTGGTCGGTAATGATGGCGGTCAGGATCCCGTGTGCCGCAAGGATTCCCGGGCACGCAGGAGTCTGGTTTTTCAGTTCGGGCTTGCAGCGATC
>JALCPO010000081.1 GCA_022650455.1 Oscillospiraceae bacterium
GAGAGCCAGACATGTGATCACCTCAACTTGAAAGTTACGGGAAAGCGGCCGCGGAAAGCCGCTTCCCCGAAAAACGTCTTACTGCCAGTCCGTTACTCCGTACTTGTCTACGTTGTCCTTTGTAATCAGGAATGTCTGGACGGTGATCGTTTTTTCCACCGTTTTCCCGCCAATCAGGTCATACGCCGCTTCAATCGATTTCTTGCCCATGGTCTTGGGGGACTGTGCGCCTGTGCCGGTGATGGAACCGTCCTTGATCTTCGCCTTTACGGTGGGATTGCCGTCAACCCCGTAAACCAGCACCTTACCGGTGATATTGTGTGCTCTCAGCGCCTGGGAACAACCGATGGCGGACGGATCGTTTACCGCGAAGAACGCTTTCAGGTCCGGCGTGGACTGGATTACGTCTTCCGCCAGCGGAAGAGTTACGCCCGTGTCGCCTTTTCCGTCCAGGGTGCTGACAATATCGAAATAATCCCCGACCGTCTTTTTGAAGCCGTTGACCCGGTCGATACATGCCTGGCCGACCGGCGAGTGCATGATGGCGATCTTGCTACCCTTGGGCAGTTTCGACATCATATCTTTCGCAACCACCACGCCCGCGTTGTAGTTGTCGGACGCGACGATGGTGCTTACCATATCTTTGTCCTTGACCGGAGTATCAAAATTGACAACGGGGATGTTTTTCTGTTTGCACTGCTCCAAAGCCGTCTTGACGCCGGCGGAATCGACCGGAGCGACAAGCAGGGCGTCGATTCCCTGGGCCACAAGGTCCCCGATCTGGTCATTCATCTTCGACTGGTCGTTCTGCGGATCGACGGAGATAAAAGTATCGCCTTTGGCTTCCACCTGCTGTTTGACCGTATTGGCGATGCAGACCCAATACGGGTTGTTCATGGTCGTCGGCGCAAAGCCGATCTTCTTGCCACCGCTTTTTCCCACGGCATCCGCCTGGGAAACGGCTTCGGATGCCGCCTGGGAAGCGGCGGATCCCGCGGGAACGGAATTGTTCCCGGAACAGCCGGCAAAAGATCCTGCAAGTACTGCCGATACAAGAACCAGGGATGCTAATTTACCGAATTTCATACAAATGCTCCTCCTGATTGAACCAATTTCATGATTTTGATGAAGATGAAATCTATTGGAACGGCACCCGTTTGACTCCCGAAAACCGCGCCGTTTTCCTCTCCTTTCCTTAGGGCGTCAAAATCGAGGCGCCGGGTTTCCACCCGCCGAACCGCAGGCTTACGGCTTAACCAAAATCTTGTGTGTAAATTCCTTTTTCTCGGCCATCATTCGAATCGCGTCCAGTGTTTTTTCCAACGGAACCCGATGCGTAATCAGAGGGCCGGTCACCATTTTACCGCTCTGCAGCGCCTTCAGGCTTTGCTCCCACGCGAGGTGTGGAAACCGTTTGAATTGAAAACTCCAGCTTCCCCGGATGGAAAGCTGCGCCCGTAAAATTTTCTCGTAAGATTCCGGCCGGATCGGCAGGTCTTTCACCGGCCGTCCCACAAGCCCCGCTCTGCCTTCCGTGCGAAGGATCTTCACCGCCTGATTGAAAGCCGGGGCGGCGCCGGACGCCTCAAATGCCACATCGCAGCCGAGTCCGCCCGTCTTCCGGTCAATCGCGCTTTCCACCCCGGGGCCCGCCGTCAAAGCGTCGGCAATTCCGATCGTTTTGGCGATCGCAACTTTCCGGGGATCCACGTCGACCGCGAAAACATGCTCCGCGCCGAATATCCCGGCCCACTGCGCAAGAAACATGCCGATCGCGCCAAGCCCGTACACGGCAACGTTTTCCCCGGCGCATACTCCACAGCTCTGAACGGCATGCAGGGCCACGCTGATCGGCTCCAGCATCGCTACAGCGTCTTTTTCCACACCGTCGGGCACCGGCAGAACATTTGCCGCCGGCACCTTTACATATTCGGCGAACCCGCCGTCGCTGCGCGAACCGAGAAAATCATAGTGCTCGCAGAGCGCAAATTCGCCCGCTTCGCACATTTTGCATTTGCGGCAGGGGATCAGGGGGATCACCCCGACCGTGCGGCCCAGCAGGGCCTTTTCCGCGTCCAAACCCGCCGCAACGACGGTGCCGCAGAATTCATGGCCGGGAATGGTCGGGAAATGATACGTGCCCGTCGTCAGAACCCTGGGAAGGTCGGAACCGCAGATACCGCACGCGTGAACCCGGACAAGGACGTCGTCCCTTCCGATTTTCGGGACCGGGACGTCCACGCAGCGCAGGTCACCCGGGGCATACAGCACGGCGGCTTTCATCATTTTGCCCATTTTCGTTTTCCCTCCTATTCGAGATTCGCATGTCTGTGCCAAAGCGCGGACATGTCTCCGATATTTCTCCGTTCCGCTATCATCAGCGCCTCGCTGTCAAGCAGAAGGAGAAGGGACTGTTCAAACAAGCTGCTCATCGGCTGTTTGGAATTGATTTCGTCTTTCCGGTTCAATTTTGTCCGGCAGGGGATTCGGACGAGCAGGTCCTCATACTGTTTCATGGAGCTGTCCGCGTTGGAGCCGATGCGGGCGATTTTGGCACCGTACCGCTTTGCAATCTTCGCAATGGCGAGCGGAACCGCGCTTTCGCCGGAACCGGAACCGACCAGGAGCAGGTCTTTTTCCGTAATGGCGGGTTCGTCGACCGCTCCGACGAAATTTGCTTCCACTCCAAGGTGGTTCAGGCGCTTTACAAACGCCTGAAGCATCAGGAGCACCCTGCCCACACCCACGACAAACACTTTTTCGGCCGAGCAGACCGCGTCCGCCAGAGACTCGGCGCTTTCCGGATCCACCAGGTCGAGCGCCCGCGAAACTTCGGAAACAATCAGCCTGTGCGCCGCTTCATACTTCATTCCGATTTCCCAATTTCCAAAATTTCCCGTTTCGTTTTCCAGGGAAAGACCACGGCCTTAATAGTATCGTGCCGTTCCACCGCGGCAAAGGCATCGCCGAATTCGTCCAGCGTAAACCGGTGCGTAATGTATTTCATCGGCTCGACCTTATTTTCGCTCAGCAGCCGGAGCGCCTCCCGGTTCTGCCTGCCCAGGCTGGAAGAAGCCCCCGTCAGCATGCATTCCTTGTAATGGATGATGTTCGTCTCCAGATGCGAAATGCAGTTGTCTTTCGGCAGGCCGCCAAACAAATTCACGCGGCCGCGCGGGGCGACCATACGCAGGGCGTTTTCCTGCGCTTCATGCGACGGGGCCGCGACAATCACCACGTCCGCACCGAGCCCATCCGTTTCCGCCAGAACTTTTTGCACCAGGGCGTCGCCTTCCCCGCAGAACGCCGCATCCGGATGAAACCGTTCCGCCGCCATCCGGAGTCTGCGCGGAGAACGGTTCGCCACCAGAACCTTGGAAGCGCCCCGGGCTCTCGCCAGCTGAATGTGCATGCAGCCGGCCGGGCCCGCGCCGATGATCAGGACCGTGTCGCCTTCGCCGACCTGGGCACGTTCCTGCCCGTTAATGCAGCAGGCGAGGAGTTCCGCCATGCTGGCCTGTTCAAAGGTCAGGTTGTCGGGGATCGGATTGACAAAACCGTTTGCAACGACATTGACCGGCGGAACTATGTACTGTGCAAACCCACCCGAGCTGGCATACCCCACGCTCGGCCGCGGATGGATGCAGACATTGCCCATCCCGTTCCTGCAGTATTTGCATTTCCCGCACCCGTGGCCGGGCGCAACGGTCACGCGTTCCCCGACGCGGTACCCGGCCAATTCCGGCGAAGTTTCCACGACCGTGCCGGCAATCTCGTGCCCGATGATGCGCGGAAACGTGGCTCTCGGATCCCCTTTCGTAAAAATTCTCAAGTCGGAGCCGCAGACGGCACACGCTTCCACTTTGATCTTCAGGCTCGCCGGAATCACAACGGGATCCGGCACTTCCGTCACCTTTGCGGCTCGAATTTTTTCTACAACGGCTGCTTTCATTCCATTCACTCCAAACTTTATTGATCGGACTTGTTCCATTCATAAAAGCATCGCGGCTTTTATTTCCAACGGGCGGCAACAGCGATTCCCCATCAAACGCCCATCTGCCTGAGGGCCGGGTAAAGCATCCGGTATTTTTCAAACCGCTCCCGATAAGCTTCCCGTCTTTTCGGGTCGGGAAGATACTCCCTGCCGATTTTCACATACCGGCCGACCGCCTCTTCCGCCGACCCGAAAATTCCGCTGCCCAGCCCAGCCAAAATCGCGGCCCCCAGGCAGCCCGCCTCCCGGATTTTCATGGAAAGGACCCTCCTCCCGGTAACGTCCGCTTTGATCTTCAGCCAGATTTGCGACCGCGAGCCTCCCCCGATGCAGCGCAGCTCGTCGGTTGCGATACCGCAGTCTTTCATGTTTTCCAGATTTCTTTTTTGTTCCAGACAAGTCGATTCCATCAGCGCCTGGTAAATCTGATGGCGGTTTGTGTCCAGGGTCAGGCCGGCTATCATCCCTCTGGCGCGAAAGTCGAGAAAAGGAGTACCCGCTCCGGAAAAATACGGAAGGACCATAATTTCCCCCGGCCCGGAATAATTATTTTCTACATATTTGTCAAAATAAAAATAAAAATTTTCATCATTGGAATGAAAAATATTTTCTTTCATCCAACGCAATAAAGACCCGGAACAGGTCAGGAACGTCATATAGGCATACAGCGAATGGACGGGGTAAACGGAGCACGGGATGTTATGTTTTGCCATACCCGGTTTTAAAAGCAGCTCCGAACTGACGCAGACCATGCTCTCCGTCGTGCCGAGGGAGTCCATAATCTGCCCCCCGCGCAGCACGCCGGCCCCGAGGGAGCAGCAAAGCTGGTCGTGTCCCCCCGCAACGATCCTGCAGGATTTTGAAAATCCAAACCGGCCCGCAACGGCCGGGGAAACCGACCCGATTTCGGTCCCCGACGGCACCGCTTCCGGCATCTTGCAGGCTTCGATCCCGCACCGGCTTATAATCCAGTGCGACCATTCCTTTTTGCCGATGTCAAACAG